>JASMTI010000215.1:0-12764 GCA_041694375.1 Bacteroidales bacterium | reverse complement strand
ATAAATACATTTTATTATGTTTGATTGTGTTTTTACAATCGTGCAATATGTCATCATATAAAAATGAAATTAATGATAATCTTGATAAAGAAGTTGAACTTAAGAGTTTTAATAAAATAAATTATCAAGATAGTACTATCTCATTTTCAAAATTGAGAAAAAAATACAATTATCTTTCATTAGTGTATCTTGATGAAGAATGTTCGATTTGTTATCATAAATTTATTGAATGGCAAGAAAAAATGGATACAGTTGCTCAAGGAGATAGTTATGCAATAATATATGTTCTCCGTGGATCCAATAAAAGTGACTTTATATCAAAAGTCAAATTAATTGGTAAAGATCATAGTGATTATTATATGGTTTATGATCCAACTTATGACTTTATTAGTGATAACAAAAACATCCCATTAAATATAATTAATAAATCATTACTTATTGATTCAAATAATAGAATAAGATTAATTGGAGCCCCCTTTTTAACATCTGATATGATGAAGCTATTTTATAAAATTTTAGGGAATAGTTGAATTCTCAAAATGGCGCGAGCTTGCAATTCGTCCCTACTTGTTATAAAAACCCGCTTGTGCGGATTTGTAATCCGCGCTTTTTAAATAGTGGATTTTATTATCCGAGAAAAGATTTCAAAAACATTGAAATGAATAATAAGATAAAACCAAGCATAATGACCAGTCAGCTATTAACCACTAACCTAGATTTTAATGAAACAAAACACTTACCTGCAAATCGCGGCAATCATGGTGCTTTTTTTTATAGTATCGTGTGGCAACAAACCCCAAAGCACCGAAGAAACCGGGCGTGCGGGGCAAATTCAACAACGCAACATTGTTCAAATTATGGAACTTCAACCCACCACCTTTACAAAGCAATTGGTGGGCAACGGCAAGCTTGCGGCTTTTCGCAAAGCAGAGCTAAGTTTTCGCATTAACGGAGAAATTGAACAACTGCCTGTAATCAACGGCATGCGTATTACTAAAGGGCAGCTTATTGCCGCACTTAACGATACCGATTATCGCCAGCGCTTGCAACAGTCAAGCCTGGCACTTAAAAAGGCCGGGCTCGAGTTGCAGGATGTACTTATCGGTATGGGCTTCGCCCCTGCCGACAGCCTCTCTATTCCGCCCGGTAAAATGGAACTGGCCAAAACACGCTCGGGCTATACCAATGCCTCGCTCGATTTTGCCACCGCCCAACGCAACCTCAACAATTGCCAACTGTTTGCACCTTTTGCCGGCATAGTGGCCAACATTACCCAAAAAACACACGAGCAAACCAACGGTCAGGCTTTTTGTACGCTTATCGATGACTCAAAGTTTGAAGTGGTATTTCAGCTAATGGAGAACGAGCTGAAAGAAGTGCAAAAGGGCAACGCGGTTAAAGTACTTCCTTATGCTGTCGATGAGGTGTTTACCGGCAAAATTGTTGAAATCAACCCGGTGGTCGATGACAACGGTTTGGTAAAGGTGAAAGCCCTGGTGGGTAATACCGGCCGCTTAATGGAGGGGATGAACGTGCGCGTGTTGGTCGAAAAAGATGTGCCCAACCAGTATGTAGTGCCTAAAAGTGCCGTGGTGCTACGCGATAACTGGGAAGTACTGTTCAAGGTAAACAACGGCAAAGCTTATTGGAATTATGTAAAGGTTGTGTACGAAAACTCAAGCAGCTACGCCGTAATACCGCACCCCGATAAAAACACCGCCAGCCTTGAACCAGGGGATACCGTCATCGTCTCGGGCAATTTGAATTTGGCACACGAGTCGGATATTGAAATTGAATGATTATATATTTCAAATTCCACGTTTCAGATTCCAAATTGAGCATCGAACAACCTGAAACCTTTAAAACTGAAATCTGTAACCTGAAACCTAAAACTATGGCAACAATCCAACAATTCGAAGACCTTGAAATTTGGGAAAATGCCCGGAAAATATGTAACCAGATAAATGTTCTGACAAAAAAAAGTAATTTCAGAAAAGACTTCTCATTGGTCGATCAAATACGACGTTCGTCTGGTTCAGCAATGGATAATATAGCCGAAGGATTTGAAAGGGATGGAAACCGTGAGTTCATACAGTTTCTTAATATGTCAAAAGGTTCTATTGGCGAAACCCGTTCACAGCTATACCGTTCCTTCGATTATGGATATATTTCAGAAAAGGAGTTTGAAATACACAAAGCAGAATGCTTATTACTTAGCAAACAGATAAGAGGCTTTTCCAATTACTTAAGAAAATGTGAATACAAAGGACACAAGTTTAAATAAAACCTGAAACTTAAAATCTGAAATCTGAAATCTGTAACCTGTAACCTGAAACAAAACCATGGTCAAATTTCTTTTAAACAAACCCATCGCCGTTACCATGACCTTCATAGCCATCATGATTGTTGGACTGGTGTCGGTAACAAAAATCCCGGTATCACTGATGCCCGACATTGCCATACCCGAAATAACAGTGCAGGTAAGTAGCGAGAATACCCCCGCGCGCGAGTTGGAAAACAGCATTGTGAAACCTTTGAGGCAGCAACTGATGCAGGTGGCCCATCTCGACGATATCAACAGCGAAACATCCGACGGCAACAGTGTTATCCGCCTTAAATTTGCGTATGGCACCGATATCAATTATGCCTTTATCGAGGTGAACGAGAAAGTGGACCGCGCCATGGGCTACATGCCTAAAGAAATGCAGCGCCCTAAAGTCATCAAAGCCAATGTGAGCGACGTGCCGGTGTTTTATCTTAACCTTACGTTGGATGATTCCAAATTCCAAATTCCAAATTCCAAAAATGATGATTCCAAGTTTCAAGTTTCAAATTCCAAATTGAATCGAGAACAATCTGGAACATGGAATCTGACCCCGATAACTATCGGGGCTGAAATCAATAACCTGAAACCTGAAACCACTCAACAATTTGTCGAACTAAGCCGTTTTGCCAATAATGTAATACGCAAAAGGCTCGAACAGTTGCCCGAAGTGGCCATGGCCGATATTAGCGGGATGGTTAATAATGAAATAATGATTGTTGCCGATGAAGAGAAGCTCGATGCATTGCAGCTCACCCCGAACCGGATCGAAAGCATTATCGCATCGAACAACATACAGCTTGGCAACCTCTCCATAAAAGACGGGCAATACATTTACAACATCAGGTTCGAGTCGGCCATCAGGGATAAGCACGATATCGAAAATATATATTTCAAAGTCGATGACCGCTTGTTGCAGCTGAAAGACATTGCGCAGGTAATTGAACAGCCGCAAGAGCTGAGGGGGAAAGTCATATCAAACAATGGCGAAACGGTAACCATGGCCGTTATCAAACAGAGCGATGCACAAATGAAGCAGCTTAAAGAGAGCCTGAATGGTTTAACTGCAAATTTCGAGACCGATTATCCCGACATAAAATTCGAAATAGTGCGCGACCAGACCAAACTGCTCGATTATTCAATCAACAACCTTAAAAACAGTTTGCTTTTGGGGGCATTATTGGCTTTTTTCGTCATGTTCATCTTCATGCGCGATACCCGGTCGCCTATGCTTATAGGTATATCGGTACCCGTAGCGTTGGTTTTGTCGCTTTTGTTTTTTCATTTGCTCGGTATCTCAATCAATATTATATCCCTCTCGGGCCTTATACTTGGCGTAGGCATGATGGTCGATAATTCCATAATTGTAATCGACAACATTACGCAACATATCGAGAGAAATTCCAAATTCCAAAATCCAAATTCCAAGTTTCAAGTTTCAAATTCCAAATTAAGCAGCGAACAATCTGAATCGGAGCATAGCGGAGATCGGCGCAGCCAAACCAATAATCTGAAACCTGAAACACGTAGCGAAGCAGTGTTAAATCTGAAACTTTTAAAGAAATCTTGTATTTCAGGCACCAACGAGGTCATACGCCCCTTATTGAGTTCGGTGCTTACAACCTGTGCTGTGTTTATCCCGCTAATTTTCATCAAAGGCATTACGGGGGCATTGTTTTACGACCAGGCCATGGCCATTGCCATCGGTTTGTTTGCTTCACTGGCTGTTTCCATAACCATTTTGCCGGTATATTACCTGTTGTTTTTTCGCAAAGGTAAAGTAAACAAGGTGGATAAGTGGATGCAGAAATTAAACACTATCAACTATGAAGAACTTTACGAAAGGGGCTTCCGCTTTACCCTGCGCCACCAAAAAACAGTTTGGGGTATTGTACTGCTAATGCTCGTGGCTTCGTTTGCGTTGTATAAAGCACTTCCCACGGGCAAATTGCCGCCAATGGATAAAGACGAGATGCTTGTGCACATTGATTGGAACGACCGCATCAACATTGAAGAAAACGAAGCGAGGCTGAAACTTGTAATGCAGGGGTTGGATGGGTATATCGAAAATTATACAGGCTTGATAGGCGAGCAACAGTTCCTGATGAACAAAAGCGAAACCGGGGGGCAGGCCGAAGCCGTGTTGTACCTAAAGCTAAAAAACCCTACGGTGATCGATACCGTTAAAATAATGGCGGGTAAGCTGGTGCATGAAATTTCATCAAGGGCAAGCTACGCTGTCAGTGATGCCGAAAACATTTTTAACGTGGTTTTTTCAGATAACGAGCAGCCTTTAGTGGCCCGTTTGCGCGCAACCAACGACTACCGCGAACAATACAAGCACCACCTGAAAGAAACCCACCAAATGTTGACAGATAGTCTCAACCTCCAGTTAAGCCCCATTGTTTGGCAGGAGCAGACTGTTTTGGTGGCATCGGCTGAGAAGTTGCTGTTGTACAATGTGCCCTATAACCAACTATACAACAAGCTGAAAACCATGTTTAGCCAAAACCAAATTGCCGTAATTACTGATAATAACGAATTTATACCCGTGGTAATGGGGGGCATACCACGCAACCTCGACCAAGTAATCAGCGAAACAACCATCAAAAACAGCAATGGTAAGCACATTCCGGTAAGGGAGTTGTTCAGCCGCCAGCCCGGTTACGATTTAAAAACCATATTGGCAGGCAGCGAAGGGGAATATTATTCCATCAATTTACCTTTGGACGATAAAGCACCCGAAGATATGATGGACAAAGTAAGGCAGTTGCTTAAAAAAGATAACCTTTTTGAAGCAGGCTTCACGGGTAGTTATTTCAGCAACCGTGAAATGGTCAAACAGCTTGTTATCATCCTGTTAATTTCTTTGAGCCTGTTGTTTTTCATTCTGGCAGCACAGTTCGAGTCACTGTCATTGCCTATCATCGTCCTGCTTGAAGTGCCCATCGATATATTCGGGGCCTTGTTGTTTTTGTGGATATTCGGCAGCAGCATTAACCTGATGTCGCTAATTGGTATCGTAGTGATGAGTGGTATTATCATCAACGATTCCATATTAAAAATTGATACTGTAAACCAGTTGCGTAAAGAGGGATATTCAACGTTAAGGGCTTTGTCGGTGGCTGGCAAGCGCAGGTTAAAGCCCATACTCATGACCAGTATTACCACCATCCTTGCCTTAACCCCTTTCCTTTTAACCGGGGGTACAGGCTCCGATTTGCAGCGCCCTTTGGCTTTGGCCATCATCGGGGGCATGTTGGTGGGCACGTTGGTGAGTTTGTATTTTATACCCTTATCGTATTATTATTTGAAAAGAAAAAATTCCAAATTTCAAATTCCAAGTTCCAAATTGTTCAGAACTCAATCTGAAACCTGTAATCTGTAATCTGAAACCTGAAATAAAATGAAACATACAAGCCACTACATTACGTACATCATTATCGGCCTGCTTTTATGCAGCAACCCCGGGCATGGACAAAACGAGATATCGATGCACGAGGTACTGCTGCTGGCCCGTAAGCAGTCGCTGGATGCGTACCGGAATAAAAATATTTTCTTGTCAAACTACTGGGCTTTTCAATCGTATAAGTCGGGCAGGTTGCCGCACTTGAATTTGTATATGAACCCGTTAAACTACAACCGGAAAATGACCGTGCGCTATGATTATACGAACAATGTGGAAGTATATCGCGAGCAACAGACTTTAAGTTCTTACTCCGGCTTAAACCTCAGTCAGGTTATTTCGGCCACCGGGGGCACCGTTTATTTAGAGTCGGACATTTACCGCCTGCAAAATTTCAACAGCGATGTTGCGAATTCATACAGCACCACGCCTTTTCGGGTTGGCTTGTCGCAGCCCATCGGGGGCTATAATTCATACAAATGGCAAAAGAAAATTTCGCCACTGAAATACAAAAAATCAAAGCAGGAATACATTCAATCGGTACAAGAGATCAACAGTCGCGCGGTAAACCTCTATTTCGGCTTGCTTTTGGCTCAGTCGAGAAAAAACATTGCCGAAATGAACGTAGCCACGGCCGACACCTTGTTACAAATGGGCAAAAAGCGTTTCGATATTGCTTCGATCCAGCACGAAGAGCTGCTCGACCTTGAACTGAGCAAATTCAATTCGGAAATAGAGCAGGCACAAGCTGAGAAAGAACTGGATAAGTCGCATTTCAACCTGGTTTCTTTTCTGGGGGTGGAAAGCAATGAAACAATCAAACCGGAAGCCCCCGGTCTGTTAAACGGGCTTTACATTGACGAAGCAGAAGCATTTGAACTGGCACAACGTTTGAACCCAAAAATATTGGCGCTAAAACAACGGATATTAGAAGCCGAAAGTAACCTCGAAAGGGCAAAAAGGGAATCGCGTTTCAGTGCCGACCTCAACCTGAGCTACGGGTTAAACCAGAGTTCTGAAAATTTTAATAATGCCTATACCGACCCGCTCGACCAGCAAATGGCCAGTGTGAGTGTCAACATCCCTTTGCTCGACTGGGGCGATGCCAAGGGGCAACGGCAAATGGCACAAAGCCGGAAGCAGGTAACTGAAATTGAGGTGGAACAGGCCATGCTCGATTTTGAACAGGAAGTAAAGCTCAAGGTTATCGACTTTAACTTGCAGGCTCAAGTGGTAAAAAGTGCCTCCATGGCCGACTCGCTGGCGCAACAATCGTACGATATTACCAAGCAGCGTTTTATGCTGGGCAAGGTTGATGTGCTACGGCTGACCAATGCCATGAAAAACAGCCAGCAGGCACGCGAAGCCTACATTAACAGCCTGGCCACCTACTGGCGGTATTATTACGAGGTGCAACAATATACATTATACGATTTTATTAATAAACAAACCCTTGAAGCTGATTTTGAGATGATGATAGACAACTAAATAAATTACAGGTTCCAGGTTTCAGGTTGAGCACTGAATAACCTGAAACCTGAAATTTGAAACCTGAAACTTGAAACCTGAAACCTGAAATATGAAAACAACAAACAAACTTATAACCTTACTTGTCCTGCTGTTATTTGCTTGTAATCCGGCAGTGAAGCCTGGAGACCTAACAAAAATCGGTTTTGATCAACTTGAAATCGACATGGGCAAACTCGAATACAAAATGCCCGAAACAACTGAAATAGGTTTTCTCAATACGGGCGAACATGCCCTTGTAATTTACAAGGTGGAAACCAGTTGTGGCTGTACGGCCCCTGAGTGGTCGAAAAATCCCGTTAAACCCGGCGAAAATGGTCAAATAAGCGTTACTTATGACAGCGAATTTCCCGGAAAATTCCGAAAAACAATTACTGTGCATTACAATGGTGCCAGTTCCCCTGAAAAAATAATGATTAAGGGGGAGGTGAACTATAACGAGGAAGGGCATAAAGGAAGTAATAGAAATGAATGAAGAAACTAAGATAAACTCATTGTCTCAACAATCCCCTGTTGAAGGCGGCCGAAAAGATAGGGCTACTTACCTGCGCACCGCTTTACTGGCCATTGCTGCCCTTTTGTTTTTTGTTTTGGGGGTCGTGTGGCTGGGGTTAGTGTTGCTTGTTGTTTTGTCGGCATTTCTAACTTACTCATGGGGGAAAAGGCATTTCGGATCGTCACGGTGGTTTAAGCCTATAAGGTATTTCATGGTGTTTGTATCCATATTTGTTGTTGCTATCTTTTTCCGGCTATTTGTGTTCGAGGTTTTTGAAATCCCCAGCGGGTCGATGGAGGAGACTTTGTTGCCAGGCGATAAAATTTTGGTCAATAAGTTGGTGATTGGTCCACAAACCCCAAAATCGCCATTCGACATCCCCTGGGTCAACTTGCTTTTCTATATGAACAAGCAAGCCCGGGCACATATCGATTCTGTATGGTGGAAACCTACAAGGCTGAGCGGCTGGTCGGGAATCAAACACAACGATGTGCTGGTTTTTAAAAATGAGCCACTGGCCCCCGACTATTTTATTAAACGCTGTGTTGCCCTTCCTGGCGATGACCTGCAAATAATCAACAGCAATATAGTTGTGAACGGCAAAGGAGTTTTGACAAATACCCTTTCCAACATTAAAAAAAATTGGGTGGTTTATATCAACGATATCGATCGCTTTAAGCACATGGCCGATTCATTACAGATTAACACTTATTTCAACAGGCATACCGAAAAGGGGGCAGGAAAAGAGTTGCCGCTTAACAATGAACATGCAACTATTTTGGGGCATTCTGCGTGTATTGATTCGATGCATGTAATTATTCAACAGCCAAACGTTGATGCATGGCTAAGGCCATATGGTAAAAGAACTGTTTGGTCAATTGATAATTACGGGCCAATAAAAGTCCCATATAAAGGTTGGCAAATTGGTTTAAACGAAGAAACCATGACCCTCTATTACGAAACCATACGTGACTGGGAAACCAAAATAGAAAACATCGATGGGCAGTTTTATATCGATAACGAGAAAGTAACACACTATACATTTGAAAACAATTATTATGTGATGATGGGTGACAACCGTCATAATTCAATTGACTCGCGCATGTGGGGGTTTCTGCCCGGGCAGAAAATCGTGGGCAAGGCCACAAATATATTATGGTCGAACAATCACAGTGAAATGAAGTGGAACCGCATATTGAAAAGAATAAATTAAACATGGAGTATAATTCCAACATACCTGCAAAAGTACACAAATGGCGGCTTCCGGCCTTTTCGGTCATCATTATTTTTTGTATGCTGATGATTATTGGTGCATGTTTTGTACCCTTGCTCAATGTACAGCTTAACCCTTCTACCACCCTGCCACAAACATCGGTTAACTTTTATTGGGGCAATGCCTCGGCCAGGGTTATCGAGCAAAAAGTAACTACACCGCTCGAAGGGGTACTTGGACAAGTAAAAGGTGTGAAAAACATTTCATCAGTATCTGAAAAGGGATCGGGGCGTATTACCATTGAGTTTGATAAAAGTACCGACCCCGATGCCGTACGTTTCGAAATATCGACCCTTATCAGGCAGGTTTACCCCAATTTGCCCACGGGGGTTTCGTACCCCTCGGTACAAATGCGCAATACCGACAACGAGCAAAAAGGTCCTGTGCTTACATACACCATTATTTCAGGTGCCACACCTATTTTAATACAAGAATATACTGCGAACCAACTTGCCCCTAAAATATCGGTATTAAATGGGGTGAACGATGTAAGGGTTTATGGAGGGACCCCGTTCGAGTGGTTGGTCGAGTTGGATATGGCACAGGCCAAAACGCTGGGCATAAACGCTTCTGAACTAAGTGCTGCCATCAGCGATCATTTTGGTGAACGGATTATTGGTATTATAAACGATGCCGGGGTTTCGCAGCAGCAGCAAAAGCCTATCAGGGTTTTGCTCGAGCTTAGTGCAGAAAATGCAAATGAGTGGGACCATATTCCGGTAAGGAAAACAGGTGACCGTATTGTTTATTTAAAGGATATCACCACGATTTCTTACCGAGAGCAGCCCCCCGGAGCATACCACCGAATCAACGCCATGAACTCGGTAAACATGGTGGTGTACCCCGAACCTGTGGCCAATAATTTAAAAGTGGCAAAGGACATAAAGGCCGAGATAGAAAAACTTAAGGCGCTATTGCCCGCCGGATACCACCTCAGATGTGCTTACGATGCCACTGGTTTTATAAAGAAAGAACTAACGAAAATTGGCTGGCGTACCCTTTTCTCGATTGTGATATTGTTATTGTTTGTTTTGCTGATAACACGCAATTGGCGCTACTTGCTTTTGATATTGATGAGTATCATGGCCAACCTGCTCATTGCAGCATGGTTTTACTATATCCTGAGAATAGAGATTCACTTGTACGCACTGGCCGGTATCACGGTTTCTTTTGGGATTATGATAGACAACAGTATTATTATGATTGACCACCTCAGGTTACGGGGCAATAAAAAGGTTTTTCTGGCCATACTGGCTGCAACACTTACCACTATTGGCGCCTTGAGTGTCATCTTCTTCTTAAAAGAGGCGCAACGGGTAAACCTTGTCGATTTCTCACTGGTGATCATTACCAACCTTTCCATTTCCATTGTCATTGCCCTTTTCTTTATTCCTGCCCTGCTCGAAAAATTGCCCCTAAGGCGTCAAAGTACCAGAAAATCGTTACGCCGTGAACGACTGTTGGTACGTTTGAACCGCTTTTATAAGAGGGGCATCAGATTCAGTAAGCGGTTAAAATGGGTTTACATTATTGTTTTTGTACTTGGCTTTGGACTCCCCGTGCATTGGTTGCCGGCCAAAATCGAAAAAGATAACTTTTGGGCCAATGCATATAACAAGACACTGGGCAATGAATGGTTCGAAAGGGATGCAAAACCGGTATTGTCGAAAATTCTTGGGGGCACATTGCGTTTGTTTACCGAGAACGTGTATGAAAAATCGTTTTATGCTGAGCCAACCCGCACTAAACTATATGTTCGCGGTTCAATGCCAGAGGGGTGTACCATTCAGCAACTAAACGAGGCTGTGAAGCAGATAGAAAATTCTTTGTTGGCATATAACGAGATTGAAACTTTTCAAACCACAATATATGGAGCCCAATATTCTTCCATCGAAATTCAATTTACCGATTCAGCTGAGTTTACTGGTTTTCCTTATTTCCTGAAAGAACAACTTACGTCGAAAGCGATACAACTGGGTGGGGTTGATTGGAGCGTTTACGGTGTTGGACGCGGCTTTTCCAATGCCCTGCACTCTGGCTACAAATCGAACCGGATCATCCTCGAAGGTTACAACTACGACCAGCTTTATGCTTTTGCCACTGAGCTTGGTAGGGACTTAAAAGAAAATCCAAGGGTCAAAGAATTGGAAATTGCCGGGTCGGTTGGTTGGAACAGCCAATCGTTGCATGAGTATTTCCTCGATTTTGACCCCGGGAAGTTTGCATTAAATGAAATATCCCTCAATGGTTTCTACGGGTACCTTCAAAATAAATTGTACCGGAACAGTAGCACCAATGTTTTTTTGGAGGGGCGGTTACAGCCTGTTACCATTGTTTCATCCGAATTTGATTGGTTCAGGGTGTGGAACCTCCAAAATGAACCCGTTTTTATTGGTGATAAGATGGTTAAAATGTCATCGCTGGGCAGTATAGCAAAAAGGAAAACCGGCAACAGCATCCATAAAAACAACCAGCAATATCGTTTAGTGGTGGCTTACGATTTTATTGGTCCGCACACGCTTGCCACCATGGTACGCGACAGGCATGTTAAAAAACTCGACAAAAAATTACCACTGGGCTACAGGGCTGTAGAGGATAATAACTCATGGATGTGGAACAAGAAAGACAAAAGCCAGTACTATTTAATATTGTTGGTAATTGGTATTATTTACTTTATCTGTGCCATTTTGTTGGAGTCGTTAACCCAGCCCCTTGCCATTATTGGCATGATCCCCATCTCGTTTATCGGGGTATTCCTCACGTTCTACCTGTTTGATATTAATTTCGATCAGGGAGGTTTTGCCTCTTTTATACTGTTGTGCGGAATTGTGGTTAACTCGGGGCTGTACATAGTCAATGACTACAACCAGATACTTAAAGCTGGAAAAAGAAATAAAATGGACAGTTATATCAACGCGTTCAACCACAAGATAATGCCCATCTTCCTCACCATTTTGTCCACCATTCTGGGCTTGGTGCCATTTATATGGCAAGGGCAAAATGAAGTATTTTGGTTCTCGTTTGCCTCAGGTGCCATTGGGGGCCTTGTGTTTTCGTTGCTTGCACTGGTCGTATTTCTACCTTTATATGTAAATTTCAGAATAAAAGCATAAAATAAACATCTATGAAAAAACTTCAATCAATTAAACGAATTAAAATCAACGATGGCTGGATTATAGTTTTCATCGTATTGGCAAACATAATATTGAAATCTATTTATCTTACAGATTATAATATTGATTTAGATGAACCATTTACATTGTATCATTCCCAACAATCACTTAAGGAATTGTGGTCGATGCTTAAGTGGGAAAACAATCCCCCCTTATACTTTTTTGTTTTACATTTCTGGATTAAGCTATTTGGGGTAGGTGTTTTATCTGCAAGAATATTGCCCATGTTATTTGGTGCCCTTGCAGCGGGGATGGTATATAAGTTGGGAGCCAAATTTTTAAGCAAAAAAATTGGATATTTATTTGTGAGGTGAGTTAATGTTTGAAGGTATAAAAATTGAGAATTATATAGAAATATTACTGGGTAAAATTCAAAATAACTTTTTAGTTTGGTCTAATTTGATTGAACTGATACTTTTTTTGATTCTTTTAGCTGCTGCTTATTTTTTAACAAAAATTTTATATAAGCATGTTGATGAACTGCTGGATAAAATAGAAGCTCTAAAAGAAAGAAAAAGGGTTAGAATAATTGATCAACTATTATATCCTTTAGTTTTAATGATTTT
>JASMTI010000214.1:0-10642 GCA_041694375.1 Bacteroidales bacterium | reverse complement strand
CTTAAACATATAAGACATATAAGGGCATATAATCTTTCTCTTAAATGTACTTATAATTCTTATATGGTAAATAAATTAATTAACAGCTAATGTTTTATAGTCTTAAACATATAAGACATATAAGGGCATATGATTCTTTCTCTTAAATGTACTTATAATTCTTGCAATGCTAATATTCGTCACCAAATGAAACGCCCATATTCCGGCATTTTTTCACCAGTGGGTCATCTTCAGTCACGAGATGCAGATTTCCCTGCACTTCGGAAAGTGGCACTGTCACAAGCCCATTTCCCTGCATAGCCACCATCACCCCATATTGTTCATTGGCAATAACCTCAGTGGCGTAACTCCCAAAACGTGTGGCAAGAATCCGGTCGCTGGCAGTAGGGCTTCCGCCACGTTGCAGGTACCCTAATTTGGTAACGCGCGACTCAACACCGGTATATTCAGTAATACATTCGGCAATGTAATTCCCTGCTGTTTCACCTTTTGGTACTTTAATACCTTCGGCTACAACAACAATTGAGTATGCTTTCTGTTCCTCGAAGCGCTCTTCAATTTTTTTACAAACCGAACGTACATTGTATTCAATTTCTGGAATCAGGATAATATCGCCACCCCCTGCCATGCCTGCATAAAGCCCAATCCAGCCGGCATCGTGGCCCATTACTTCAATTACCATGGCACGCTGATGCGAGTTTGCCGTGGTATGCAAGCGGTCGATGGACTCGGTTGCAATGGCTACAGCCGAATCGAAGCCAAAGGTTATGTCGGTACCCCACACATCATTATCAATCGTTTTTGGGATTCCAATAACATTGAGCCCTAATTCGCCTATTTTAGCAGCTGTTTTCATGGTACCATTTCCACCGATGCATACCAAACAATCGAGCCCCAGGTCGTCATAATTTTGCTTAATTAATTCAGGCTTATTTATATCACCATCGTTTTTACTGATTTTAAATGGCTTTTCGCGCGATGTACCCAAAATGGTCCCCCCCAGGGTTAAAATCCCCGAGAGTTTTTCGAGTTCCAACTCTACATACTCTTTATGTATAAGACCCGTGTACCCCGACACAAAGCCAATAACTTCCATTCCGTGTTCAATAATTGCTGTTTTGCCAATGCCCCTGATGGCAGCATTAAGCCCCGGGCAATCGCCCCCGGCAGTTAAAATTCCAATTCGTTTTGGTTTACTTGTCATTTTGTATCATTTTTAATCCCAAAACAAATTTAACCAATTGTTGCTTACGAAAAAGAATAAATTAAATTTAAACGCATGAAGCCTAAAACAACCATAAAAAAACACCACTTACTAATCCCGCTCATAATCATTATTTTATCAGGAACATACTTTAACAAAAACCACATCAACGAATTTCCATCCCACATCCATGCCTGGGCACAATCCGACCGTTATGCACTGGCTTTGGGTTTCACAAACAACAACCTTAACTTTTTCAAACCCGAAACCTTCACCCTTAACCATCAGTTTCCTGATAAATGGGCAACACCAACTGATAATTCTGTTACTTCTGTTGACTTCCCTCTACATGACTACATCCCGGCTGTCTTGATGAAAATTATGAATAATCATTCTCCATGGATATTCAGGGTTTATATTTTGCTTTATAGCTTTTTAGGGTTATTCTTTCTATTCAAATTGTCTTTTCTAATTACCCATAGCTTCCTGAAATCAATACTTACAACACTTTTTGCCGCCACCTCCCCGGTTTTCATTTATTATCAGGACGGCTTTCTGCCCACCATTCCTTCATTGTCTAATGCCATTATCGGGATTTATTTTTACAGTTGCTACCTAAAACCACACAAGAACCGCGGTTTCATATTGTCAATTGCATTTACAACACTGGCTGCCCTTAGCCGCACCACCTTTGCAATTCCGTTAATTGCGATATTCGGTGTAGAATTTTTAAGGGCATTAAGCGGGGAGGTTAAAGTAAGGGGCAAAATTATTCCGGCATTACTTTCTGTAACCATTATATTAGGATACTATTTTTACAATCAATATTTACGGAGCGAATACGGTTCTAATTTTTTAAGTCATTTTCTCCCCCCTGAAAATTTCATCCACGCAACCAAATTAATAAAAGCCACATTACAAAATTGGGAGTTTCACTATTTTACCAAAGCACACTATATTTTAATAACAGGTATTATACTAACTGCCTCAATTATACTATTCCGAAAAGGCACTTATAAGAGTCATTTTCATCTTATGTTGGTTTTGATATCTGTTGTTATGCTCACTGGTTGCGGATTGTTTGCCATTTTAATGATGCAACAATTCCCGGCACACGACTATTATTTCCTCGATACTTTCTATCTACCCATTGTGCTCATATTTTCAACAGCTTTATCGTTCATCCCCCTTCAAAACAAAATGAAAAAATCAGCATTTTTATTGATGGTTTCAGTTTTTACTTATTTCGCCGTGTCCGATGCAGCTAAAACACAGGAAGAGCGTCGCATCACAGGTTCATGGGACAAAACAATGGCCACCATAGAAAATTACACAGGTGCCGCTTCATTTCTTGATTCACTTCAAATTTCAGATAATGACAGGTTACTTATCATTGGGGCCCATGCCCCAAACATCCCATTCATTTTAGCAAATCGCAAAGGTTACGCAATTATGTCAACCGATAGTGAAAGCATAGAACAAGCCTTATCATGGGATTACGATTATGCCGTGATGCAAAATCAATTTATATTGTCGGACATATATTCTTCTTATCCTGAAATCATCAATAAGCTTGAAAAAATAGCCGACAATAGTAAGATTTCAATTTACCGTAAAGAAAAGGACCCGAAAAAAAAGACATTAACTGCTTTTTTGGGTCTTGATAAAAAGCAGGCTGTTTATAAAACATCAACAAGCTTCGAAAACGAGATAAACCAGCACTGGAGCAACACCAATCCAACAAAACAAATTTCATATACAAGTGATTATAGCAGCGAATTAACACCTGAAATGACATATGGTGTTACTTTTAAATCGAATAATTTAAAACACCTTAACAAAAAAAGCCGATTATTACTGTTCAGCGCCAGGGTTTACCATCAGGAAATAGACGAATGCCTTTTGGTAGCATCATTAACCCAAGAAGATGGTGAACAAGTTTTTTATCAAACACATAATTTGGCAGATGTGCTACATAAAGAAAACACATGGGATCCGGTAACACTTACCTTTCAATTACCCCGGCCAACCAAAAACAAACATGAGCTTAAGTTGTACATTTGGAACACAGGCAAAAATCATTTATACATTGATGATTTTAATATTAAAATGTATTAAAAAAGCCCGTAGCAACCATAAATATCGATTACTACAGGCTTTCAATATAATTTAAACAATTCACCTCAATCCAAAATTTTTATCTCGTAAGTAAGTTCAATAGCCTTACGATAAACTGCCGATACGCCACAATATTTGTCTTGCGATAGTTCAATGGCCTTTTTAAGTTTCTTTTCGGGCAAATCTTTTCCCCTGAATTCATAAATCAGGTGAATTTTATTGTAATGTTTGGGATGCTCTTCAGTGACATTGGCATCAACCCTTACATTAAATTCATCCGGCTCAACTTTCATTTTTCGTAGGATAGATATTACATCCATACCGGTACACCCGGCTAATGAAGTGAGCATTAAAACTTTTGGGCGCGGACCTTTGTCATGGCCTCCTGATTGCTCACCTGCATCAATTGTTAACTTGTGACCGTTTAAATCGGTCTCAAATTCCATATCGCCTTTCCAACTAAGTAATGTTTCGTGATTCATATTGTATATATTTTAATTTCAAAAGTACAGTGAAAATTATTATCTTACTGTAACCAAAATCACACAGCACAGTGGAACAACAGTTGTTATCAACCAAAAAAAAGGTTCTTTTTTGTACACAATAGCTATTGCTATCAATATTTCAATTTATTTTGCCAATTTTACGTGCAAATAGATATACACTAAACAAATCTGGATTAAACAGGTTTATTATGCAGTAAAGAAATCATGTTTTGGTTAACATTTTTTTGAATGAACAGTTTTAATTTTCGATTTAAGATTATATCTTACCGAATTGTTTAATTAATGATAAAAGTGTTTTTTGTTCAACACTCAAAGGGTTAAATAACCAATATTTATTTAATTCATTTTTAACAGAATACGTTATGAGAAACTCGCTTTACACCCCTACACCGGAAGAAACTGATTTATCGGGATTCAAATTTTTCAAACACCTTAACGATACTGAAATCGGGAAATTGAATTATGACAAGACCTGTCAGTTATACAAAAAGGGGAGCGTTGTTTACCGCGAAGGTACCCGTTTAACCGGATTTTACTGTGTTACCCGCGGAATTTTAAAAATATACAAAACCGGAATCGATGGCAAAGAGCAGATTATCCGCTTTGTAAAAGGTGGCGACATTATTGCATTTCGTTCGCTGCTAAGCCAGGAGCTTGCATGTACAACAGCCAAAGTGATTGACGATGCCGTGTTATGCCACATCCCCTATCCAACCTTGCTTTTTATGCTGCAAAACAACTGGAAGTTTTCACACTGGATGATTCAGATTTTATGCCGTGAACTGCGCGAAGCCAACGACTATATAACCGACATTGCCCAAAAAACAGTGCGTGAACGGCTTGCCGAAGTTTTACTTTTACTGAAAGACAGCTTTGATGTAGATGATAACAATACTTTGCAAATTGCTTTAACCCGCGAGGAGCTGGCCAACATGGTTGGCACGGCCACAGAATCGGTTATCAGGTTACTATCAGAATTTAAACAAGATGGGCTTATCGAATTGAAAGGAAGAAAAATACGCTTTCTCGACATCCCGACAATACGAAGAATGGCCAGTATTTAAATTAAATTAGTCATTGTTTAATTAGTCATTAAGTCATTGGTTCCCGAGGTAAACCCGGGACTGGTCGCTATGCTACTTTAACGTGCAATCCAGTCTTCGGGATTAAGTTTCAGGTTTTCTTTCCAAATTTGAAACTTCAACACGGTTTTATTGTCGTCATCACGGTCAACAAAAACACGCCCGATTTCCTGACCGGTTTGTATATCCTCACCCTGCGAAACAAAAACTTCCGACAAATTTGAGTACACACTAATGTATTCGCCGTGCCTGATTATAACAGCAGTATTGCCACCGGGAATTGCAAATACCCGGCTAACTGTACCATTAAATATTGACCGTGCACTTTCCCCCTGACGTGTCGTAATATCAATCCCATTATTTTTAATGATGATATTTTTCAAAACAGGGTGTGCATGCTCACCAAACCGGTCGGTAATAACACCGTTTTCCAGGGGCCACGGAAACCGCCCCTTGTTTTTTGCAAAATTATCAGACACCAACTCAAAATCAGGGGTTTTGGCAACCTCCCTGGCTTTACGTGCTTCTTCCTCAATCACACGCTCAATTTCACGTTGTAAGCGGTTCGCAATCCTTTGCTGATATTCAAGGTGCTCTTTCAATTCACGTTGCCGTTTTTGCAGCTTCTGGTATGTATCAGATTGTTGCTCTTTTTTATTTTTTAATGTAGAGACTTCTTTCATTTGCTGCAACAACACTTGTTCCTTTTCACTCAGCTGGGCATTCAGGTCGCTCACCTTTTGTTGCAAAACAAAACGGATGGCTTCAATCTGTTCAAGCTGTTTTTGCCTGTAACGCGCCATTTGACGGGTGTACAACAAACGTTTGTAAGCCTGGTTAAAAGTTTCGCTCGATAAAAGAAAGATAAGTTTATTATAATCGCCACGTTTTCGGTACGACCGTTGAATCATGCGGGCATAATTTTCCCTGATGGCATCGAGGTCATCATTCATCATGTTAATAACGAACCTGTTCTCCTCGATTGATGATTCGAGCATATTGATTTGGGTATTATAATCGTGTATTAAACTCTCCCTGAGCTTAATCTGCTCATTCAAAAGCGAAAGCCTGTTGACGGTTGCCTTGCTTGTTTTTCCGGTTTTGCTAAGCAACCAGTTGGTGTACTCGATTTCTTGCCGGGTCTTTTCTTTCTTCGCCCGAAGTTCGTCAAGGGTCTGCCCTTTTACCATAGTCAGGGCAAACATGAGAAAAGCGAGTACTATGGCAGGTTTAGCAGCTATCATTAGTTACGAGGCACTTGAAATTCATCATATTTATCAGGAATGTTAAAGCTAAAATTTTTTTCTTTATTAACAGCCAACCGCATCATTTTCATGCTTAAAGTGATATGTTCGTATTTGGTTGTAACGGCAAGCTCTATCCGTTGCGGAAAATAACTCCGGTTAATTTTCTTGTAATCTCCGTAACTGATGGTGATTGTCTGGTTCTTCTTAATATCGGTAATGAACATCTTCCGGATAACAAATAGTTGCGGGTCAACCCATGCCGAATAATTAACAAACTCGCTGTCATCCATTTCTTCCATCATTTTTAGAAGCTTGCGCTCCTTCCCCTTTTCAATTACACGGTCAACTTTCCTGCTAAACTGGCTGTCGATCCGGTACAAGCTACTGTCGATTGTGGCAACCTTATCACGATCGAGCCCTGCATGTGAAAGGATAAGTTCAGCATCGGCAGTCAGCAAAGCCTGCAATATATCATACTGAATATCAAAACCAATTAAATATTTTAGAACGCCAATCTCATCATTGACATAATCTTTATCAAAGTAATTGACCAATTTAACACTATCGTGAGAAACATAGCCACGGGCCAGTGGCAAATTCATTTTACGAATTGTAACAATGGCGCACTCATCGCGGTTAATCTTTATCTGACCGGTAAATGAGGTTTTATTATCACCATTTTTATATGAAAAAGCCGAACGCTTAATCTCGTAAGTTTTATAACGTGGGGCTTCACGTGTGACCTTCCGGACAATTTTATTGACCGCCATGGGCTTGACTTCATAACTAGCCATTTTTCGAGTGGTGCTACACGACATAAACGTAAAAACAGCAAGGCTGCCAACTATTAGTTTTATATACATCCCCCTTAACATTATTCTTCTCCTTCAATATATTTCTTCTCTTCTATTTTTTGTTTCAGAATGGGTGAATCGTTACCCATTTCGAGCGACTTTTTCCAATATTTTAAAGCATTTTCGATATCGTCCAGCTTGTAATGGATATCGCCATAGTGCTCAACCACTTCGGTGCTTTCGTCGCCCCCATTCTCCATTGCAGTATCCATATAGAATTTAGCCAAACGGTACTCACCTTTTTGAAACAAAACCCATGCATGTGTATCAAGATAGGTTGGGTTCTTTGGGTTTGCCTTAATGACCAAGCTACTCATTTTTTCAGCTTTCTCAAGCTGAGTGCCTAAAACAGAAAGATAGTAGGCATAGTTGTTCATGGCCATGAAATTTTCCGGGTCAATTTCGATAACCTTTTCAAAAGAAGAAAAAGCCTTTTCTGTTTCATCAAGGTTGTAATAAGCTTCGGCACGATAAAGTTCAAATTGAGCCTCCATGCGCTTATTGTCGGCAACATATATTTGCCCGCCCTCGAGTGTCTTTAGGGCATCTTCATAATTTTCGAGTTGAATATTCGCCACTGCATTTAGCACGTAAATCAGCGGTTGCGAAGGAAACAATTGTATGGCTTTGTCACTGTGTGCAGCCATTTTCTCAAAGTCCTGCAATTCACTGTCGAGTAAAATCAACTGCTCCCATACCGGATAATTATCGGGGTTAACATCCAATGCTTTAAGCATTTGTTTGCGTGCCTCGGGTTTGCGGTCATTTTGCATCAGGTAATCGGCAAAAATACTATAACTGCGTGCATCTTCGGGATGCGTTTCAACAATCAAAGTAATTAAGGTTTCCAGCTTATCATCTTCAATGCGTAAATCTGCCGGTGCATTCACAAGCATTAGGTACAACTGTATTTTGGTTTCAATTTGCACCTCGGGGTTTGAAAAACCTTTGCGCGCATGCTCGTACCCCTCGTCAATATTGCCGTTCTGTAAATAAAATGATGCAAGCGAAAAATGTACAAAACCATTTGAGGGGTCCATTTCAAGCACCTTGTTGTAATATTCAAGTGCTTTGTCCATATTGCCGGTTTCTTTGTACATATCAGCCATCACCCCATAATACTCGGGCACATCGGGATAATTATCAATAAGCCCCTGAACTTCAGCAAATGCTTTTTTCTCTTCACCCATTTGAAGATATAGGTTCTGGCGTGCCAAGGCAATTTGCTCGTTGTACCCCATTACCTTTTCCAATTCGTTGTATGCTTGAATGGCTTCACCGGGCTTGTCAGACGATGCCATCAAAACAGCCTTGCGGTATAAATAATCAACATTGGCAGGGTCGTCTTTCAACAAATCTGTATAAATCTGACTTGCCTTTGAATACTCATTGTTATTTTGATATATACGTGCCAATAACAGCTTGTACCATTTATTTTCGTGGTCAATCTGTATCGCTTTTTCAAGCAAAAGTTTTGCACTTACAATTTCCCCTTTTGACACATATATTTTTGCCAACTCATGCAACGATGCAGCCGACTTGGGGTTAATATCGAGGCAACCGTTGAAATATTGAACAGCAGCATCGTTATTGCCAAGCATTTTTTGTTTCAGTCCTTCAATAAAAAGATATTCAAACTCAATTTTTTTATCTTCAGACAAAACAACCTCTTCAGGCTCCTGCACCTGTTTTGTTTGCTGACCTTCACCAACTGCCTTTTTTTGTGTGCCACATGCATAAGCACTTACAACTAAAAAAAGTATAAAGTAATATTTTATTTGCCGCATTCTTTTTCCCATTAATGTTTGCCGGTATGGCCAAAACCACCTTCGCCACGTTCCGATTCTTCCAAAATTTCAACTTCGCCCCATTCGGCTTGTTCATGCCTGGCTATCACCATTTGGCATATTCGTTCACCATTTTTAATGGTGTAAGTTTCGTTCGAGAGGTTAACAAGAATAATACCAATTTCGCCCCGGTAATCAGCATCGATGGTGCCCGGCGAATTCAGTACAGATATGCCATGTTTCAAAGCCATCCCGCTGCGGGGCCTGATTTGTGCTTCGTGACCTTCGGGCAATTGGATAAAAAGCCCTGTTGGGACAAGGGTCCGCTCAAGGGGCTTCAATTCAACATCTTTTTCGAGTGATGCCCTGATGTCCATTCCTGCCGAAAAAGCGGTACTATATGAAGGAAGGGGATTATTTGATTTGTTGACGATTTTAACCACCATTTTTCGTATCAATTATTGTTCTGTTTAAAAATCTGCTAAGATAGGCATTCTTGCGACAATACCGAAAAACAGTGGTGGTAAAAAAACAGTAAATATCCTTTAAATGAACAGCATAACAAACACCGGTCAGTTCACCAAAGGTGTAAAGGCATCTTCAATATGGTCAAGCTCATACTTGCCCTCGCTAAACCATTTTATGGCAATCACATCGAAGCGTGTTTCACAATCAATATCCTTTTCGTTGATGTATGCCTCGGCTGCATTGGTCAGGAAACGTATTTTCTGATTTGAAATAGCATCGCGGGGTTCTTCGTATATAGCGGCACTGCGGGTTTTAACCTCAACTATTACTAATTGATTTTTATAGCGTGCCACTATATCAATCTCAGCCCTGTCGTACCGCCAGTTCCGCTCTAGTATTTTATAGCCTTTTTTTATTAAATGAAGAAAAGCAATTTCTTCGCCTTTTTCGCCCAGGATATTATGTTTTGCCATGGTTTTTATTTTTGATGGAAAACTGTTTTTTTATCACCTACCGATATTTGGGCCCCACAACCCATTTTTATAGCATAATTTTCGGGTTGGTGCCCTGCAGGAAAATTAAATGCAACCGGGAAACCATACGACTTGACTGCATCAAGGATTATTTCCTGATATATCATCCCAAAGGGGGTATCATTGTCTTTAAGACCGGTAAAGCCACCGACCAACAAACCACTTAACCCTTCAAGCACCCCCCCTGCTTTCAGGTTCATCATAATGCGGTCGATATGGTAGAGGTATTCGGCTAAATCTTCAATAAAAAGTATTTTGCCACGTGTATCGATATCAAAAGGCGTACCGCGCAAGCTAAGCAACACCGATAAGTTACCACCAACCACAACACCCGATGCTTCGCCGGCGACATTGTATTTTGAACGGGCAAACGTGTATTCATTTGGAACACCGGTTAACACATTCATCAATGTTTGAAGGCTTTTTGAGGGTTTTCCTTCGTTGGTAAAATAAGCGACCATCACACCATGTACCGAAGCATATCCCTTATTGTGCAACACAGAATGCAGGGCCGTGATATCGCTAAATCCTACAATCCATTTGGGATGCTTTTTGAACTCTTCCCACGAGATATCCTGCAAAGTGCGTAATGTCCCATAACCACCACGAGAACATATTATGGCTTTCACCCCTGGATTGTCGAGCATTTTTTGCAAATCGGAAGCGCGTTGTTTATCAGTCCCCGCAAATGTATGATGTTGCCCGAGGGCATAAGTGCCCACAACAACACTGTAACCAAGTGCTTCTAATTGTCCAACAGCCGATTTTATATGCTTTTCGTCAATTTTTGAGGCCGGTGATACAATACCGACAGTGTCGCCATGCTTTAAAGCTTGAGGTTTT
>JASMTI010000213.1:0-10695 GCA_041694375.1 Bacteroidales bacterium | reverse complement strand
AAGCTTTCAAGCTGATAAAGTCACAGCGGGTCTGAAAGCCACGCCCAGGCGCATATAGCCGGGACGTTACAGCACATATAAACTCGCGATAAATTCAAGTATTTAGATTTTTGAAAATGGGAACTTATAAGTTACCATTGTTTCATGGCAAAAGTTAGAGAGGTTATTGCATATCGGAATTATTTTGAGGATTTCCTCAAAGAACAACCAGTTAAGATTCAAGACAAAATCTTTAAGGTTATTGAATTATAGAGTCCTACGAGAGAATTCCGTCTCAATACCTCAAGTATATTTCTGGAACACCAGGACTTTTTGAAGCAAGAATTAAATTAGGCTCAAATATTTGGAGAGTATTTTGCTTTTTTGATGCGGGCAAGCTTGTAATCTTGTTAAATGGATTTCAAAAGAAAACTCAAAAGACACCCAAAAAGGAGATTGATAAAGCAAATCGATTAATGACTGAATATTTCGCCGAGAAACATAAGGAGGAGAAAAAATGAATACATCAAGTTGGAGTGAAATAAAAGACAGAGTTTACGGTGAAAAAGGCACAGAAAGACGTAACGAATTAGAGCAAGACTTTGAGCCTTTTCAAATAGGATTAAAACTAAGAGAAGTAAGAGAACAAAAAAATATGACTCAGAGCCAATTAGCTGAAAAACTAGATAAAAAGAGAACTTATATTTCTCGAGTAGAGAATAATGGTAGCAACTTGACATTAAAAACTCTTTATGACATCGTTGAAAAAGGACTTGGCGGAAAGGTTAATATTTCGATTGAATTTTAGAAATAAATCAATAAATTTCGTTGATTCTAAAAGAGTCATTTGTTTTATCAAGACAAAATTACATATGACGATAACAATAAACGGAGTATTAACTAGGGTAAATAACCCGGAAGGAGTTGTGATATTGGCACCAAGAGAACCTTATAAACTTTCAAGAATTAAAAATTAAACCTATATGAAGTATTTAATTACAGGGGTATTGTTGGCTTTTGCAATATTGGTTTCTTATTCATGTAAACAGCAGGAACAGAATGAAAATATAATGGAATTAAATAATATGATTATCAGAATTTCGGAAATTGAAATAGACCCCAATTATCGTGACGAGTATATATCAATTCTAAAAGATGAATCTGAAGCTTCTGTTGAATTGGAGAAGGGAGTAATATCAATTTTCCCTATGCTTCAAAAGGAAAACCCAACTGAAATTAGAATATTGGAAATATACGCAAGTAAAGAAGCGTATGAATCGCACTTGCAAACACCACACTTCAAACATTATAAGACATCTACATTAAAAATGGTGAAGTCATTGAAATTGGTAGATATGAATGCAATAGATATCGAAACCATGCCCAAGATTTTTAGAAAGATAAGTTCTAAACAAACAGATTAAAACAGGATAGTCGAATAAAAGTCAGCCGCTAACACGGTGTTAAAAAAATCACTCGTGAAAGTGCTAACTTAAAAGGCAAAACAATTATTAAACGGTCGGTGTACCGGGATAAGGACGCGCTTTGAAATGAGTAACTATTTCTTACACCAAACCGTTGTTTACCATTTGAACGAAAGTTGCAACATACAGATAAAGAAGAATGAAGATAGAAACAAATAGACTTTTAATAAGACCAATTTCGCAAGCAGATAAAGAATTGATATTTGAATATCGCTCAGATAAAGAGACGAATAAATATCAAGGTTGGATTCCTGAGACTATAGATGAGGTCGAAACTTTTATCGGAAAAGTTGCGAAACAAATAAATGAACCAGAAACTTGGTTCCAATTTGTAATTATAGAAAAGAAATCAGAAAAAATAATTGGAGATATAGGAATACACTTCTTCGGAGAAGAAAATTTGCAAGTTGAAATCGGTTGTACGCTGAATAAGCTTTTTCATAGTATGGGCTATGCAACAGAATCCGTTGAATCCGTAATTGATTATCTATTTAATGGCTTGAAAAAGCACAGGATTATAACTTCCATTGACCCTGAAAATATAAATTCAATAAACCTTGTCGAAAGAATTGGGTTTCGCAAAGAAGCACATTTTATTGAAAGTTTATTCATAAATGGAAAATGGGTTGACGATATAGTTTACGCTTTGACAAAGAAGGATTGGGACAAAAAAAAGGAATCATCATCAGCTCATGAATTTCCAACACTTACAACAGATAGATTTATTTTAAGGCAGTTTACTCGCACTGATTTAGAAAATGTGTTTAAGGGCTTGTCACACCCTGATGTTATTAAATTCTATGGGATAAGTTTTGACAGCTTAGAAGCAACCAAAGAGCAAATAACATGGTTTAAGAATTTAGAAAATAACGAAACAGGAATATGGTGGGCAATCTGTAATAAAGAGGACCTAACTTTTATCGGAGCAGGTGGATTTAATGATTTAGAAAAGGATAACCGAAAAGCTGAAATAGGCTTTTGGCTTTTACCTGAAAACTGGGGGAAAGGGATAATGAAGGAAGTTATGCCGGTAAAATGTAAAAACGGCATTAATAGCATAGGGCATCATAGAATTGAAGGTTTTGTTGAATCCGAAAATAAAAACTGTAAGAATGGGCTCAAAAAACTTGACTTTGATTTTGAAGGTACAATGAGAGATTGCGAAGTGAAAAATGGAAAATATGTAAGCATTGATATATACTCAGCAATAAACAAAGACAAATAAAAACGACACACAGCAATGTGTAGTATTAATCGCGGGTGAAGTGGTGATTTCAGCTCCCTGCCCCGCTTCAAATTCGGTGTGTATGCGGAATGAAAAAAGAGACCATCCTTTCAGACAGTCCCTTTTTAGATATAGTGCGCTAAAAATAATTACACAACACCTTGTGCTATCATGGCATCGGCTACTTTAATAAAACCACCAATGTTAGCACCTTTCAAATAGTTTACATAATCTCCGTTTTCATCTTTACCATACTTTACGCATGTTTCATGAATACTGATCATGATTTGCTGTAAGCGCTCGTCAACTTCTTCACGGGTCCATGGTAAGCGCATCGAGTTTTGAGTCATTTCAAGCCCTGAAACAGCTACACCACCAGCATTAGCTGCTTTACCCGGTGCATATAATATTTTTGAATTAAGGAATACATCAATTGCTTCAGGTGTTGAAGGCATGTTGGCACCTTCTGAAACCACGTAGCAACCATTAGATGTAAGTGTTTTGGCATCATCCTCGTTTACTTCGTTTTGTGTAGCACATGGAAGGGCCACATCACACTTAACGCCCCATGGTGTTTTTCCTTCAACGTATTCAACATTGAATTTATCAGCATATTCTTTGATACGGCCACGACGGATATTTTTCAATTCCATTACATAAGCCAATTTTTCAGAATCAATTCCGTCTTTGTCGTAAATATAACCTGACGAGTCGCTCAAAGTAACTACTTTTGCTCCAAATTCAATACACTTTTCAGTTGCATATTGTGCAACATTACCCGAACCGGAAACAGTAACAACTTTTCCCTTCAGGCTGTCTTTACGGGTTTTCAACATTTCCTGGGCAAAATATACAGTGCCGTAACCGGTTGCTTCAGGACGGATAACGCTACCTGAATACTCAAGACCTTTACCAGTCAACACGCCTGTAAATTCGTTACGGATGCGTTTATACATACCAAACAAGTAACCAATTTCGCGGCCACCTACACCAATATCACCTGCAGGCACATCAGTGTTTGGACCAATATGGCGTTGCAATTCAGTCATGAAACTTTGGCAAAAACGCATCACTTCGTTGTCTGATTTTCCTTTAGGGTCAAAGTCAGAACCACCTTTACCACCGCCCATCGGCAATGTTGTAAGGCTATTTTTAAATACCTGCTCGAATGCCAGGAATTTTAAGATTCCGAGATTCACGGTAGGGTGAAAACGCAAACCACCTTTGTAAGGTCCAATAACGCTGCTCATTTCAATACGGAAACCGCGGTTTATCTGTACTTCACCTTTATCATCTGTCCAGGGTACCCTGAAGATAATAACACGCTCTGGTTCAACCATGCGTTCAAGTACTTTACTGTTTAAATACTTTGGGTTTTCGTTAATAAAAGGCATCAACGATTCGGCAACTTCTTTTACTGCCTGGTGAAACTCTGATTCATTAGGGTTTTTGGCAATAACTTTTGCCATTAACTCATCAACTTTTACGTTTAGCAAATCGGCCATAACTTTTACTTATTTTTGATTTAAAATTTGATATACTTATCAATTGAATTCAATTCAAATGTAACATGTTTCAGGCTGTTTGTGACAATTAGAAATTAAATTACGTGTTTCACCTATACAAAAATAAAAACGTGCTATCCCCTTTAAAAAGCGGTATAGCACGTTGTATAAATTAATGGCTTGAGTAATTATTGTATTGCAAACTGACACAAAGTTAATGTCCGGTTTGATGCAATGCAATCGCTATTTATAGGTATTTTTTATAATTCCAGGTCTACATCGTGAAGCTCGTTCCATGGCAATCCCTGTTTTGCCAGTTCTTCAAGAAACGGATTGGGATTAAACTCCTCAACATTAAAAACACCTTTACCAGTCCATGTTCCTTTAAGGTACATCATTGCCCCTACGGTAGCTGGCACGCCTGTTGTATAACTGACCCCCTGCGCACCGGTTTCTTCATAGGCTTTTTCGTGACTACAATTATTATAAATGTAGTATGATTTTTCTTTTCCATCTTTGAGCCCACGAATGCGGCATCCGATCGATGTTTCACCTTTATAATTCTCACCCAGCTCACCGGGATCGGGCAATACGGCTTTCAAAAATTTGATGGGAACAATTTCTTTTCCCTCGTACATTACCGGTTCAATCCCGGCCATGCCAATATTCTGGATCACCCTGAGGTGTGTCAAGTACTCTTGTCCGAAAGTCATCCAAAAACGTGCACGTTTCAGTGTAGGAAAATTTTTCACTAACGACTCCAGTTCTTCATGGTAAATAAGGTAAGACTCTTTAGGTCCAATATTCGGATAACTGAGCGGCTTATGAACCTCGTGGGGCTCTGTAAGTTTCCATTCACCATCTTCCCAATATTTTCCTTTTTGTGTAACTTCACGAATATTAATTTCAGGGTTAAAATTTGTTGCAAATGCCTTTCCATGGTCACCGGCATTGCAATCAACAATATCAAGATACTGGATTTCGTCGAAATGATGTTTTGCCGCGTATGCTGTAAAAATACTGGTAACACCTGGATCGAAACCACAGCCTAATATTGCAGTAATACCGGCTTCTTTAAACTTATCCCTGTAAGCCCATTGCCATTTATACTCAAATTTAGCTTCATTTTCAGGTTCATAATTTGCCGTATCGAGGTATGCTGTTTTGGTTTCCAAACAGGCATCCATAATGGTCAAATCCTGATATGGCAATGCAACATTGACAACAATATCCGGTTTAAAATTATTGATTAACTCAACCAGTTCAGGCACCTTGTTCGCATCAACCTGTGCTGTTTTTATACGGTTTCCTCCTACAGCTTTTGCAATTGCATCACACTTCGATTTTGTACGGCTTGCAAGCATTATATCTGTAAACACATCGGGGTTTGCTGACATTTTATGCGCAACTACTGTACCTACACCCCCGGCTCCAATTATTAATACACGTCCCACTATCAATATTTTTTGGGTTAATACTTCAAAAATCAAAATTCATTATTCTTCTCAAAAGAATAAATGACAATATCCATTATTTCTCACAGAAAATCAAAAAAGAAAGTTCGTATTTTTGTTATGAAAGTTTGTTCTTGTAGTCGTCAAATGTAAATTTTCGCAACAACCTGAAGCCTGACTTTTCATTCCATGTACCTATTGAAGGATGTTGTACCCCATTAAAAAAAGTTGTTTTCACCATGGTATAATGGATCATATCTTCAAATACAATTTTATCGCCAATTTTAAGCTCTTCATCAAACGACCAAAATCCTACATAATCTCCGGACAAACAAGAGTTTCCCCCCATTCTATAGGTGGGTTTCACTTCAACAGGTTCATAATAACTGTTTAAGATCCGTGGTTTGTAAGGCATTTCCAGGCAATCGGGCATGTGGGCAGCAAACGAAACATCAAGCATAGCGGTTTTTATCCCCTTATTTTCAACAACATCATGAACGGTTGACACAAGATAACCGGTTTCCCATGCAAAAGCACTTCCGGGCTCTAAAATAACATCAAGACCGGTGCGTGCTTTAAAACTTTTAAGTACCTCAACGAGGTGGTCAACATCATAATCGCGATGAGTCATTAAATGTCCACCCCCCATATTGACCCATTTTATTTGGTTGAAATACTTTCCAAACTTTTGCTCAAATGCCTGAAGTGTTTTTTCAAGATCATAAGATTTCGACTCGCATAAAGTATGAAAATGCAACCCTTCGATTTCGTCGGGCAATTCAAAAGGTAAGTGTTCGGCCACAACACCCAACCGGGAACCCGGGGCACATGGATTGTAAAGTTCTGTTTCAACTTCAGAATATTCTGGGTTCACCCTGAGGCCTACTGACACCTCCCTGCCCGATTCTTTAAGCACTGGCATGAAGCGTTTAAACTGAGAAAGTGAATTAAAGGTTATGTGGCTCGAACTTTCAATTATACGCGGAAACTCTTCGGGTGTATAAACAGGCGCATAAGTATGTGCAGGCGCACCAAATATTTCATTTGCCAAACGAGCCTCGTTTAAAGAGCTTGCGGTTGTTGAACTAATATATTTTTTTATCAGCGGGAAAACACCCCACATGGCAAATCCTTTAAAAGCCAGGATAATTTCGGCACCTGCACGTTGTTTAACCGAAGCAATTAATTTTAAATTATCTTCAAGCAGCTTCTCATCAATCACATAACATGGCGAAGGCACATCAGAAAAGTTAATGGTCATAGTTATTGTTCATCCATTACTACACTAATTTTATCAAATGTTTCATCAGTTACCGGGCATAATGGCAATCGTAATATATTATTTATTAAACCTTTTTGGTTCAACACAGCCTTAACCCCTGCAGGATTACCTTCGATAAACAACAAATTGATCAGCTCGGCAAAATCTTCCTGCATTTTTTTCGCTTCGGGTGCATTGGCCATACTTTTGTTGGTCAAAGCAACGGTCCGCTTTGGAAAAGCGTTGGCCAACACAGAAATCACCCCATGACCACCAAGAGAGGCAATTTCGTTAATCAGTCCGTCTTCACCACTTAACACCAAAAAGTTTCCGGGTGCATTATAAATAATCTTCTTCACCTGCACCAAATCGCCAGATGCTTCTTTTACCCCAATAAATTTATCAGATGCGTTGGCCAGCCGCAATGTTGTATCAGCATCCATATTAACACCTGTTCGTCCGGGGACATTATAAAGAATAATAGGCACAGGGCATACTTCGGCTATAGCCATAAAATGACGGTAAAGCCCTTCCTGGTTAGGTTTATTATAATAAGGTACAACTGAAAGAATTGCATCTACACTTTCAAAATCAGCCTTTTGTATGTGTTCGATAACTTCAGCTGTATTATTACCTCCAAAGCCCACCACCAAAGGTAAACGATTGTTGTTCACTTTTTTTATAAACCGGTAAACCTCATGTCGCTCTTCATGTGAAAGTGTAGCTGTTTCAGCAGTTGTACCCAAGGCAACCAAAAAATCCACCCCACCTTTGATTACATATTCAAGCACACGCTCAAGTGAATCATAATCAACACTTAAATCCTCCTTAAAAGGTGTCACTAATGCAGGGCCAGTTCCTTTTAGCATTTTTTCCATAAGTTTATCTTTCTTTTTTATTTATTGACTTATTAAAATGAGTTTAACTAGAGCTAACTAAGCTTTTAAACTCAATTTTTGCAAGACATCTTTAATTTCAACGATTAAATCGCTTGAATTTACAAATTTTTGATCAATTATCAGGTCGAAGTACTTGCTTTTCGGGTTGGTTCCAATTAAAAATTCAGCATTTGATAATGCACATATATATTCTACATTATTATTTGTGTTATCGGTCAAATCAATTAGAATTGAAAATCTTTTATTAATAAAATCTTCAAGCCACTTTTTTTTAGTCAACCCCCAGATATTATTATCTGAATTATAAATTGACATATCATCATTTTCACGGGGCCTTTTTCCGTTCTTTAACACTATTTTTTCAATACCCGATGGTTTAAAAACATCATCAATCACTAAATCAACCTGTTGATTTTCAAAACAAATAACACCAATCAGGTTTATATTGGCCGGATTGGGAAAAGAAGCCCGGCGTTTATTCTTTTTATATGCCCTGGCAATTATTTTTTCCCTGATACGATATCGAATACTATTCTGTTTCACCAAATAAGGTTATATAAATCATAAACAACTGGATAGGATAAAAAAAGGGTGTCCTGTTTCGGGACACCCTTCAGGATTATGAAATCCGTAATTTTTTTGTTGTAATTAAATTTACTCGGGAGAAATTGCCTCTGTAGGGCAAACTTCAGCACATGATCCACAGTCAGTACAAAGCTCAGGATCGATTGAGTAAATATCTCCTTCAGATATTGCATCCACAGGACATTCATCGATACATGCACCGCAAGCGATACATTCGTCAGAAATTACATAAGCCATAATATTAACTCTTTAAATTTATACCAATAATTTATGAGCAAAAGTAGCAACTTATTTCAAAAATCAAAGGTATATTTGAGGCAGAATTAAGTGTAAAACTACACTTAACAAAAAATAAACCTATTATTTTGTTTAATCAAATTGATATAGCTTCATAAATGACTGAAAATTTTTTAATTGCAGCCCTTTTAACGCTTTTTGCAGGATTATCAACAGGTATAGGCAGTGCTATTGCTTTTTTCACAAAACGCACCAACACCAAACTTTTATCCTATATACTTGGTTTTTCTGCCGGTGTAATGATTTATGTATCGTTTATAGAAATTTTTCCTTCAGCGTTAGATGAATTCTCACACAGTTTTAGCGAAAAAAAATCATTATTGTTTACCATTACTTCGTTTTTTGCAGGCATGTTGATGATTGCCTTAATCGACAAGTTAATCCCATCGATGGAAAACCCGCACGAAGTACGGTCGATTGAAGATATGCAAGATGTAAAAAAGGAAGCAAAATTTAACCGCTTATACCGCATGGGGGTTTTAACTGCAATTGCCCTGGCCATTCACAATTTTCCTGAAGGCATTGCCACTTTCATGACGGCCCTGAACGACCCGGAAGTCGGTATTGCCATTGCTATTGCCATTGCCATCCACAACATTCCCGAAGGAATTGCTGTTTCTGTACCCATTTTCTATGCCACAGGCAGCCGTAAAAAGGCTTTTTTGTTATCTTTTTCATCGGGACTGGCAGAACCACTTGGCGGCATATTGGCCTACCTGGTCATCATGCCATTCTTAACAGCGGCCACATCAGGAATAGTAACCGGAGGTATATTGTCAGCGGTGGGCGGAATCATGGTTTTCATCTCCCTCGACGAACTATTACCAACTGCTGAAGAATATGGTGAGCACCACCTTTCAATTTACGGTGTAGTTAGCGGCATGGTAGTAATGGCAATGAGCCTTTTTGTTTTAGCTTAAAGCTTTTTAATTTTTATGGAATACCAAAAACCATTAAAAGTTTACAGTGCAATTGTTTTGTCGATGATGTTTTTCGCCATCTCATTCGTATGGTTCAAAGTAGCCAATGTATCATACGGCCCACTTACGATTGTCCTTTCAAGGCTTTTAATTTCGGCTGGCATTTTATTTGTTTTTACCAAGCTAACACGAAAACTGGTCATCCCCGACAAAAAAGATTTTAAATATCTGTTGCTCCTCACATTTTTTGAGCCCTTTCTTTACTTTATGGGTGAAAGTTTCGGGCTTCAATATTTATCCTCAACGGTTGCCTCTGTTATTATTGCAACAGTTCCGCTTGTTGCACCGGTTGCCGCTTTCTTATTTTTTAAAGAAAGGGTCACCTTAAAAAACCTGTTGGGTATTATTATTTCATTTTTAGGTGTTACACTTGTTATAATTGAATTTGGGACCGGAATGACAGCTTCGCCGCTCGGTGTAGTGCTTCAGTTTGGTGCTGTAATTGCAGCTGTGGGATATACTGTAGTTTTGCAAAGCATATCAGACCGTATGAATACCATTTCAATCATTCTTTTTCAAAATATTATCGGTTCGGTTTACTTCTTCCCATTTTGGTTTGCTTTCGAAAAAAATCGTTTCATCAATACAGCACCCGACTGGGATGCAATTTGGGCGATTATCTACCTGGCTATTTTTGCATCAACATTTGCTTTTATATTCATCACATACAGTGTTCGTAACCTGGGTATTACCAAAGCTAACATGTTCACAAACATGATACCTGTATTTACAGCTGTTTTTAGCTGGATAATTTTAGATGAAATACTCGGCCTTCAACAAGGAATTGGAATTGCCATGGTTATCGGAGGATTGTTTATTGCACAGGTAAACTTTAAAAGGTTGGTAAAAAAACATCCGCCACTACCGCGGACATAACTTGCTAAATATCGAATTATTAAATACTATTATTATATCACATTGTGGAACCAATTGAATACAAAACACCCGAAGAATTAAAAATACTGGTAAAACAGGACAAAAAAAACACAAAAGCCTTTTTACAAAAATTAAAAAAGAAAAAGCCCA
>JASMTI010000212.1:0-2442 GCA_041694375.1 Bacteroidales bacterium | reverse complement strand
CCACAACAACAAGTTTTGATGGCAGCTGGACAGAACGGGCTTTTATTGGTATGTGCGAATCTACTGACCCCGCCGGTGCTGTTTGGGAAGATAAAGGGTTTGTTACCACTTCTTCTTCTGATCGTGGCCTCGACTACAGCCGTTCGGGTACAAACGATTGGAGTGGTTATTTTTACTATAATGCCATTGACCCAACTTATATTGTAACACCCGAAGAGGAGCATTACCTGATACATGGTTCGTGGCATAGTGGCTTCGCAATATTGCAGGTTGATGCTGCAACCGGAAAGCCACTTAATTCGCTCGGTGATCCATGGGCAAATAATGTAAGTGAACTGACTGCCCGTTATGGTAAAAGAATTGGCACACGTGTTGGCAGTGGATACTGGAGCAGGTGGCAGGGCAGTGAAGCCCCCGAAGTTATTTACAAAGATGGGTACTATTATTTATTTCTGGCCTACGATGGCCTTGATGTTCCCTATAACACAAGGGTTGTAAGGAGTACAAATATCGATGGGCCGTACTACGATATCGATGGGCGTAATTTTACCAATGGGGAAGGTGATACTTTTCCTATTGTTACCCATCCATATAAATTTAACCATAGCCACGGGTGGGTAGGTATATCACATTGTGCGATCTTCCAAAAGGAAAAAACCGATGAATGGTTCTACATGTCGCAAGGGCGCTTGCCTAAAGATTTGCCCGGGATCAATGCCTCCAATGCCATTATGATGGGCCATGTACGCCGAATTGTATGGTGCCCGGCATCACCCAACGAGCCTGATAACCTGTGGCCTATTGCACTGCCTGAGCGTTATGCCGCTGTCCCCGATTTTGGTACCATAACCAAAGATTCGCTCGTGGGCACTTGGGAACACATTAACCTTGAATACAAGTATGGGCAACAAAATACAGCGTCCACGCTTACCTTAAACGCAGATGGCACAATGACAGGTGCATTAACAGGCAGCTGGAGTTTCGACGAGGCTAAAAAACAACTTACACTGGGAAATGTGATAGTATGTGTTGAACGCGAAGTGGACTGGGAAGCCAGCCCGCGCCGTGTAACCTTTGTATATGCAGGAACGGCTAAACATATCAAAAAGACTTACTGGGGTAAAAAGACAAACTTATAATTATAGATAAAGATAGTAGGATCAATAAAAAAGTCTGTCCAATTCATGATTGGGCAGACTTTTTTAATTTCATCTAAATCTTAACACTATTGAATTTTCATGATCTTTGAGGTTTATGTGCTTCTTATTTTGAATGAAAGAATTTATCTTGCAGTAAATTCAAACCTGTTACTATGAAGAAAATTTTCTTGGTGTTTAGCATTCTTGCAGTGAGCATTACTATTCATGCCAAAATGGACACCCCGGTTTACGATGTGTTTGATTACGGAGCTAAAGGCGATGGTGAAACCATTGATATGTTAGCCATTCAAAAGGCAATTGATGCCTGCGAAAAAACTGGCGGGACCGTTTACCTGCACAATGGTGTTTTTCTTACCGGACAATTGACATTGGTTAGCAACATGACCCTTTTTATTGATTCAACAGCTACATTGCTTGGTATTCAAAACGATGGTCAGGAATATTACCCGTCGAAACTAATTGAAACCCGCCACCCCAACCGCATGCTTGAAGATTGCCAGCGACGGCTGATTTATGGCAGCCATGTTAAAAATGTAACGGTAAGTGGAGGTGGAGCTATTGATGGGCAAGGCGATTTTGAACCGTGGATGTACACCAAAGAACTGGGCACAGAAAAAGACCGTCCCGGGATTTTTGCATTTGTGGCATCTTCAAATATTACTGTTGAGGGGCTTACACTTCTTGACCCCGCATGTTGGACCCAGGTGTATATCGAATGCGATAGTGTAACGGTGAAAGACCTTACCATCGACTCAGGAACCCTAACCCCTAATCGTGACGGCGTAGATATTGTGGATTGCCACAATGTACTTATCGAAAATTGTAACATTAAATCGGAAGATGACGGTATATGTTTTAAAAGTGGCAGCGAATATGGATGCAAAAATGTGGTTGTACGCAATTGTACCATCGATAAGTTAAATGTTGATGCCGGAAATTGCTTCAAGCTGGGCACCGATGGGCTGGGCAGCTTTATGAATTTCGAAGTTTCCGGCTTAACACTAAAAAATGCGCACCAAAATACGGGTATTGTTATCGAATCGATGGATGTTGCTTATATCGATAATTTGAAGTTTAGCGATTGTGATATCAGAAATTGCGGACAGGCTTTCTTTATTTTGCTGGCCGACAGGGGGCGTACAGTTCCCGGACGAAAAACACGCATCGGGTCAATTTCGAATATTTTTTTTAAAAACATAACAGGTGGTGATTTTACACAACATTATCCTTCGATCATTACCGGGATACAGGGGCATAACATTCAAAATGTAACCTTTGAAGA
>JASMTI010000211.1:0-5550 GCA_041694375.1 Bacteroidales bacterium | reverse complement strand
GTTCTTACAAAGTTTATATTCAAGATGATTCAAATGCAGACTGGACTTCAGCTACACAGATAATTGAAGAACCGTCAGAAGTGACCGTTGAGTTGTTAAGTTTTGAACAAATTCAGTGTAATGGCGATTTTGGTAGCATGGAGTTTTCTGCATCAAGTGATGTAAATGGGTTTACTTATTATGCAAAAAATACATCTTCAGGTTCAAATTACAATGCGAACGATGGAGTTTTTGTTAATTTAGAAGAAGGGAATTATAATGTTTGGGCTGTAGATGCTAATGGTTGTTCTGGATATTATACAGGTGATAATGCTTTAAAACTTATAGAACCATCCGATTTGAACAATGTAAATGTTGTTCCGACCCAGATTACTTGTTTTGATGAACTGGGGAGTACTTCAGTTACAGGATTGCCAGATAATAGTGGCGTTGATTCGTATAATATTGAACTGACCAATAACAGAACTGGTAATAGTTCTTACAGCTTAACTTCTGGTAATGAATATACCAACTTAGACTATGGTGATTATACATTAACTGTCGATCGTGATGGGTGTACTCCCGTGTCACGAACATTTGAAATTCTTCAGTTTGATGAAATTCAAATTTCTTATAATGTTATTGGATCGATATTGTGTTATGGCGAAACGGTAGAGGTTGAGGTGACGGTTAATGGCGGTAAAACAGGAGGCAAAGCTACTATTAACCTGATAAGTGACGATGGGGACGATTCGAATAATTTGTATTCTCCATTGATCGATTATGGTGGTTCACATACGTTCAATAACATAAGTGAAGGACCTTATACAATTGAAATAATAGATAATGAGAATTCAGATTGTTTTGAATCAACAACATTAAATATAGTCGGTCCCTCGGATCCCTTGGTTTATAATTCGGATCCGGTAGGAACAGATGTTTCGTGTAATGGTGGAAATGATGGTGCAATTCAGTTTTCTGTTTCGGGAGGTGCCACACCTTATAAATATTTTGTAGGTGGAACAGAGTATAATGATGTGAATAATATATCGCTGACGGCTGATACGTATAGTGTATATGTTGAAGATGCAAATGGATGCCCTACTGAAACTAAAACAGTTACAATTAATCAACCCGATCAACTTTCACTTTCGCTAGTTGCTGGTTCCGAGTTTAATGCAACCTGTCCGGGTGGTAACGATGGTGAAGCTTCTTTTACTATTGCCGGTGGAACTGCACCATACTACTATAATTTAATAGGTCCTGTTGCACGCAGCAATCAAAATGCAGATGCTAACTTGCAATTAGGAGCTTTATTGGCTGGTGATTATACCATAGAAGTATATGATGACAACAATTGTTTTTCATCTCAAGTTACTTTTACAATTGATGAACCAAATGCTTTAAATATTGATTTATTTGAAATTGATCCGGTCGTTTTTTGTTACGATGAAACGACCAGCTTGTCTGTGAGTGTTAGTGGTGGTTCATTGTCAACCAAAACATATACGTTAACACGAGCTGGTTTTAGTGATACTAAAACGAGCAGCGGAGTCGTTGATTTTGATAGTCTGATTTCTGGTACCTATGATTTGTCAGTTCAAAGTGACCTTACTTGTCCTTCAATTGATACATCTTTTACTATTGATGCACCTACACAAATTGTCATCAACAATTTTAACGATTCTTTAATGGTTGACTGTCAAGGTGAGCTTGCTGAATTGTCATTGGATATTACAGGGGCAGAGCCTTTGACTTATTCTGTTGATGGTGGGGCAGTTGAAGATTACAATGCGGAAACACCAATTAGTGGTTTGTCTGCATCAACATTAGGACAAACACATTCAATAGAGATTTTTGATACTAATGGATGTTCAAAAGATGCTAGAGTTACTGTTTATGAACCCGAAGGTTTAACAGCGTCTGTTGAGTCTAAAATTAATGCAAGTTGCAAAGGTAGTGAAAACGGGGCAGTTATTGTAAGTGTAGAAGGTGGTACTCCTGGTTATGAAGCAACGCTGACAGGTACTTTAGGAAATACATATACAGAAACTTCTTCTACCGATACTATCAAAATCAAAAACTTACCAGCAGATTCATATTCACTGATGATAATAGATGACAATGGTTGCCAGATTAATGCACCTATTGATGTTGTTGTTTCAGAACCAACAAATTCGTTTAACATTGAAGATCCCGCATATTCACAAGAAATAAAATGTTATGGTGAAAATGCTTCATTTACATTATCAGCAACTGGTGGATGGAGTGTTAATAAAGATATAAATATAAAAGGTGCAGGTATAGATATAACCAAACAGTCGGGCGAGTCATTTACAGTGCCAGGTGGTAGTTACATTGTAACTGCAACCAATGAAGATGGATGTATTGATGATACCACTATTGTTGTTGAACAACCCGATTCGCTATTTATAACAGCAACCCATACTGATTTTAGTTGTGCCGATGCCGATGATGCATCAATTACAATAGCTGTGCAAGGGGGTACACCCGGTTATTCATATGGATTAGATGGACTAAACTCAGGTTCCGCTAATTCTTTCACCGGTGATTCTGTTACAATAAGTACTGGCTTACAAGCAAAAACATATTCAATTGAAGTGCAGGATGCAAACAACTGTCCTTCAAATATTGAAACCCTAGAAATAACCAAACCCGACCCCATTGAATTCGCTTTTACCTACGATACCGTAAGTTGTTATGGTGCATCCGATGCGATGGTGACCATTACCGAAGCTACTGGTGGTAAAGATGTGAAATACCGTTCATTTATTACCGACGAAACCGGTGCAGAAACTGAAGGCTCATTTCCTGATATTTCGGGGCTAAGTGCCGGTGACTATTCGTTGAGGATTACCGATGGAAGCGGTATCTGCTCATCACCTTCTCAAAATTTAACCATCGTTGAACCCGAGCCGGTTGAGTTCCACCCTGAAAACTTTGAGGTTACCGATATTGAGTGTTTCAAAAACCCTGCAACTGGGATCATCAAGGTTGATGTTACAGGTGGTTTCCCAAATGCTTATGAACTTGAATACAAAATAACGGGTGCCAACATGGAGCGCGCCTATCAGGATAGTCCCGAGTTTGAAGAACTTACAGCCGGAACATACAATGTAACGGCACGCTTAAAAAATGGGCGGGTAAATGAAAACAAACGTTGTGCGGTGGTTTCAGAAGATATTATTATCCTCCCGGCAACTGAAATTATAATCTCCTCCATTGATGTTATCGATGTTGTATGCCACAACGACCGTGGTGCCATACAGATAAATGCATCGGGTGGTTCAGGGGATCTTGAATATTTTATCAACAATGCAAACCCGGATGTAACTAATAATCCGAATACAAGCGGGTTTTTTGAAAATGTGATGGAGCTTAACCAGCCCAGCACAACACTTGAGATTGTTGTTAGTGACAGGAATTTTGTATGCCAGGTTACAAAAGATACGACCATTACCAACCCTGAAGAGTTGAAAATTGAATTTATCAAAAAAGAAAATCCAACATGTTCAAATATCGATGATGGAAAAATTTATCTTGAAGTGACGGGTGGTACCGTTTCTGATCCTGAAGACTACAGTTTTGTTGATGCTAACAATACAGCCCTTGAATATGAATACGTGATAGAAGAGGTAAATGGTTATTATGTTCTTACCGGTTTGGCAGGCAATAAAAACTATACACCAAAAGTAATTGACGGGACCGGGATATGTAGCGCTATAGTTGATGACCCGGTTGAAATTGTTAAACCCGCACCGGTAATGATTGCAGACATTGATTGGGGTGAGAAACTTTGCTATGGCAGTAACGATGACGAAACCACCGTACGTGCTACCGGCGGAACTGGGAGCTATTATTTCAGTATGAACAATGGGACTACACTTAGTGGACTTGATGACAGCATATTTGTAGATTTGGAGATAGGGGAGAAATACCCGTATGTTGAAGATGAAAATGGTTGCCCTAATTTAAATGAAGTTGAGCCATACTTGTTTGAGCAACCCGATAAATTTGAGGTTTATTATGAATTCTTCGATATTCAATGTTACGACGATGAATATGGTGACATGGAACTGAAAATATTAGGGGGCTCAGAAAGCTACGATGTAACCTATAACGATGCAGATTTCTCCGAAACAAGTCGAATAATCAATATACCAAAATCAAATCAGGACACCACACAATTTAAGTTCCTTGAAAACAGCATAAACCTGGAACCTAACGTTACTTATAATTTCTTTATAAGAGACGAGAATGGTTGTCATGCACAGAACATTGACGGGGTGCGTAATACTTCCGATAAATTTGCCGATACCATTTTTACCATTCCCGAGCAATTGGTGCTTACTGACTTACGCCAAAAGCCGGTTAACTGTAGCGACGATAATACCGGAATTATTGAGTTTGATGCCACAGGTGGTACAACGCGCCCGGGCGATGGTTATGTAATGCGGGTTGAATCGGAAGGGCGTGTGCCAAAATACAATGCCCCGGGTTCTGAAATGGTAGAGAAACTATTTGCCGGGCATTACCGTTGTTACCTTACCGATGCCAACGGGTGTGAGGCTATTACTGATTTGACAGATGAAGGGTTTAATTACGACACCATTACTGTATCATATAACAACGAATCAATAAAATTAAGTGTCTCCAATATTTATCAGCCTACATGCGACCGCACTTACGATGGTTATATCGAAGTAAATGTTGAAGATTACCTATTTGACGGTGTAACCGCCGAAGTAGAAGTATATGATGCCAATGTTGACCGGTATTTCCCATTGGAAAACGATGAAGCTGATACCATAGTTGCCGATGAAGATTTTTCAAACCAGGATCCTAATAATACACTTTATTTTGCTAATGGGGTGCGGGTTGCCGATTATATAACCATTGGCGATTATCGTATTATTGTTACCGATAATTATACAGGCTGTAATGCAATAGTTGATACATTGATTACATCGGTCGATGGTGATGATTGTCCCGAAATGAACAGGTACAATTACTTTACGCCCGATAATGGCGATGACTACAATGATGAATGGGTGATATTTGGTTCGCAGAATCAGAAATATACCCTGCAGATTTATACATCGTATGGTGAATTGGTGTTTGATGATGAGGATATTTCAGATAACGAAGGAATAAAATGGGATGGTACGGATGAACATGGCCGGCCAATGCCATCAGGAACATACATATATTTATTACGAAAGAATGAAGGCACACCAAAAGACACACTAATTAACGGAAATATTTCAATAATTAGAAGTGGTGGAAAATAAATCTATTATGAAAAAGGCTTTATTAACAATATTGATTGGATTTTTATTTGCTGAGGTTTTTTCACAGCAGACGTATCAATATCGATATCATATATTCGACGATTATTTATTAAATCCCGCTTACGTTGGTACTAATGATTACTATTCAATACAGATAGGCCATGACCAACGTTTTCGAGGTTTGTCGAACAGTACACCAACTACATACATAGCTAGTGTGCATTCGCGTGTAGGGCGGGGGTACTTGTTTGCCAAGGAT
>JASMTI010000210.1:0-13482 GCA_041694375.1 Bacteroidales bacterium | reverse complement strand
GAAGATGATGATTTGGCAGTGGTACGCAAACCCGCCGGAATTGCAGTAAGCGGAAACAAACGGCGCACGCTCGAACATGCCCTGCCTCATAACTTACACATGAGCCCCAGAAGTGATGCACTGCCCATTCCGCAGGCCATTCACCGGCTGGATTACCCTACAAGTGGCGTGCTGTTGATTGGCAAAACAATAGAAGCAGTTATCGCGCTAAACCAACTTTTTGAACAACATCAAATTGAAAAAAAATATATTGCCATCAGCATAGGAGAAATGCCACAATGCGGAACAATTGAAACCCCGGTTGACCATAAAACAGCAAAAACCACCTATCAGGTACTCGAAACCGTAAAATCGGAACGTTTTGGATGCCTCAACCTACTTGAAGTAAAAATTGACACCGGGCGACGACATCAAATTCGAAAACACCTGACAGAAAACGGGAATCCTGTATTGGGCGACCCAATCTATGGTATGGAAGGAAAAATACTTAAAGGGAAAGGACTTTACCTACATGCAATTTCATTAAAATTCACTGATCCGGTGACAAATAAAAAATTTGACATTAAAGATATTGCACCTGAAAAAATTAAAAAAATATTCCCCGATTACTTTTTAAATAGATTTTAGCTAAAAAAGCCGCATCACACAGATGCAGCTTTTCTTCATATCATTATTTATAGCCTTTATAATAGGTAGTCAAAACGCCATCCAAGCGATATCTGTAATGAACCTGCTGATTCTTTTTCATCTCCCCATGATTCATATTTCATAGGAACCATGTACATAGCAGAAATAGTAAATCCACCTAACTCGATACCAATTTCAGGAGCCATTCCAAATGAAAAAGAAGAACCTCCTTTTTCAATAACTTCGCCATTTGAAGTGACTTCAGGAACTTCCAGTCTGGTCAAGCCAGTTGAAAAAGCAGCATATGGTGACACGGTGGTGTTGAAAAAACGATAATAGCCTTTAACACCATAAAGATTTAAGCCATACATATCGAGGTTTAAAGACTCACCAGAAGTGCCGCCGCCTGCCAGAATTGCACCATTATAAACCAGCCCTGCCGCTAATTTATCGTCAAATTTCTCAAAATGATACAAAATGTCAGCAGTGTAACCCAAACCACCTTTGCCACCAGTACCTTCATCGTATGTAAAAGCTTCACCTTGTGGAACAGACCATCCTAAAAAAGCTGCAGCTGATACTTTCTGAGCATAAGTGTTAGAAACAAAAAATAAACTAAGTAAAATAAATGAAATTGTAATTTTCTTCATAATAAAAAGTGTTATAGTTTAATAATTGAAATGTAATTAATCGAGGAAAACAAATTGACATAAATTATTCAAGTAGTAAAAGAGCGTTGGGATGTAAATAGTTTTTATTAAACTAAATCGATTGCAAACATAATCTTTTTTTTATGAGCGACCAACAACATTTTCATTTGTTTTTAATAATGATCGATAATATTTAAAAATGCCCCGGCACATATAAGCTAAAAATGCACAACAGTGCGCTTTACCGACGATTTTGTTAAATTATTGGCATTGGTAATCACCACACTTTTCACACCATTACTAAGCGCCCTGAAAGCATTATCAAGTTTCGGTATCATTCCGGCGGCAATAGTGCCATCCTCTTTATATTGGTGATAAAGTGCCATGTTCAGTTCGTGAATAACAGACGAATCATCCTCGGGATTAGAAAGCACGCCATCTTTTTCGAAGCAATACACCAGGTTTACATTAAAATGCTCACACAGCCCAATGGCCAGTTCAGAAGCGATTGTGTCGGCATTGGTATTCAGTAAAGTACCTTTACCATCGTGGGTTAGTGGCGCCATCACAGGTGTTATACCCTGCTCTATCAACATAAAAAGTTCATCGGTATTAACATCAACCACATCGCCTACAAAGCCGTAGTCAACATCCTTTACCGGGCGCTTTACCGAGCGGATGATATCCATATCGGCCCCACAAAAACCAACGGCATTGCACCCCAGCGATTGTAAGCCGGCCACTATGTTCTTATTAACAAGCCCGGCATAAACCATGGTAACCACATCAAGCATGGGCTTATCGGTTATACGGCGTCCGTCAACCATTTTGGTTTCAATATTTAACTGTTCTGCAATGGCTGTTGCCGATCGGCCACCACCGTGCACCAACACTTTGTTTCCTGAAATTGATTTAAAATCAGCCAGCAATTGTTTCAACGACTCTTCTTCTTCAACAATTTTACCGCCAACTTTCACTAAGGTAAGTTTATCCATGGTTTTAATTTTTGCACAAAAATACATGAAAATTGAGCATGGACAAGAAAAATTTTTTGAAAGAAGAGAATGAGTGCACAGTGAATAAGTTCAAGAGTGCATAAGTACGGAAATGCCTGCTCATGGCGCTAATATCGATTACTAATTGACCAATCCGAAACACAGGAACTATACATTTTACAAATCCTGCTATTCAAACAAGTCCATAACCTCCTCGGCATCTACACCATCAAACGGGCTTTTTGAGTGTATAAAGCGGTCGGCAAGGGCTGCTTTACGTTCCTGCAATTTCAATATTTTTTCTTCGATTGATGATTCGGTGATGTAACGATATACAAAAACTTTTTTATCCTGCCCTATACGGTGGGCACGGCTAATGGCCTGGTTCTCGGCTGCCGGGTTCCACCATGGGTCAAGAATCATAATATAATCGGCAGCAGTAAGATTAAGTCCTACACCACCGGCTTTTAGCGATATCAGGAAAAAGGACTTATCTTCATCATTCTGAAATTCATCAATAACCTGCTTACGGTTTTTAGTCTGCCCTGTTAAAAGGCTATACCCCCATTTTCGTTTCTCAAATTCAGCTTTTAATAATTCAAGATGCTTCACAAACGAAGAAAATAAGAGCACCTTATGATTTTCGGCATACAAATCTTCGAGATGTTCAAATACCATTTCAAATTTACCCGATGAAGCATCTTCATGTTCGAGCAAGCCCGGATGGTTGGCCAATTGTCTCAAACGTGTCAGTCCCTGAAGAATCATCATTGCCGATTTTGCCACCCCCATACTTTTAATGTCCTGAAGGATATTTCCACGAATACGGCTTTTTTCCTTCTCATAAATTTGCGATTGGCTTTCGGTCATCTCGCAAAACTGCACCAGCTCGGTTTTAGGCGGAAGGTCTTTTGCTACTTGCTCTTTGGTCCGGCGGAGAATAAACGGGTCGATAATTTTGAACAGTAAATTTTGTTTTTCTTCGTCACCATTTTTTTCTACCGGGTATAAAAAGTCATCACGGAAGGTTTTTAGTGACCCCAATAACCCTTTGTTCAAAAAATTTAACTGCGACCATAAATCTGACAAACTATTTTCAATGGGTGTACCTGTCAATACTAACTTTTTTTCGGAACGGAGGGAACAAACTGACTGGTAAGTTTTTGAACCAGGGTTTTTTATGTTTTGGCTCTCGTCTAAAATGATATAATTAAACGCCACATCATTAAAAAGTTCATAATCGTTACGGATGGTCCCGTAAGTTGTAAGAAAAACATCATAATAATCGACCAATCCCTGAAACCGTCCATCCTTTCGCCTGTTTGACCCTACATGTAAATACACTTTAAGCGACGGGGCAAACTTTTGGATTTCGTTTTGCCAGTTATGTACCAACGATGTTGGCAAAACAATTAACGATGCTGATGCTTTTTTTTCGTCTTGTTCAAAAAGGTCACCCATGCCATTTTCGTCAAAAGCAGGAATTATTTTTTTCGAGTTTTCTTTCTCGTATAGCAACAACGATAGTGTTTGTATGGTTTTCCCGAGCCCCATATCATCGGCCAGGCAACCACCAAGTTGCATTTCAGACAATTGACGCATCCACGAATAACCCTCAAGTTGATAATCGCGCAGGGTTGCGTTCAATGCCGCCGGAGGTTCATTTATCGTAAATTCTTTATCGCTAATCTTTTTGAGTGCCGCAGCCATTTCATCTTGTTGTAACTTCAAGCCACTATTTTCCAACACTTTAAAATGATGTTTATCAACTTTGAGATGTTTGTTGTTTCCTTTGGCCAATGCCACAAGAGCAGCATAATTATCGAACCATTCGACAGGTAAAATGGCAATATCCCCATTGGGCAAAACAAACTCACGGCGTTGTTGAATTATATTCTTTTTAAAGCGAATGAACGGAATTTCGTACGCCCCAATTTGAACAACGGCATACAAATCGAACCAGTCGTTGTTAAACCGGCTTTCAATTTTAAGGTTGATATCCCCGGTGAAATAATTCTGTGGTAGATTTTGTTTAACTTCTATCCCCTTTTGCTTAAACTCCTCCTTATACTTGTTAATCCAGCTAATAATTGAATAATTATCGAGTGGCATCTCATCTGAGTAGTTCATACTAAAATGTAAAACATCCCCTACCAGTTCAAAACCATATTCTGATAAAAATGAAACAATTGAACGTTCCCATTTAAAATCGCGAAAATGCTTGTAAAACTTATAACGCCCCGCCTCATTTACCAGTTCAACTTTTACACCTTCGGTGCGTCCGGCTTTAAATTCTTTATCCCCATATTGAAAAATGAGGACCATCATTGGTTCAAGGTTTAAATCTTTTTCAATAGAAATAATGGCTTTCTTTTCCGACTCAACATTTTCTATATCAAAAGCATCACCCTCCACATCATTTCCACTGATTATGCCATGTACAAAAGTGTTCAAATATTTTTCTTTGACATTTGCGGGCACCGAAATAAACTCTTTGTTTATAAAAGGGGATAACCGCTTTGAAATAAGGGATTCGAACCAATAAAGCCTGTTGTTTAATACAATACGGCAAGGCGAATCGGTTAAGACAATCGGGTTTCGTTTTAAAATCTTCACCGGCTTATCACCCTGTTTAATTTCAAGCCTGTATTTAAAACCTTCACCTTCGGCAATAAAATGAAAAACCGCTTCTGCGGGCTCATCCTCTATGATGATTCTATCTTCATCGTAAATATTATTGTATTTTACCGGTTTATAATAAAGCTCAATATCATGTTTGCGGATAATATCTACACAAGCAACCAATTGCCTGTCAATGTATGGGATAACATTTTCTTTAAACAGCGTTTTGTCTATCCTGTTAAAAAAAGTAGTTATGCTTTTTTCCCGTGAAAAACGTTTGGCAAGGTTTTCATCGCTATATTTTTCAATACGTTTTAAAAGTTCTTTTTGCGCACCTGTAAAAAGCTCAGGATTAGAATCAACATCCTGCGAAATAACAGGAGAAGCGATGGTGTAAAATGCCCCATGTTCCTTTTTTTTGATGAAAAAAGGTTGCAACAAAAAACCCAGCACGCGATGCTCGGTAAGGGCAATTATAAATTTTAATGGATTGAGAGATTCGTTCAAAACACTTTTTAATTAACTTTTTTACAATACATCATTAATCAAACTATCCTGCGCATTCAACACAAACTTTCGATTCGGGCATCAGCATAATTCTTTCTTTTTGTATAATATTCCCACATTTTATACATACACCAAAACCGGGGTTTTCAATATCGTTTAAAGCTGTTTCAATGCTTTTTAGTTGCATGGTTTTTTTACGTAGTGCAGCTTCATTTACACTTCGGTTATTTATCGCATCCATACGGCTTACCCGTCCAACAGCCGAGTCGAGCCCCTCGGGCACAACCATCTCCTTTAATTCTGATATTTGTTTTATCAGTCTGCGTTGTTTATTCTCTAACAACTCCTTAACCCGCTGTTTATATTCAAGTTCCATATCTACTTAAATTTCGTTACATTTGCCTTTCGTTCATGAATGTTTAATCATATTTTTGGACATCCTTCACAAACAGAAAAACTTCAAATATATAAAAGGTTTTGTAAATGATTTTAAGTAAAACCCTGAAAAGGATGATTAAATTTTATTTAAGCATTCAAAAAAGAAAATCACCCAAGAGTTGATTTATTTTTGCATATTCAAACCATTATATCTACAAATTCAAACCACATGAACCGTATTGTTGATAAAGAATTTTTATCCGAGAATGTTGTTAAAATAGTAGTTGAAGCCCCACTAATTGCGAAGTCACGCAAGCCGGGCAATTTCATTATACTCAGGGTATCTGAAAAAGGTGAACGCATACCTCTTACCATTGCGTCGGCCGATGAAGAAAAAGGCACAATCGACCTGATTGCCCAGAAAGTTGGCGTTAGCACTGAAAAACTGGCCAATATGGAAATTGGCGACTCGCTACACGACCTTGTCGGCCCGCTTGGCAAAGCTACCGAAATAAGCAAGATAGGTACTATATTGGCTTGTGGTGGCGGCGTTGGAATTGCCCCGCTCCTGCCAATTGTTGAAGGTTTTAAAAAAGCCGGGAACCGTGTTGTTTCGGTACTTGCTGCACGAAGCAAAGACCTTATTATTCTGGAAGACGAAATACGTAAATGGAGCGATGAGGTAATTATTATGACCGATGATGGCTCGTATGGGACCAAAGGACTGGTTACCGAAGGTGCCGAAATGGTCATCAAGCGCGAAAAAGTTGACGAATGCATTGCCATTGGTCCGGCCATTATGATGAAATTCACCTCATTACTCACAAAAAAATACAACATACCTACACAGGCCAGCCTCAACTCAATAATGGTTGACGGCACCGGAATGTGCGGTGCATGCCGTGTTACCGTGGGTGGAAAAACAAAATTTACGTGTGTTGACGGGCCCGAATTCGACGCGCATCAAATCGACTTTGATGAAATGATGATGCGCCTTGGCGGATATAGCGAAGAAGAAAAAAAGGCCCACGAAAGATTTATCAACCAACTTTAAAACCTATTGAACGAAATGACAATCTTATCAGAATATTTAAAAGAACGACGCAACGAAGAATGGAGAGCTGAACTCCGCAAAAAGTTAAAAGGAAAAGAACGCACGAACATACCACGAACAAACATGCCTGAAGTTTCCCCCGGGGAACGTACCAAATATCAAAATGTTGAAGTGAACCTGGGCCTAACCGAAGAACAAGCCCTGGTTGAAGCATCGAGATGTATGGATTGTGCTTCCCCAACCTGCATCGACGGGTGTCCGGTGCAAATTAATATACCTGAATTTATTAAAAATATTGAACGAAAAGAATATGGGCTGGCGGCACAAACCTTGAAAAAGACCAGTGCCCTGCCGGCTGTATGTGGCCGTGTATGCCCACAGGAAAAACAGTGCGAAGAACAATGCTTTTATACCACAAAACTGGGCAAAGAACCTATTGCCATTGGTTATCTTGAGCGCTTTGCTGCCGACTGGGAACGCGAAAGTGGCCAGATGTCGGTACCCGAATGTGCCCCGGCAAACGGTAAAAAAATTGCAGCCATTGGCTCGGGCCCTGCATCACTCTCGTTTGCCGGCGATATGGCCAAACTGGGTTACGATGTTACCGTGTTTGAAGCCCTGCACGAAATTGGCGGCGTGCTGAAATACGGAATTCCCGAATTCAGGCTGCCCAACAGCGTGGTAGATGTTGAGCTTGACAACCTGCGCAAAATGGGCGTTAAGTTTGTAAACAACTTCATAGTTGGCCGTACTGCGAGTTTCGACGACCTGAAAGAAGAAGGCTTCGAAGGCTTTTTTGTAGCCAGCGGTGCCGGGTTGCCCCGTTTTATGAATATTCCGGGCGAAAACTACAACGGTATTTTATCGAGTAACGAATACCTCACCCGGGTGAACCTTATGGGGGCAGCAAGTGATGATAATGATACACCCGTGCTGCGCGGAAAAACCGTGGCTGTAATTGGTGGCGGAAATACGGCCATGGACTCGGTACGTACATCGAAACGGCTGGGGGCAGAGCGCTCAATAATTGTTTACCGCCGCTCGCGTGCCGAAATGCCCGCCCGTGTTGAAGAGGTAAACCATGCCGAAGAGGAAGGCATTGAATTTATGAACCTTGCCAACCCGGTTGAGTATTTTGCCGACGAAAAAGGCCGCGTAAACAAAATGCGTGTACAGCACATGGAACTTGGCGAACCCGATGCCTCGGGGCGCCGCCGCCCGGTGCCAATTGAAGGTTCAGAGGAAGATATTGATGTTGACCTGGTAATTGTAGCCGTTGGCGTATCGCCCAACCCACTTATCCCATCGAGCCTGCCCGACCTTAAAGTAAGCAAATGGGGCACCATTGAAGTTGGCGACAATATGCAATCGTCAATCCCCGTGCTGTTTGCCGGAGGCGACATTGTACGTGGCGGGGCCACCGTAATTCTTGCCATGGGAGACGGGCGCAATGCTGCTGCTTCGATGCACGAATATCTTTCAGGTGAGCAAAAGAATGACTAAATTTGAGGAAAGTTGTTCAATCAAAGAACTGAATGATTTTAAAAGAATCAATGACAAACAGGAAATCAAATATTAATGTAGATAAAATTGTAAAACACTGGATTGAAACATCTGATGATGATTTCAAAACTTCATTATCTTTATTTGAATCAAAATCATACAGCTGGTCACTTTTTGTAGGTCATATTTCAACTGAAAAAATTCTAAAAGCATTATATGTTAAAAAATTCAGAAAACATGCCCCTTTTATTCATAATTTGTATCGATTGGCTGAACTTTTAGAAATAGAAATGTCTGATGAATATGCTGACTGGCTTGATGGAATAACATCATTCAATATTAATGCACGATACGACGATTACAAAAAAGAATTTTATAACTTATGCACTCCGGAATATACAAAGGAATGGATTGAAAGGATTAAAATAATTCGGTCATGGATAAAAGAAAAGCTATAGATATTACAACGCAGTACGCAAACGCTGTTAAAGCCAAATACAACGATTCAAAAATCATCTTATTTGGCTCCTATGCAAAAAATAATTTCAATGATGATAGCGACATTGATATTGCTGTTATTTTAAAAGACTATAACAATCTAACTGACATTCAGATGGAATTAATGCGCATAAGACGTAAAATTGACAGCCGTATTGAGCCACATCCCTTCAGGGAAAAAGATTTCCATCAAACAAATCCCATCGTTAATAAGATAATTAAATATGGCTATAGTATATAGTTTAAAATCAAATCTTAGTTGAAACTATTTATGTCTAATATTTCACATTAAAACCCAAAACACAACATAATGGCAAATTTAAGCACCCGATTTTTTGGATTAGAATTAAAGTCACCGGTTATTATTGGTAGTGCCGGTTTATCGAATACTGTTGAGAAAATTAAATTACTGGCCCAAAACGGAGCTGGTGCCGTAGTACTGAAATCGGTCTTCGAAGAAGAAATATACAGCGAATACAAATACGAATTCGACAAACAAGCCGAGATAAACGATAATCTTGAATACCTCGATTATTTCGACTATGAAATAAAAAACGAACGTGTTATAGAATACCTCAATTTAATTCAGGGAGTTAAAAAAGAAGGCATAGAGATTCCTTTGGTGGCCAGCATAAACTGTACATCGGGCAACGACTGGGTGTTTTTTGCCCAAAAATTGGCCAAAGCAGGTGCCGATGCGCTCGAACTAAACCTTTTTGTTTTGCCTTCGGACATAAACCAAACAGTCGAAAAAGTACGTGAATACTACTTTGCAACCATCAAAAAAGTGCTCGATACGGTTGACATCCCGGTTACGGTTAAGCTTTCGTCGTATTTTTCGGACCTGGCAGCCATGATTAAAGAATTATCTGAAACCGGAATAGCAGGCATCACCTTGTTTAACCGCTTTTATAACATCGATATCGACATTGAAAAACGTCAGCTTATGCCGGCCAAGGTGCTCAGCCACCCGTTTGAGTATCAAAAATCGTTGCGCTGGATTGGCATCATGTCGGGGCGCGTAAAGTGCGACCTTGCTGCAAGCAGCGGCGTGCACGACTACCCCACCGCCATTAAAATGCTAATGGCCGGCGCCAATGCCGTACAGGTTGTTTCGGGGGTTTATAAACACGGGTACAACTTTGTAAAAGAAATGGTTGATGGCCTCGACAAATGGATGGACGACCACGATGTGAAAAGCATTGACGAAATTGTTGGAGTTGCCGATTTGCAACATGCCAAAAACCCGGCACAATACGAGCGCGTACAGTTTATGCGCTACTTTGGCGAGTTCGACAAAGATGTAGATTAGGTTTTGATAAAAAAATTGCACATATAACCCAACTTGAAAAAATCAAAAATTTTCATGTTGGGTTCTTTTTTGTTTAACTGACCAATTAGCCATTTTTCGTTTTTTCTAAAGACCCATGCGACAATACCCACCATTCCGGCTTTACGAAGTTTTATAAAAGTGTGCAACAACTTGATATGAGATTGCAAATCTGTTTTGTAGCCTGAAGAATTCAATAATTTCACCAGGTTTTCAACCCCTTTTTTCGTTTTTGAGATAAAGACTTCGTTACTTTCAAGCCCTTCGTGATAAACCGGGTTATTGATGTGTTTAATTTTGATGCCATGCTGTTTCAATTCAATACCAAACAATGTATCTTCATGACCGTACTGTGTAATATTTTCATCAAATTTTAACTGCTGAAACACACTTCCCTTAATCATAAAATTGCCGGTCATAAATGAAGCATAAGGCTTTTTTGAACGTTCGCCGGCAGTCTTGGTTTCACGCTTATGCCCGTATGTCCAACGAAGTTTTTCATTGTTGTCATAAAGTGATTCGCGATACGCAATACCCCCAACAACTACATCTCCATTCATCTCCTGTTGATATTTATGCAAAAAATCATCGAAAACAGGCATGGTATCACAATCCAGGAATAAAACAAAATCGCCCCCTGCTTTTGATGCCAACAGGTTACGAATGGCTGCACGGCCAACATTTTTTTCAAGTGCTATAAATACAGCTTTATATTTTTTTGCTGCTTCAATATTTTTTTCTTTCAATTCAAGATTACCCGAATAATCATCAGCAATCAGGATTTCACAATCAAGCTTATTTGTTGTTGCTTGTTTGTTCAACTCCATGACCAATGCAGTAACATCATAATTATAAGTTGGGATACATATTGAAAGCATGAACCAAAAATAAATAAACAAAAGCAATAATGCTATAAAGCAATAACAGAATTAACAATCAACAGAATCATCACACATTTAAATCGTTATTTCCTCTAAAAAAGTTATTTTTGCAGCCTCAAAACAGAAAACAAACATTATGGCTTTAAAATGTGGCATTGTAGGATTACCAAACGTAGGTAAATCAACCCTTTTCAATTGTTTATCGAGCGCAAGGGCACAGTCGGCAAACTTCCCGTTCTGCACCATCGAACCCAATGTTGGGGTAATTACCGTACCCGACGAGCGCCTGATAAAACTCACCGAAATAGACAAACCAAAGAAGGTAGTGCCTACCACCATCGAAATTGTTGACATTGCCGGATTGGTAAAAGGTGCCAGTAAAGGAGAGGGTTTGGGCAACCAGTTTTTGGCCAACATTCGCGAAACCGATGCCATACTGCATGTTCTTCGTTGTTACGACAACGATAACGTTACCCACGTTGATGGTTCAATCAACCCGGTACGCGACAAAGAAGTCATCGATACCGAATTGCAGCTCAAAGACCTCGAAACGGTTGAAAACCGCATTGTAAAAGTACAACGCCAGCTCAAAGATGCCACCAATAAAGAAGCCAAAAAGACTTATGAAGTAGCCACAAAACTTAAAGAAGCCTTGGAACAAGGCATTTCAGCCCGTGCTGTGGAACTAACCGAAACCGAACGTGAAATTTCTGACAGTTTCTTTTTGCTTACCGATAAGCCGGTAATGTATGTTTGTAATGTTGACGAAGCTTCGGCAAAAAGTGGAAACGCTTACGTTGAAGCCGTTCGTGAAGCTGTAAAAAACGAAAATGCCGAAATACTTGTCATCGCTGCCTCGACCGAAGCCGATATTGCCGAACTCGAAACCTACGAGGAAAAGCAAATGTTTTTGGAGGATATTGGACTGGAAGAGCCCGGTGTTAACAAACTGATACATTCAGCCTACAAATTATTAAACCTTGAAACATACTTCACTACGGGCCCCGACGAAAGCCGTGCATGGACTTTCCCAAAAGGGATAAAAGCACCACAAGCTGCCGGCATCATCCACTCCGATTTTGAGAAAGGTTTTATCCGTGCCGAAGTAATAAAATACGACGATTATGTATCACTGGGCTCAGAGTCAGCTTGCCGCGAATCCGGTAAAATAGCTGTTGAAGGCAAAGGGTATGTAGTAAAGGATGGCGACATTATGCACTTCAGGTTTAATGTGTAATCTGAAAAAAGCCCCCTACCCCCCTTTATTTGTGCCATATAACATTAGGCAATAGTAGTATTGAATGGTTGATTACGTGTCACCCTGAGCTTGCCGAAGGGTCTCAGTTGGAACAGGCAGTAAGCATCATCTGAGATTTCTCCTCCTCCTGTCGTCTAAATGACACGATGAACAGCGGGATGAGAACTTTTAGCCCCATTTGTTTTTATGGAAATTTTCCTTTCCCATCAGAGTTTTGCATACGATATAAACCAGATAAAACTTATCCACAGCATATAAATTGCCGCCTGGCTATAGCTTTAGGAGGCCGGGGGGGGCATTCGTAAACGGGTTAAAAACCCGTTGTCCTCATAGTTCCGTTAGGAACTGTATAATATTGTAGCATCGGGTTTTAACCCGATGATGAAAGGTATTTGAAGGTATGAGTTCCATAGGAACGGGGCATATAATCGTTTCAAATTTTACAGGGTGTTCATGGTGGTAATTATTTTATGAACCATGCCGATGGCATTCTTTTCTATACTTGCATCTGTTTTCCTATGGTTGAAACCAAACCGTATCTCGAGAATCGGGAGGTTACAATATTAAATCATGCCTAAAGGCATTGGATTATAATCCGCCACGAATTCACGAATGTTTTTTATTGATAAACCCTGCTCCGTTAGATTACACCTAACACGAATTTAAATTCGTGAATTCGTGGCATTTTAATTATATGTGTTTCGCGTAAAACAGGTTGGAAACCTGTTGTCCGTTTAGCGCACCCAGGAACTTCAGCACTTTAAAAGGAGGAAACTTAATCTTCTTTATTCAGCCTCAACATTATTGGCCTTAAAAGCCATCACAAAAAGCGCAACTGCTATAGCCATTGAAATTAAAATTCCAATGGTATAGGTTCCGCTGTATTTAAGCGACAAGCTAAACAAATACGGACCGAGGGCACTGGCAATCACCGTCCAGCTCATTGAATATCCGGAAATGGCCCCAAGGTGTTTCACACCAAAAAACCTGGGCCAGGTAACTGTATTCAGCACACTAAACAAGCCACTCATAATTCCATACCCCGCTATAAGAAGATAGTACGCAGAATCAAACGATTTGAGCTGTGTCATGGCAATTCCGGCTACAACAACCCCTGCCATATTTATCATCAAAAGATATTTTAACTTTATGTAATCGCTAATCCAGCCCCCAATAAAG
>JASMTI010000209.1:0-17520 GCA_041694375.1 Bacteroidales bacterium | reverse complement strand
ACGGGCATCATCCTGAAAGCAAGTTACTCGCAACCGGAGCCCCGGTTATTAAGGAAATGAAAGATTTATCTGTGTTATTCATCTGATTGACGCTCGCGAATATCACGAATCATCAGTTGTGTAGAAGTACGCCCCCTGAATACATTTTCGGTAATAGAAAAGCAAACATCAAAAGGAATCCCCTTGGAGATAAGCGGAAATTTTTCGGACTGGGAAAAAGCAATGCCTGCAAAACGTTTTGATGAGCCATTGGGCTCTACCAGGTCGAGTTTCAAGTGCTCACCATTACGCCCAACCACACGGCTAGTGCCTGCATCCAATACATCTTCGGTAATAAATACAGGTGCCATGTTATGAGGTCCAAAAGGCTCAAACTGCTTCAACAAGCGCACAAATTTTGGCGTTATTTCTGAAAGTTGAAGCCTGGAATCAACATCGATGGTTTGTATAAGCTGGTCTTTTTTAAGGTGCCGGGTTACAAAATCCTCAAAGCGGTCTTCAAAAGCTTTTATATTCTCGATTTTCATGGTAAGCCCGGCAGCATACATATGACCGCCGTACGACTCCAGCAAATCGCTGCAATAATCGATTGCTTCGTATAAATCGAAGTTTTTAATGGACCGTGCTGAGCCGGTAGCCATACCATTCGATTCGGTTAAAATAACAGTAGGCTTATAGTATACATCCGAAACACGTGAGGCTACAATACCAACAACACCTTTATGCCAGTTGCGGTTATACAACACCGTTGAATTCTTATTAAACAATCGCTCATCGTTGGCGATTAAACCAAGAGCTTCCTGGGTAATATCACGGTCAAGCGACTTTCGGATTTCATTAAAAGAGTTAATTTGAATACCCATTTCACTTGCTTTGTCTTCATCTTGTGAAACCAGCAACTCAACAGACTTTTCACCATGCTCAATTCGTCCGGCGGCATTTAAGCGAGGTCCAATTTTAAATACAATATCGTTAATGGTAATTTCAGAGCCATGGATACCCGAATTCCTAATCAGCGTATTAAGACCAATACTAGGATTGCTGTTTAGCTTTCGAAGTCCGTAATAAGCCAGCACCCTGTTTTCGCCAATAACCGGAACAATGTCCGAGGCAATGCTCACAACAACTAAATCAAGCAAATCGTACAATTGCACAATAGGCTCGTCATATTTCATACAATATGCCATAAGGTACTTATACCCCACTCCGCAACCCGATAACTCTTTGAACGGGTACTCACAGTCGGGCCTTTTAGGGTCGAGCACAGCAAAAGCATCAGGTATCCGTTCGCCCGGGTTATGGTGGTCGCAAATTATATAATCGAGGTGACGGGTACGTGCATAGGCAATTTTTTCAACGGCTTTAATCCCGCAATCAATAACAATTACCAGTGTATAATGATTGTCAGCAGCATATTCTATGGATTTTGGCGAAATTCCATAACCTTCGGAATAACGGTCGGGGATATAATAATCCAGTTCTTTGATTTTATCTTTCAGAAAAAGGTACAACAGGGATACCGATGTAGTTCCATCTACATCGTAATCGCCATAAATGAGCACTTTTTCCTGCCGGTCAATCGCTAGTTTTAAACGCTCAACAGCCTTGTCCATATCTTTCATCAAGAAAGGGTCATGCAAGTCTGCCAGTCGGGGACGGAAAAATGCCTTGGCATCGTTAAAATTCCGTATATCTCGTTGAACTAAGAGATTAGCAATTGTCATATCGACGCTAAGCTCTGCCGACAAGTGCTTTACATCATTTATGTCGCCCGGTTCCTTTAACTTCCAAATCTTCTCATTATCCATGGGTAATGTATTGCACTATGAATTTTCAAAGATAGCAAAACACAACTCAACAAAAAACTATTTTAATAATGCTTGTAAACAAAATTGGCATTAATTCATCAACCAATTAACACACAATATTTAACACCCTTATTAATAACCCATAAAAAAACAAATGATAGAATTTTTAACTTAACTTGTACCAGAACCTAATAAATAACACCTATCCCAGCAACTTCTCCCTCTTCTGGAGGTTCATCATGCCACCCAGTAAAAACACCACTGAACCAACACCCAGAAAGATGCGGTTTTTAGTGGTAAGCGATTGCCATACCATTTCGCTTACACCGGAAGGTTGCCCGTAAGGGTTGAAGAAAATATTCCAGTACTTCTGTGAAATTTCATCGGATAAAATAAGCAAGATAACACCAAGTATGACAATAACCGCTGCGGTGGCGTTACCCGATTTAAGCACGGTTGAAAGGAAAAACGTAAACAAGCCCAGAAAAGCCAATGGAAAGAAAACACTCACCGTCATACTGAATATATTGAACGATACAAAGGCATACTTTAGCAACATCGAAATAAGCAGGGTTAAAAGAAACGTAATGGCATAAATAAGCAACAAACGCATAAGCCATACGCGATAGCGGTAGTCGGGAATACCAAAAATAATTTCGAGTGTTCGCCCATCTTTGTCGCTTTGTATGCCAAATGCCGAGGGATAAAAAAGCAATAAAGCACCAGTAAGCAACAAGGTACTGTACACCCCGGGTTCTTCCACTTCTTGTCCACTAAAAAGGTTTACACCGATAATGAAAAAAGTAATGGCAACAGCGCTTAACAAAAAGTAGATAAACTTATTCCCGAAAATTATTTTCAGGTTGTACTTTACCATTTTTGCATTGGTAATAAACAGGGCAGCCAGGTGCTGCATAACAGATTTATTGTTGGTTGTTTTATTCATAATCAATATTTTAACCGCTTAGGCGCAAAAATTATTTTATTTCTTTGTTTAACCCCATTCCGGGGTTGAGGTTCTCTCGTATATTTTACTTGCCCCCAATTTCATTAGGGGTGATTAACATTAAACCCTAACGGGTTATCTTATTTTCTATCAACTCGAATATTTATGGCCAAGTCACTAATTTTCAAGCTATTTTATTAATGCTTCTCAACTCATTTTCGACCTTTGCCCGGAGGGCTAAATATTAATCATCCCCGTGCAGCCGGGGGATACAGACGCCCATTTAGCCGCAACCCTGAAAGGGTTGAACAACAAGCCCCTACTCCTCTCCCGATTGTAGCCACAAATACGCATCTTCGAGATTGGCCGGCACATTCACTGCACCGCTGTGGGGCTGATCTTTAGCCACAATACGAAGACGTACCATATTGCCATCTTTACTATGATGTGCCACATTAAATTTTTTGGTAAATGTTTCAAACTCACTTTCGGGAACAGAAAGCTCCCAAACATGCCCTTCGGCTTCATCGGTCATGTGCCGTGGCGAACCTACATACTGAACAGCCCCTTTACGCAACACTGCCAGTTGGCTGCATGAGCTGGCAATATCTTCAATAATATGGGTTGAGAATATTACAATCCGCTCGCGGCTCAGCTCTACCAAAAGGTTACGGAAACGTATGCGTTCGCGTGGGTCGAGGCCGGCAGTTGGCTCATCAACAACCAGCACCCTTGGTAAATGCAGCAATACCTGCGCAATGCCAATACGCTGCTTCATGCCACCCGAGAACGAACCTATTTTCTTGTCGCGGTTTTCCCACATGTGTACACTCTCAAGCACCTGCTGCACCCTCTTATTTCTTTCTTGCGGTATGCTTATTTTTTTAAGCGTTGCCTGATATTGCAGGTAATCCCATGCCGACATGTTTTCGTACATGCCAAAATCCTGTGGCAGGTAGCCAATAAGACCTTGTAGCTCTTCCCTTTTTTCGTCGGTATCTAGGTTATTGAACCACACCTTCCCATAACTTTGGTTGTTGATACCACAAATGGCCCGCATCAGTGTTGATTTACCTGCGCCGTTAGGACCAAGCAACCCGTACATTCCTTTCTCAATTTCGAGCGAAACACCTTTCAGTGCTTTAAATGGTTTTCTCTTTTTACCTATTACCGGAATTGACAACACAAACTGGTACAATGTACGCCGCAAGTTGCTTCCCCTCCCCTTAAGCCTGTTAATATTGATGTCTTCTTGTTGTATCTTGCGCGAAACCGCATCAACCAACAGGGCAAAATAAAACAACACAACAACAATTATTGGCAAGCCTAAATGTTTAGTTTGCAGGTATAAGTAACCCGCAACAATAAGCGGAAACCCCCAGTGCCATATCTTCAATAACCCTTTTGATGGTTTAACTGCAACACACCGGTTTTGGCTTATCTTTTTCAATACCAGCAATACATTTCGTGCTAAAAAATAAATTCCCAACATCGCAAGTAATATCCAACCTGTCCGTTCAAGGTAAAACATGGCCATATACACCAGATACCCCAGCACCGGCAGTTTCCATGCCAGCTCACCCAGGTCGCGCCAGTTATGGTATTCTTTTTCTTCGTTAAAATGTTTTCGTAACTTCAATCCACCCAGCCACTCACGTGTAAAGCGCCCCGGGCGGTCGTATATTTTCACCAGGTTCTGGATGCGTATGGTAATAGGCTCATCTTCGGGTATGATAGTTTCGCTGGCCTTACGTAAACTGTTCATGATAAACCATATCGTTGCCGGTACTAGTGTAACCACCAGTATGGTGCACACCATTTGCCACAAAAAGCTGTTTACTTCAAAATAAATAAGAAGGCCGCCACCCACAAAAGCAGCGTATTGCAGTAGCTTCAACCATAACGGCAAGCCCCTGAACCATTCGAGAGCCGTGTGCAGCCCCGAATAAAATGCCGGGATAAACACCAACGTAAGTATGGTACTAAAGGCTAATCCCCCAATAACGGTTAACGCAAACGGGGCCCCGATAATGCCCACATACTCTGATTTGCCCATGGCCAGGGGCAACATAGCCACAATGGTAGTGATGGCTGTAATCATAATCGGCCGCAGGCGGGCCAGCCCGGCCATTATTAGTGCCCTTTCGCGTCGGTAACCCCGCTTCTGCAAAATATTGTTGTAGTCAATCAATATAATTCCGTTGTTCACCACCACCCCAAGTAATATGATAAAGCCCATCAGGGTGTTGGCCGATAGCAGCGAGTTGCCCGTAAATATAAGCATCAACAGCGAGCCAATAGCGGCCAGCGGTATCGAAAACATCATAACAAAAGGCGTGGCAAAAGATTCAAATACCGATGCCAGTATCATAAATATCAACAAAAAAGCCATGGCAATAAGCGGGTAGTATGCCGAAAAATCATCCTCTTCGTGTACAACTTCAACGGCAACGCCCGAGGGCAAAGGAATGCCGGCAACCAGCTGATCCACTTCGGCGCGTGCACTTTCCAATAAATCTTTATCCCCGGTAATTTCCGACTCAAAACGATAGGTCAGCTCAATTTGCTTGTCGCGGTTTACCCGGTTAATTCGCGAAATCCCCGAGCTGTAATAAATACGCGAAATATCCTGCAACTGGTAATTGCTGCCATCGTCGCTTTGAATTTCCAGTTTTTCGAGGTCGGCCATGCGCATTGCAGGCAAGTCGTTAACCGTATCGGTACGGATTATTATTTCGTATTCTTCATCTCCCTGTTTAAAGTTAAAGCCCGATTCCACTTCTTTACTAAACGACGATAATTCGCGCATCACGTTTGTCATGGCAATGTTGTTGCGGCCGGTCATTTCGTTATCGAACAGCAAATGAACCTCGGGCCTGTCCGATGCCAGGTTACTGCGCACCCGCCCAATGTCGTCCATATCTTCGAGGTAATATTCAAGGTCGTCGGCCACTTTTTTCATCATTTCGTAATCCTGTCCTTTAATCACCACCCGTTCTTCTTGCGTACCAATGCCCATCATCCGCTCCATTCGGTCGGCCTGGCGCGCACCGCCACCTCCTGCCCCATATTGCTCGTTCGATGCCGATTGTTCAAAGTCAATCTCGGCATTTCGGTCGTGTTCGTCCATAATGTCATCAACCGCACTCTTTACCGCATTAAAATCACGACCGGCAATATCTTCAAAATCATCTTTCAGGGTAACCGTTACCACGGCACTTTCTTCTTCAATCTGGCTAGAAATGTTTTCCTGTTCTTCAATTTTAAGCAGTTCTTCTTCCATCGATGCAACAAGTTCGTCTGTCATTTCAAGTGTTGAGCCCGAATCCATTGTCACATAAATACTTATCTGGTTATTTTCAACTTCTTGCAGCGATTGAGTCTGGATACCCAAACTAACCAGCACTGTGGCAAAAAACAATACCAACCCACTGACAATTACTGTAACGGGCTTCCGCAGTGCTGTTTTTAAAAGCAACACATACACCTGTACCAAGCGGCTGCGTATCGATAATTTTTCAAAAGCAGCGATCTTCTTTCGCTTTTCGCTGTTGCGCAATATCAAATAGGTAAGCATTGGTATTAGCAACATAGCTACCAAAAACGAAATAAAAAGCGTGCCTACAATCGATATACCAATTTCGCGTCCAAAAAGTTTTACAATAACATCGTCGGTAAAAAAGAAAGGCAGGAACACGCAAATGGTGGTAAGGGTAGCAGCAAAAACCGACCGCCATACTTCACTGGTGCCGTTAACCACAGCATCGCGCATATTTTGGCCTTTGCCAGCCAGCCTGTAAATGTTTTCAAGCACTACAACACTATTATCAATCAACATACCAATGGCCAGGGCCATACCCACCAGAGTCAGGCTGTTAATCGATATTCCAAAACCGTAAAAGAAATTAAACGCGGCATACACCGATATTGGAATCGACAGTGCCACAACGGTTACCAGCCTGATGTTACGTAAAAAGTACCACAAAATCACCACGGCCAGCAAGCCACCAATCAGGGCAAGCTGTATAATCTGGTCAATATTTTTCTCCATGGTCTCGGCCGAGTCGCTTTGTACCAACAACTCCACTCCATAATCCTTCATTTCATCGTTAAGCGCTGCAATAACCTCCCGTGTTTTGTGCGACAGATCAATCAGGTTGGCCGTATTGTCGTTTACCAGCACCACCGATATCACATCCATACCGTTTACCCGGCTGTACGATTCTTCTTCTTTGGTGCCAAAGTTAATGGTAGCAATATCTTTTAACCGCACGCCCGATATTTCGTCAACCACCACATTACCAATGTCGGACACCGCTTCAAACTCGGCCGAAACATTCACAAAATAGCGCGACGATGCTTCGTACACATCGCCCACGTACGTACGCTCGGCATGCCCCCCTTGCAGTAATTGCTGAATACGTGCAGGCGTTAAACGGTATGCATCTGCCACATCGGGTAGTATTTCAATTTCAATCGATTTTTCGCGCCCGCCATACACGTTCACCGACGCCACACCATCCACATTCAGCAGCGGGTCGCTGATTTTTTCGTCCGTAATGTTCCGCAAGCGGTCAACGCCCCCTGCGCCCAACACCTGGATGGTCATAAACTGGTTCAGCATCGAGCGCACATCAACCTTATCCACCACCACGTTAAACGTCTCGGGGATCTGTGCCGCTGCCTCGTCAATTTTCTCCTGAAGTTTCAGTTGCGCATATTTCAGGTTTACCCCCTGGTTGTAAGTAATTTGTATCGTCCCGTTGCGCCGCGTTGCCATCGACGATATTTCCTCAACGCCTTCCATCTGTCCAATAGCCCCCTCGATCGGGATAATTGCTTCACGCTCCATATACCCCGGGTCTACCTCAATGCGCGAATTCACCATCACCACCATAGTTGGCATTTCAGGCACCGGGTACAGCTCTACGGGCAGTCGATTGTACGATATCACCCCAAGCATCACCATGGCAATAAAAACCATGCTGATCAATGTTTTACGTCGGATAATAAAATCCATATTTTTTTTGTTATTTATTTCTTTTAATTATAATGGCGGCCGGGCGGTATCCGGCTCCTATTCGTATGTTGCGTTGCCTGGTTTCGCTCGTCGTGGCGGTGGCTTCCGCTGGTCGCCCCTCCACTCCGGCTCAACCTTGGCACCGCGCCATACTCATATCCACCTACTACCTGCCGCAAGTACACCATCGCTTGTAACATTAATGCAACCTTAGCAATCCCTCAAAATATCAGGTCCGATTCCTTATTAGCGGGATTACGATACCACTTTATTCACCCCTATCAACCGGCCATACAGCAACATCTCTTTTTTCAATCCAATGATTGGCCGGAATGTTTTATCTGTCTTAACCCCGGGTCGTTGCTTCGACAAGCTCCGCAACACCCGGGGTCATTAATATTTAATCCCTTCGGGATTAGGTCTTTTCAACAACATTTCTTCTAGAGAACGTTCAGTAAATGCAACTCTATTCCAGTACTATCCGACCTAAAAGTCCCCTTTAGAGCCTGTCCCGAGAATCGGGAGGATTTAGGGGTGTGCCTTTTTTGTCATCACCTCATACACACAAGGTATAACCACCAAACTAAGTAAAGTTGAGGTTACCAACCCTCCAACTACGGCCCAGGCCATGGGCGAGCGCAGGTCGGCACTTTCGCCAAAACCAAAGGTCAGGGGCAGCAATGCCAAAATGGTGGTTAAGCTGGTCATTATAATGGGGCGCACCCTTTGCAGCCCACCTTCGATTATGGCATCTCGTTTGGCCATGCCACTACGTCTCAACTGGTTGATTTTATCTACGAGGATAATCGAGTCGTTCACCGCAATACCGGCCAACATAATCATTCCAATATAAGCCATTACATTTAACGGGCGGCCAAGTATATAAAAAGTAACCAATGCCCCCACCATGGCCAGCGGTATGGTTAGCAAAATAGTGAACGGGTGTACCAGCGATTCAAACTGCGAGGCCATAACCATATAAACCAGCACTACCGAAAGGATCAGTGCAAACGTAAGCCCTTTCATCGACTCTTTGCGTTGCAGTTCCTGTCCGGCCATTTCAATGCGATAACCGGCCGGCTTGGGCACGGCATTAAGTTTTTCACCCAGTGCCTTAACCACATGGTCGAAAGTTACATTATCGTCAACATAAGCGCTCACCTTGCCCACACGGTTCTGGTTGCTACGGTGTATTTCACGTGGCAGTTGCTCTTTGGTTATGCTTGCCACATCAGACAGGCGATAATTAACATCGCCACTGTTAATCTCGAAGTTTTCAAGTTCATTGATGCTGACTTTTGGTTGCCTGATGGTGATATCGCGCATTTCGCCTTCGGTTTCGTATTGTCCGGCATCAACCCCTTCGAGACGGTTTTGAAGCTGGCTTACCACATCTTCAATCGACAATCCAAAATACCCGGCCTGTACACGATCAATCACAATATCAATTTCGGGTGCCCCATTTTCAACCGAACTTTCTACATTGTAAAGCCCGGCCTGTTGCAAGGTTATTTCTTTAATTTTTTCAGTTAATTCATTGATCTCGTCCAGCTCATCACCAATAACTTCTATAACCAACGGTGGCTCATCGTTGCCCATGGTCGACTGTAAACTTCCTTCTTCCTGTATAAAGCTAAATTCGATATCGGGATTGTTGTCCATGATTTCAGTAAAAGTCCGCCCAACCTGGTTAAAACGTTGTGCACCCTGAGTTGTGAGCGACAAGTACATTAACGCAACATTTTCGCTGTTAAGTGCCGAGCCACTGGCTGTTGAACTTACTTCGCCCACCTGCGTATAAACCGATTCAATATCATCGGGCATGGCGTTCATTGCCATGTTGCGAATATTTTCCATGGCTTTGTTGGTGCGCTGCAACAACGTTCCCTCGGGCATTTTAAATTCGATGGTAATGTTGTTCGACGATGATTGCGGCATAAATTCACTGCCAATAACCGGCACCAGCATCACAGCACCGCCAATCATTAGTGCCGAAACTACAATAACCACCCATTTATATTCTAACATGCGTGCCAAAAACCCGGAATACCAATTCATCTTTATGGTTTTCACCGGCTTCGATGTTTTCTTCCCCATAATTTTGGTCACCAATACCGGAATTACCAGCATGGCCACAATCAGCGACGATATAAGCGAAAATGCTACCGTCCACGACATATCTTTAAACAACTCGCCCGATGCGCCCTGCATATATACAATGGGTAAGAAAACCACGATGGTTGTAAGTGTAGAGGCAGTGATCGCACCACCAACTTCGGCGGCCCCCTCAATGGCGGCTTTAAATACATTCTTGCCCCGTTCGAGATGCTTGGTTATATTTTCCATTACTATAATGGCATTATCCACCAACATGCCCGCCCCAAGTGCAAGGCCACCAAGGGTCATCACATTAAGGGTTAGCCCCTTGAAGTACATTAATACAAAAGTGGCAATAATCGATATTGGAATGGCAATGCTAATTACCAACGTAGTGTTTATGCGACGCAGAAATACAAAAAGCACAGCTACGGCCAGTAAAATGCCAAACAGTGCCGATTGTTGTACTTCGTTGATGGCACCACTGATAAAGCTCCCTTGATTCTTTACCACTGTAAAATTATAGCCTGGCAAGGCCTTCGATATGGTTTTTAAAGCTTCATTCAGCTCATCAACTACCTTTACCGTATTGTAACGTGGTTCTTTATAGATCGAAAGGCCAATGCATTGTTTATTGTTGAAGCTTACAATGGTTTCGGGGTCTTTGTTCTGCACCTTTATATCGGCCACGTCGGACAGATAAACAGGTACGGATGAACCAGAACTGCTAGTTGTCGTAGTGCTTGTTTGGCTTGCAGTTGATTCAGTGCCGGCAGCGCGGGTGCCAACAATAATACGCTCAAGGTCGGCAGGGGTGTCAATCATGCTAACACCCTTCACACTGTAGTTTACCCCGTTTTCCTCAATGGTGCCGCCCGAAACATTGGTGTTGTAACTTTGAATTTTCTGGCTCAGCTCCGATGCTGAAATGCCATAAGCTTCGAGCAGGTAGGGATTGGTTTCGATGAGCACCTCGGCCACTTCTTCGCCTGCAAGTTGCACATCGGCCACCCCTTCGAGCCTGATCAGCTCGTTGCGGATATAATTTTCAGCAACTTTCCGTACTTCGTCGAGGTTTAACAGGTTTTCATTTTCGAGAGCCACCACCATTACAGGCGATGAGTTGGGGTCGTACTGGCTTATGTCGATGGCATCGATATTGCTGCCCTGCGCGTAACCCGACATGGCCTTTTGCAGGTCGAGAAAAGCCTCGTCCATATCTTTACCCCACGCATACTCAACGGTAATGGTTGCTGTTCCCACGCTGGTAACCGACGTTACGTTTACCACATCGCTTTGGCGTATGGCCTGCGATTCGATATTGCGTACGTACATGTTCTCAATTTCATCGGGAGGGCGGTTGCCGGCTTCCATTTCGATATACAGGCGCGGGTTATTTAACTCTGGAAACAGGTCGACCCCCAGTTTAGTGAGCGAAATATAGCCCGTTAAAACAATGGCCAGCACAATCATCAGTACTGTTACCGGGTAGTTAACCGAGAATTGTGTTATTTTTCTCATAACAATTATCGTTGAACTTTAACTTTTGTACGGTTCGAAAGCATTTCGTAGCCTTCGGTAACCAATTTTTCACCTGTTTTCAGGCCGCTTAATATTTCCACTTCGTCATCGGTTTCAATACCAGTATTAACAGGTTTTTCAACAGCGGTATTTCGCTCTATCACATAAACAACCTGTCCGCGGCGCTTACGTTGTATCAGGTCGCGGTCGATCACAATGGCACTATCACGGCGCTCGACAATAATATCGGCTTTCACAAACATACCCGGGCGCATTTTCAATTCGGGGTTATCGATTTCCAGAATTCCCTTAAATGTACGGGTTGTTTCGTTTATGGCTGGCGAAAGTTCAGTAATTGATGCATGCAGTGTATCGTTTTTCAGGTTGTAGTTGGTCACAAAAGCATCCTGGCCGGTTTCAATAGTCGTGATAAATTTCTCGGGGAAACTGGCTTCCATAATCAGCGAGCTGTAATCCATAACCATAGCCACCATCGTTCCCGATGAAACTTTAACGCCTGGAGTAAAATATGGCAAGTCAACAATTACCCCGTTGAACGGTGCTGTTACTTTTAATTTCTTAATTTGGATTTGCGCATTTTCGTAATCGAGCTTTGCATTGATGTAACTGAGCTCCGAAGTTTGTAGCTCACGCAGGGTCACGCCGCCCTTATCGTACAACGATTGTTGTTTTTCGTATTCCTGACGGGCATTTTCAAGCTCAAGTTTAGAAGATTCGAGCCGTACACTCAGTTCGTATTCTTTATTCTCAAGCTCAACAATGGTTTCACCTTGTTTGACGCGGTCGCCCATTTTATAAGGCTTACCCGTGCGCGGATTTGTAAAAAGCCTGTATTTACCCTCGGCTTCTGTACTTAGTTCAATACTCCCTTCGGGCTGAACCGTTCCGTTAACGGTAAGGGTATTGTAAATTGATTTTTTCACCACATCGGTAACACGGACCGGTACACTAACGTCGGAACCCTGGGTGCTTTGTTGATTATTACAACCGGCTAAAACCGCCAGTGTTGTAATGCTGATTATGAGTAAATTAAGCTTCATTGTATGTGTTTTTAATTGTTTTCTTTTTTCTGTTTAGTTTGTTTCTACATCCATAAATTCGGGAGAATAAACCGGTGGAACAATCGATTCGCGTTGCTCAAAATCCCATAAGGTTTGAATCTTCAGGTTCAGCAATTCAAGTTTATAATTGATCAATGCATTAGTCAGTTCGTTTTTCTGGCTCGAAAGCTGGTTTTGATATAAACTGAGATCCATTCCGGTAAGATCGCCGTTTTCATACTTTTCAACATTCAGCTCGTATGTAAGTCGTGCATTTTCAACACTTTTCTCGGCAATGTCGATCTGTGTCACCAGGTTTCTGAGGTTTCGGAATATTTCGCGTATGCTGAGCTTTATTGATATTTTCTCGTTGTCGAAATTGAGTTTTTGCATGTCGAGCGAAGCTTGTGCTGCCCGCATGTTGGCTTCTTTTTGCCCCCAGTCCCAAAGCGGTATTTCAAACGAAAGTTCAACCTGTTGGTTATCGGTTGGAGAATCGTATAAACTGCCGACCTGCTCATTATCACCAAACAAGCCTACTGCTAACGAAACATTTCCTTTAAATTCGTTGGTTGCATTGGTTTGTATCAGGCTGAACTGTGCATTTTCGATGTCAATTTCGCGTTGGCGCAGTTCCATGCGTTGTTTCAATGCATAATCAATTGCATCGGCAAGCTCAACATCAACAGGGGTTACCTCAACATTGGCAACAATATCGATGCTGTCTTCCAGGGGCAGGCCAATGGTTTGTTTTAGTTGGTCTTTGGCATTTTCGAGCGAAACCTCGGCGTTCAGTACCGACGAACGGGCATTTTCGAGGTTCAGTTCGGCCTGCCACAGTTCTTCGCGGGCGGTTAAGCCGGCTTCAACTTTATTTTTAGTTATTTCGAAGGTTTTTTCCTGGTTGTTGAGTTCTTCACGACTAATCATTAAACTTTGATGGCGCTGGTAAACCTGATAGAAAAACTGGGTAACCTGACGTTCAATCGAAAGTTTTTGCATAGCATAACTGAGCAATGAGTTTTCAAGGTCAAGCTCAAGTTGGCGTAAATCCATTTTTGTACGGTTGTAGGTAAAAATGGGTTGATCAAAGCGAAGTTGCAGGTTATTACTGAATGAATTTGTGGGGGCGTTTTCATTTAGCGAGCTGCTTTGAAAACCGAAACGGTTAACCAGGCTGAGTGTCCCGTCGGTAGCTTTAATGGGTTGTGAAACACTAAAAGTGCCACCTGTGCTCATGTTTTCGTAGGTGCGCCATTCCTGAAAATCCTGCGAATATTCGCGCTGGTTGCTGTACGAGAAAGGGTTCACGTTCAACGAAAACCTCGATTTTAACCCGGCTTTTTGAGCGTTTAGTGATTCACGGCTTCGAAGAAGTCCCAGTTTCGACTGCTCGATAGCCGGGCTGTTTTGATAAGCAATTTCAAGTGTGCGTTCCAGTGTAAGCAATTGTTGTCCTTTGGAAGGTTTAGCCAAAATAAATGGCAACAATGCCAGCAACATCAGTAATTTTTTGGTTTTCATGGTATTCTATTGTTTTTTCTAACCTCAGAGATCACGGTGCTCGCATATAGTGAGCGGAGGGTTATCTCATCGGGTTTATTTGGTTACGTATTTTGTTTTAAACTTCTTTCTGTAATTCCGGCCATACAACGATACCGCTTTTATCTGCAGTTTGACTGGCCGGAAATTTACTTTCGTTTCTTTTACTCCCGGATTTCATCCGGGGCTATTGACATTTAATCCCTTCGGGATTTGGTACTTCAACAACTTTTATTCTATAGAACGTTCAATAAATGCTCATCCGCTTATACACTATCCGCCCTAAAAGTCCCCTTTAGGGATTTAGGGGTTTTCCACCCATTTTACTGCATCGGCTACTACTTTGTCGGCACCACCGGCATTTGTGAGTACAATTTTTGCCGTGTCTTGCAAGGCAATGAAATACGAGCCCAATGAATTCCATCCATCTTCAAAATCTTCAACCGGTATCATTATTTCTTCTACCCCATCGGCATGATGAACCTGATATGTGTATTGCCCATCCGGACTGTCGCGCCTGTGCCTTGGTCCAAAACGGCGTTCTTCGTTTAGATAAACATACAATTCGTAATAAGCTTCATTTGGAAGCATAGTTTGCCAGGTTGCGGTTTTGTTCCCGTCGCCACCCCGTATTACCATAGCCGAATGTTCAATTATACCATAATAGTCGGAATTGGCAATCAGGCTCCATGTTGCAGGGGGCGGTCCAAAACCTTCGGCAGTGAAACGCGTGTCGTTATCCTTATTTTTACGACTTTCAACAAATTGGCGCAATGGGTTGTCGAGCGAAGGGTCATAGGTTGAAAAACCATTATCGATATTGTCAACCACAATTCCGTTTTCGCCCGAGGGGCCAACCGGTGTTTCAACCATACGCACATATTCTTCTGCCTTTACATTACTTTGTTCTTCTGCCCTGAGGCCAAACTCCATGTAGCTTGACGGAATGTTCTCAGAAAGCATCGTGTTAAATATAACCGAACGGGGTGCTTCGTTTAAGACCATTTGAATTTCCTGGGTTTCATTGCCTTCAATAAGGTAAATTCTTTCGATGGGGTCGGATGCTTGTCCGGGCATGAAACCACCACGCCTTCCGCCACCCGTTTGGAATGTAAATTTCACAAGCCCCGGTGTTTCGTTGTAATTCGATACTTTAGTGCGTACAACAAATACGGCCTGTGCATCTTCAATGGTTTCAAACACTTCGAAACCGCCCAACCCAAAGGCCGGCAGGCTGGTTGTATTGTACCATTCTGAAATAAAGTCGCCGGGATCAATGTCAAATTCATTCGAAAGGGTTTGGCTAAGCTCATTAAATTTTATTTCACGATAACTATTGTTGTAAAGATAATCGAGCATAAACTTATCAAAACCGGCATTATCAATTTGTTTTTCCATCCATGTTAACAGGTATGAACCTTTTGCTTGTAGCACACGGTTAATGTCTTGCTGATCATCTTCTTCGGCAATAATTTGTTTCAGGCTTTTTTCTTTCAGCATCATACTGGCCTTTTCGTTATCGCCCAGCCCGGTCATGCGCGACATGAACATCGACCGTGGGTCATCTTCGCCTTTCATTAAATAACTTTCAAAGGCATAGTTCAATACCGGGCATTCATCAGAAGTGATGTAATTCACAAAATAATAGTAGTTGGCAAAGATGTTATAAGGGTTCGACTGATTTTCTGCTGCCATGCCAAACCCAAACCCGCCGCTTTCATCGGAAAACACACCTCTCAAGAAGTTTGAAAAAACCTGCACCTGTATTTCCTTTTTGGTAAGCCCCTGGTCGTTGCGCTCACTATTTCGCTCGGTACGGCGGTAAGTTGAGGCAAAATCGGCCTGTTGTACATTAAATCCGTTTTCAGGAAAAAAGGTAAGCTGTGGTTGGGTTTGTTCAAGGGTTGAAGTCCACGAATGCGCATGTGACGCATACTGCACAGGAGTTTCAACCAAAGTGTATGTACGGTATGGGTAATACATCCCGATGGGACGTTCATAATCGTCGAGAAATTCAGTTATAAGTGAATTAATGGTATCACCAATCTCCGATAAATGTTCTTTATAATAATCGTGGCCTTCGATGTGCGCCATTTTAACATCAATGCCCCCTATATTGGTATTTTTTTCGATAAAACGACCAATGGCCAGCGAAATTTGGGGCAGAGGGTCACGGATATCGAAATGATATGTTAGGCTGTCTTCGGTTTTCCTTAATCCCTGCGCAACGGGCAAAAGACCTTCGCGGGTGCTAACGGTTAAATCGAAATCGGTAAACTGCTGCCTGAAAATAGCCGGCCGCGAGGGGTCGTAATACACCCCCGGAATTGGGTACCACAGGTTTTCCCGGCTTAGCAATACATAATCATTTGTATAAAACCCATACTGCCTGTCAATACGCAGTGTCATTGCACGGTCGTAACCAAAAAAATCTTCATCTTCGGTATCAAGGTAAGAAATATCGAAATCGGGCCTACCAGAATAGTCAAGCGTTATTTCGGTCGACTTCGTTTTATCCAATGGCTTTGCAAGTATTGCCTTAATAATTTGTTTATCTTTTGAAAATGCAATAGGTGAAGCTCCCTGCTTTATTTCTTCAACATTAAAACCAGGATTTAGGCTCAAGTAAAGCGTATCAATTGTTTCGCCTGTATTGTTGCGGAATGTCATCACCGATTGTGCTATCATTTTGATGCCATGCTCAACCGTAATAGATGCCTTTTCCATCAAAGGCACTTGCTTGTCATAATATCGGGCAGCAACTTCAGCATATTCGAGCCGGTTGGTTTTTGTGAGCTTATCCTGCTCATAAATTTTAAAAAATGCACCTGCTGATATCAATAATAGCACTGTGGCCAGACTAAATTGCAATAGTTGCGAAGTACGCTTATCGGGCAGGCGGTTAAGCATCGCAATGGTAAAACTAATAAAGGCAAGCCCCAAGACCAGGTAACCAGTCCGCTGAAATATGATCCCATTGAAATTTGTAAAGCCAATTATTTCAGAAAATGAAACCGGCATTACGTAAGCCATGTAATCGAACAAATACCCGGTTTTATCACCAAGGTAAAAAAGTACCAATGCAATGTATCCCAGCAAAACAATAAAAGTTACCGGCTGGTTGCGGATGATACTCATCAGTGCAAACGATAAGCCAATGATGAAAATTAGTGTTGGTACACTTAGTAAAAGAAAATAAAATATAAGTGGGCCTGGCTGAAACGGTATTTCAGGCGAAGCAATCATATAAATGCCTGTTAGCAAAAGCACCAAAAAGTTTAGCAACACAAAGACCGAGAATAATCCGTATGTTTTACCTGCTACATATTCGGTATTGCTCATTGGGCGTGTAAACAACACCTCGGAGGTATTAAGTTTTTTTGGTATAGGCGGTTAGACCGCTGTTTTTAATTTGTTCTTATTTAATCGTTTAGGTTCGCTGAAAACCATCTTTTTTAGGAGTAAATCGAAGATTGACCCCATCATTGCACGTCTGTTATACCGGAAATGATACTCATCAAGATA
>JASMTI010000208.1:0-6798 GCA_041694375.1 Bacteroidales bacterium | reverse complement strand
GGATCATTTCCGGAAGGTTCAGGTCGATAATGGAAATATCGGCCAGGTAACCTTCTTCAATTTTGCCGGTTTTAAAACCGGTGAGCTTTTCGGCCGGTTCACAACCAATGGCAAAGGTTTCTTCAGCATTCCATATCGTTGGGTCGTTCCATGCAACTTTACCGTTAAGCGCAGCCAGCTTCATGGTCTCGTACATGTCAAGGTTATTGCCCGAGCAAGTGCCGTCAGTGCCGAGGGCAACGGTAACCCCGGCTTTTTTGAGATCATTGTAGCGGAATTTGTTTCCCGAGGCCAGTTTCATATTTGATGCAGGATTGTGTATAACCTGACAGTCGTGATTCCCCAGCATTTTTATTTCATCATCATCGAGATAAATACAGTGAGCTAAACTTACGTTGTTATTTAAAAATCCAATACTTTCGAGATATTGTACGGGCCGCATACCGGTTTTTTTAATCGTATCGTCAATTTCACCGGGTGTTTCCGATAGGTGGGTGTGAATTTTCAGACCGTTATCGTCAGCAAAATCTTTTATCCAGATAAGTAATTTTTTTGAAACGGTGTAAATGGCATGTGGGGCCATGGCAAAATTGATGCGGTTTGAATATTGATGCATTGAATCAAAGTATTGCTTAACCTCTTTTTTGTAGGTTTGGGCTTTGGTGTGTTGTTCAAAGTCAAACCCGGCATAAGTTAACATGGCCCTAATGCCCATTTCCTCAATAGCCCGGGCCGTACCTGAAAAAAAGTGGTACATATCAACCATATTGGTAGTGCCGGTTTTTATCATTTCAAGGCAGGCAAGTTTAGCACCCCAGTACACATCATCCTCTGTAAGTTTTTGTTCAAGGGGCCATATTTTTTCTTCTAGCCAAGGCATGAGTGGTATGTCATCGGCATACCCACGCATCAATGTCATGGCTGCATGGGTGTGCCCGTTTGTTAACCCGGGCACAGCAGCTTTATTGGTTCCATCTATTATTTTTTCAGCTTGCTGCGATATTGAAGGGGCTATTTTTTTTATATGTTGTCCTTCTATCAGGATGTCTTGCTTTTTATTATTTAGTTGTATATTTTTTATAAGTATGCTCATGTTTTTGAAATTTAATAAGCTCAAATATCGTTTATTCTTCGGAAATAAAAGATATTTTTTATGAGAATATCATTTTATCTGAAATCGATGAGTACTTTTTTCGAGCCTTTAATTTTTGCTTTATCAAAAGCATCCAGTCCTTTATTGGCCGGAAAAATGGATTCAATTAGGGATGATAAACCGGCTTTACTGTTCATGTAATCTAAAGCCCTTTGAAATAATCCGCATCTTGAACCTACAATGGTTATTTCGTTAACAACCACGGGTGTTAGATCAATTTGTGCTGATTTGAGGCAATTGTACTTTTTAATACCATGGTGCCACGGGGTTTAGTATGATTCAAAGAAACTTCAAAGCCTCTTACACTTCCTGTGGCTTCTATTACGATGTCGAATAACATATTTGGTAGATGCCCGGTCAAAAAAGTTTTTGTTCCGGTTTCCCCCTCTATTGTTAGTTTACCCGGGTGTTTGCCAACCATGGTTAAATGAGCGCCCGTGGTTGATAGGGCATGATTGATAAGCAGTCCAAGTTTCCCGTCGCCCACAATCAGTACTTCATGTTTATTGTTTATATCGATTTGTTCCAGTATTTCAAATGCAGCAGCAAGGGGTTCTGTTAGAGTTGCAATTTTATCAGGAATGTGTTCAGGTACTTCGTGAAGGTTTTCAACAGGAAGGGTAATGTATTAGGCAAAACAGCCATTGCGTCCTTGAATGCCCAAAGTAGTACGATCAGGACAGTGTCGTCCGAGGTTTTGTTGACAATAGCCACATGTTTCTTTGCCACAGGCACAGTTAATATCCCCTACAACCCTTTTGCCAATCCAGCTCTTATCTGCAGAATTTACTTCTTCTACAATGCCCACAAATTCGTGACCAGGTATACCTTTAAAGTTTAGATAGCCTTTGGTGATTTCGATATCTGTATTACAAATACCTGCCATGAGTACCCTGATTAGTGCTTCTTTATCGGTCGTGACAGGCTTAGGTGAGTTGTTTACGAAGCTTAATGTATTATTAAGATGTAGTGCCCTCATGTTTTATGTCAGTGTTTAACCGTGTAGATATTGTTTCATGAAATTATAATAAAACAAATATAGATGTTTTATTATAATTATGATATAATCTATGCGTAAAATTGTAAAGTGTTATTTATACACTGTTGTAAAACATATAAATGTTAATATTTGTAAAAATCAAGTCTTATGTAAATGAATTTTTCATTTTGTGTAGAAGTTAAATGCTGAATATATCTGATAAGTAGTTGTAATAGAGTAGTTGTAATTTATTGTCATGAGTAGTAATCAGCAAAGCGAAAAGATCAATGGGATTTATATAATTGAATTTTTAAAATATAAAGTAATCAAATTTTTGTATATTTTTTTGGTAAATAAAAAAATGTATTTACTTTTGAGGTACTAAGTGTAAATAACACACACAACATAAGATGTTGAATATAAAAATAGTATGTAATGTTTGCGTTTTATAGTGTTTTTTATACGTAAAATACGGAATCTAATTAATGTTTAATACCTATTTTTCATTTATTTAAATATAATATGACCTAACTATGAAGAATTCAATTAATTTTAATCGAAGTTCAGTTACAGGTGCTTTATTTAATAAAGCACGGTTAATGTTACTGGTTGTTTTAATACTGGTAACAGGTGGTGCCATATCATCTGCCTCTGCACAGGGAAATACCTACAGCGGTAAGGTACTTGATGCAGAAGGGGGGCCTTTAATTGGGGTGAACGTTATGGTAGAAGGTACAACGGTAGGTACAGTTACTGATGTTGACGGTAATTTTTCTTTATCGTATTCAGCAGATGAGGCTACACTTATCGTTTCTTTTATTGGTTATAAAACCAAAGAAGTTGAAGCCAGTGCCGGCGCTAACCTGACAATTACACTTGAAGAAGACCTTATGGGTATCGATCAGGTAGTTGTTGTAGGTTATGGTGTACAAAAGAAAAGTCTTGTAACCGGGGCTATTTCAAGTGTAAATTCTGAAGAAATGGAAAACAGCTCGAATGCACGTGTGGAACAGGCATTACAGGGACGTACTGCTGGTGTTACTGTTTTGCCAACTTCAGGTTCTCCTGGTGCCGGTTCTAAAATCCGAATCCGTGGTGTAAGCTCAAATGGTAATTCGGATCCGCTTTACATTGTTGACGGGATGAAAACCGGAAGTATCGACAATATCGCACCAAACGATATTGAGTCAATTGAAATTCTTAAAGATGCGGCTTCTGCTGCTATTTATGGTACTGAAGGTGCCAATGGAGTTATACTTATTACAACAAAAGGTGGTAGCAAGGGTGAATCAAAAATTAGCTACAATTTCCAGGCTGGTATTCAAAGTTCAAGGACTAAAATGAAACTGATGAATGCTGAGCAATATGTTGGCTTCTTAGATGAGGCTGATATTCAGTCAATTGATAGTTACGACTATGATACTGACTGGCTTGATGAGGTGTTTGAGAATGCCCCTATGCAAAAGCACCACATTAGTTTTTCGGGTGGTAACGACAAGTCAACCTACATGGTGTCAGGTTCATACCTTAACCAGGATGGTATTGTTGGTGGTGATAATGCTAATTTTGAGCGTTTTACTGCCCGTATTAATGGAAAACACCAAATTAAAGAATGGTTAGAAGTGGGTAACAATTTTTCTTATTCACATTTTACCCGTAAATCTATTGGTGAAGACGATGAATATCGTGGGGTACTTAATAATGCATTGCTAATCGATCCTTTAACACCGGTTGTTTATCCTGAAGGACAAGTTCCACAGCGTGTTACCGATATGGTAAATGATGGTCAGAAGTTATTACGTAACGAAGATGGTGATATTTACGGCTTGCCGGCGTATACAACAGGTGAAATTGCAAACCCGATTGCCGCTATTCAAACATACAAAGGTGGTTTAACAAGCGACAAAGTTTTAGGTTCGTTTTATGCTACCCTGAAGCCATTAAAGGGCTTGTCAATTACTTCTCGTTTTGGATTTGACCTGGCATACAATATCAACCACAGTTGGGCGCCTGTTTACTATGTTTCATCAGAACGCCAGAATGGTACAAACACGATTGATGACAATATTGACAAATATTTTAGTTGGTTGTGGGAGAATTTTGCCAGTTATAATATGAACTTTGGAGAAAATAACCTTACATTATTAGCAGGTTATTCAGCCGAATCGTATCAACATCCTTCATATTATTTGCACTCGGCACCTATGCCAAAGGAAGGGCCAAATTATGCTTATCATAATTACTCTTCCCGTGATTTTGACCAGGTAGGTGGTGATATGGAAGAAACGCGTCGTACCTCTGTTTTCGGTCGTTTATCTTACGATTATGCAAATAAGTACATGCTTGAATCTGCATTCCGTTACGATGCGTCAAGTGTGTTCCCCGATAATAATAAAGGAGCATTCTTCCCTTCATTGTCTGCAGGATGGGTAATGTCTGAAGAAGATTTCTGGGGTGATTTTGGATATTTGAAATTACGTGCAAGTTGGGGACAAAATGGTAGTGATGCCAACCTTCCGGGCAACGAAGATAAAGAGTTCTGGATTGGTGAAGGAATCCGCCTGCCTAATGCACTCGGAAATTATTACCCTGGTTACAAAATTGAAAAAATGACAAACCCTGACTTACGTTGGGAACGTTCAGAACAACTTGATGTTGGTTTCGATTTCAGGGCATTTAACGGTAAACTGTCATTGGCTGTTGATTATTACGATAAGCAAACCAAAGATCTTATCATTTTGGCAACCCCGCCATTATCAGTTGGCTTGAACCCTTCATTTATAAATGGTGGTGATGTTTCAAACAAAGGTTTTGACTTTGAAGTTGGTTATCGCGATAACGATAGTGAATTCAAATATGGTGTAAGTGCCAACCTGTCTACTGTTAATAACGAGGTGACAAAAATTAATTCGCCAACACCAATTATGGGTGTTAACGTGCGGGGTAGCGATGTTACCGTATTTGAAGAAGGTGAGCCTATCTGGTACTTCTATGGCTATAAAACTGATGGCATTGATGCTCAAACAGGTGCGCCAAATGTTGTAGATACTGATGGAAAAGAAGGCATTACTGCTGCTGATAAAACAAATATTGGTGACCCACATCCCGATTTTGTTTATGGTGGTAACATAAACCTTTCATACATGGGTTTCGATTTTAGTATGTTCTTGCAGGGTACTTATGGCAATGATATTTACATGGCATGGTACCGCAACGACCGTCCTAAGACCAATAAGCCTGAGTATTTTTATACCGATCGCTGGACCGGTGCTGGTGATGAAGGTGCAACAATGCCTAAACCTGATGCTTCAAGCGACTATATATATCGTAGCGACTTAATGATTGCTGATGGTTCATACATGAGGATTAAACAATTACAATTAGGATATACATTGCCAAGCGATGTAGTAAACCGTATTGGTATCGGACGTGCACGTTTATATGTATCGCTCGACGATTATTTCACGATTACAAAATACAAAGGTTTAGATCCTGAAGCTGGTAGTAACAATGATGCCAGTCAGGGTATCGATCGTGGTGTTTATCCTATACCTGGTAAATTCATGTTTGGTTTATCGATCGATTTTTAATTGATAATTTTAAAAACATACATTTAATAGAATCGAAAATTATGAAACGTAAAAATATATTTGCAATAATAGCTTTATTGATTCTTTCGGCTTGCTCTCAGGATTTTCTTGAAGTAGAACCGAAAGGAAGAATCTCAAGCGACGACTTCCTCACCAATCAAGAGGAAGCAGAAATGGCCCTTTGGGGTGTATACGACCTCATGACATGGAACTATAACCGTGACTGGCACAGTGCATTTTTCCTGAAAGTATTGCCAGGTGATGATGGTAATGCAGCAGGTGCAGGACCGACTGACCAGAAACAATTACAAGAGATTGATGATTTTACACATGTGGCCGATAATCCTTCAATAGAACAAGTATGGAGTGGCTTTTATCAAACCATCAGTGCTGCAAATACTGTGATAAACCGCCTTTCTGAAGGTGACCTTGCCGGTGTTGATGGCTTAATTGCCGAAGCAAAAGCCATTCGTGCATTCAATTATTTTGAGTTGGTTGTGTTGTTTGGCGATGTGCCACTTATACTTGACAGCCCCGAAACAGAAGCTGATATGCATAAATCCCGTACGCCTAAAGCTGACGTTTATGCCCAGATTGAGGCCGACCTTAAAGATGCAATATCAGTGCTTCCTTTGAAGAGTGAATACTCAGAAGCTGATAAATTTCGTATCTCTAAAGGAACAGCTCAGTCAGTTTTGGGTAAAGCATACTTATATCAGGAGAAATGGGGCGATGCAGCTTCTCAGTTTGCCGATGTAATATCAAGTGAGGAATATGACCTTCTTGAAGATTTTGAACAAGTATGGCGTGTTTCCAGTGAATTTGGTGAAGAATCAATTCTTGAATTACAGTATATTTCATCTGAAACATACGATTGGGGTAACTTCCCTTGGGGTGGTCATGTTGAAAGTAATATCCATGTTCAGTTGATGGGCCCCCGTGGCGACGGTATCTTTGATGTGGAAGCAATAGGTATTTCAAACGGTTGGGGAATGAACATTCCAACGGAAGATATAGCTAATGCTTTTGAAGAAGCCGGTGATGAGGTTAGAAGAGATGCAACATTGATTTCTGAA
>JASMTI010000207.1:0-21292 GCA_041694375.1 Bacteroidales bacterium | reverse complement strand
GTTTAGTACATGACAAAAATATAAATCTCTGAAAATGAGGAAAATAAGTTGAAAAAAGTTTGGTTAAGACGTTGATATTCAGTATCTTAGAAGAATAAAACCACTCATTTTTCTAATGGAGAATATCAACGTCGAGAGTAAAAGTAGGGAATTCATTTCAATTCTCAATACCCATTTTCAGGGAAAAGTTAATCTATCAAGATTAAAACTTATAGCAATGTTTGTCATTGCACTGTGTAAAGTCCAAACCGTCGGTTTTGAGAAGCTGGCCAATGCTTTTGACAGTGAAGCTATGGCAACTTCGAGTTTAAGGCGCATACAACGTTTTATAGCCCAATATGCATTGGATTCAGATTTGGTTGCCAGGCTCATATTTAACCTGTTGCCAAACAAAGAAGGGTTGAAGCTTAGCATAGACAGGACCAATTGGAAGTTTGGACAAACCAATATCAATATTTTCATGTTGGGTGTGACATACAAAGGGGTAGCCTTCCCGTTGTTGTTCAAGATGTTGGACAAACGGGGCAATTCAAATTGTAACGAACGGGTTGAGCTGATAAACCGTTTCATCAAACTATTTGGCACAAATTGCATAGACTGTTTGATGGCAGATAGGGAGTTTGTCGGTGATGAATGGATTAAGTTCCTAAATGACAATAAAATACGTTACTATATACGGATCAGGAACAATTTTAAAATATTTATCCCACGTAAAAACAAGGAAATCAAGGCTTCATGGCTTTTTAATTCATTGAGGCGGGGAGAGTTTTTGCACTATAGGCCAATAATAAGGATGGGGTCACAGTTGTGTTACATCTCGGGCTGCAAAATGAAATGCAAAGAAAACGGTGCCAATGACTTCTTAATTATTGTTTCATTTAATAAGCCAGAACAGGCACAAATAAACTATAACGAAAGGTGGCAGATAGAAACTTGTTTTAGGGCCATGAAAACCAGTGGGTTTGACATTGAAAAGACGCATCTTCAAGATATTGAGCGCATCGAGAAGCTTACATTAATTGTTATGATTGCTTTTGTCTGGTGTTATAAAACGGGGATATTTATCCATGAAAATATGAGAAAAATTAAAATCAAAAAACATGGACGAAAGGCTCAAAGTATTTTTAAATGTGGGCTCTCGTATATTGCAAACGTGCTGTTAAACTTTAAAAATCAAGATGCTATAAATGTGTTTAATTTTTTGTCATGTACTTAGCAAAAACCGTAAAATTTAAAATTCGACTAAAACACAAATCGTATTCCATATGCTTCAAAAAGCATTAAGATTAAATAAGGTGCTTTTTTATTTCTATTATCTTTGTTAATCCATAACCCTAATATCTATTCTAATGTCTGTTACCCGTTTCGGAATATCAATTGAGCAGGAATTGCTTGAAGCGCTTGACCAATATGTTAAGAACAACCGGTTCTCTAACCGGTCGCAGGCCATTCGCCACCTGATTAATAAGAATATGGTAGAGCATAAATGGCAATGCGATAATATTGTCGCGGGGTCCATAACGCTATTTTACGATCCGCACAAAAGAGAAATATTAAACCATATAGCTGAAATTCGGGAACGCTTTTTTAGCGAAACATTATCATCGCAACAAATTATGCTCAGCGAAAACAACACCCTCGAGATTATTGCGATTAAGGGCATGGCCCATAAACTAACCGAAATGGCCGACCAGCTCATCAGCATTAAAGGCATACAACATGGTCAACTGACCATGACCCGGGCTGAGTAATAAATCTACTCAAAATTGCTAAGCATTTTTCATCTTGAAAATCAAAACCCATGTCGAAAACAGCTGTTTTACTCATCAATGTTGGTACGCCCGACGAACCTAAAGTAAAAGCCGTACGCCGGTATTTGCGTCAGTTTTTAAACGACCGCAGGGTGATTGACCTGCCATGGGCACTACAAAAAATATTGGTTAACCTGGTTATTGTGCCATTCAGGTCCCCTAAATCGACAAAACTTTACCAAAAACTATGGACCCCCGACGGTTCACCACTGCTGGCCAACATGATAGAACTACAAAAAAAACTACAAAACAATACTGGAGACAACACCGACTTTTTTATCGCTATGCGCTATCAAAACCCGTCGATAGCCAAGGCCTTGCAAAGCATCAAACAAAAACAATACGAAAAAATTATCATCCTGCCCCTTTTTCCGCAATATGCTTCATCAACCAGCGGAACAGCCATCCAGGCAGTTTGGAAACACATCAGCAGGTGGAATGTAGTACCAACAGTGGAAACCATTAGCCAGTTTTATGGACACCCGGCATTTCTTGATGCTTTTGCCCAAAAAATCAAATCATATCAAACAGAACAATACGATTATGTTTTATTCTCTTATCATGGCCTGCCCAACAGGCAATTAGAAAAAAACCACCCGGGCATAGCGGCTTCATCGTGCAATTGTGTAGAAGAAATGCCCAACCACGGCAGTTTTTGTTACAAAGCCACATGTTACGAAACTACACGCCAGTTAGCAGCACGCTTAGGTTTACACCAAGGCTCCTACTCAACATCTTTTCAATCGCGTTTATCAAAAAACTGGATGGAACCTTTCACCGATGAAACATTGATAAAATTGGTTAAAAACGGAAAAAAAAGGGTTTTGGTTGCAGCACCGTCATTTGTTGCCGATTGCCTGGAAACAAAGGTTGAAATTTCATACGAATATAAAAAAATGTTTATCGAAACAGGCGGTGAAAAACTCACAATGGTTGAAAGTCTGAATGCCGGTAATAAATGGGCAGAGGCAATATTGAAGATTATTAATACTACAGCATGAAAAAACAACTATTTTTTTCACTATTGTCCGTTAAATTACAAAAAATATTAAAATGACTCATAAACTAAGCATAAAACACTGACTATCAGATTGGGCTAAAGCCCAGATTCGTAGTTATATCAGTTACCCCGGGCTTAAGCCCGGGGCTATTGAAAGCCTATATAATAGGGGCTTTAGCCCAATTTTATTTTTTTTACCGCACACTATTGATTTTTTTTGTAACAATTCTCTATTTTCTGAACTAAATAAGCAAAACCAGTTACCATTACCGTGAACAAAGAAGAAAAATTCAACAACATTGTCGATGAAAATGCAGAACGCATTATGCGGATCTGCCGGTATTACAACCCCAATACCGAAGATCAAAAAGACATGTACCAAGAAGTTTTAATTAACATCTGGAAAAGTCTGGACAACTTCAGGGGTGAATCAAAAATCAGCACCTGGGTATATCGGATTGCAATTAATACGTCGCTGAGCTTTACCGGCAAATCTTTCAAGCAAATGAAGATGATGGTATCACGCGACATACAAAACATGCATGTATTATTAGACGATGACCTCCAAAACAAAATTGAATTTGAAAACAATTTTGAAAAGCTACAAACAGAACTCAATCTTCTTTCAGTTATCGACAAAGCAATGATTTCATTGGTAATTGAAGAACTTTCAACCCGTGAAATTTCAAATATTATTGGGATAACCGAAAGCAATGTACGGGTTAAAATTCACAGATTAAAAGAGCAATTGCGCAACAGCTTGTTAAAAAATGATCGTGTTAATCATTCTACATTAAACAACAGTTATGAAAAATAAAACAATAACACCACTTGAAAATATGCAGGCATTCACACACAAGCTGCAAAAAGAAGACAACAGGAATAAGCGTTTAACCAAGTCGATGCAATGGGTATTGTGGGTATTGGCAATTATGTATGTGGCAATATTCAATTTTGACACCCACCTGACCTGGCACGACAGGATTGGCGGTATATTTTATGGTATTGCATTTGCATCATTTGCTTTAATTATGCGCAAATTACATAAAGAATACAATACTGTTGATTATGGACAGCCCACCAATGAAATGCTAAAACAAGCAGCCAGACGGTATAAACTATTCCAAAAGAAACTTTTGTGGATTATTATACCGGTTATTTTTATGGATGTCGCAATGATTTTAGTTACATATAAACACACTGCAAATAACATAGTAAAAACCATACTTCAAACCCAGGCTTTATTACTACCTGCATTAGGCTCAGGGCTCTTAATTGGCATTCTTATTTGGCGAAAACGCCAAAAACCTTTACGCGACAAAGCCTTAACAATGTTACAGGAATTAGAATCGTAACTCCTGCTAACCAAAGGCTAAATGGTTGTTTGTATTCCGATTTTTAATTATCATATAAATTTTTTAAATTGTATGGATTAAAATGGAGTCCAGAAACCATTACAAAAATAACGGGGCGGAACCGAAAAGCCATACGAGTAGGAAAAAACTCTTAAACCTATGGAAGAAAATCAAAACATTCCTGTTCAAAACAATTCAAGTGTAGTAAAAACAAGTGATTGGGTACTTACCATTTTAATTTTAGCCATTCCGCTAATCAACATTATTATGCTTTTTGTATGGGCTTTTGGCTCTGGTGCTAATCCAAACAAAGCAAATTTCGCTAAAGCAGCATTAATTTGGTTTTTAATTGGTATTGTAATTTCTGTTTTCGTATCAATTGTTTTTGGAACCGCATTTTTAGCCGGCATGTCGAATATTTAGCAAAAAACTACACATAAAACTAAAAAAAACCGTTGAAATCGATATCCAACGGTTTTTTAATGTCTTGTGTCACATCTTGAGTCTAACAATCAAAAGTTAGTAAGCTATAGCAAATAACACCCGCTTGCCCGATGGTTTTCCGGTATAAATACATTTACCTTCTTCCTCTTCAGCATCGAGCGGGATACAACGAATGGTTGCTTTAGTTTCCTCTTTAATTTTCTGTTCCGTTTCGGGCGAACCATCCCAATGTGCCGAAATAAAACCACCTTTATTTTTCAATACATCCTTAAATTCGTCCCAGGTGTCAACCTTGGTAATATGTTCAGTACGATAATCAAAAGCCTTTTTGTAAATTGAGTTTTGAATATCATCCAGCAGGTCTTCGATATAACCATCGATACCGTCCATGCTGACCACCTCTTTTGAAAGAAGGTCACGGCGGGCAACTTCAACAGTTCCGTTTTCGATATCACGCGGACCAATAGCCAATCTAACAGGAACCCCCTTCAACTCATACTCGGCAAATTTCCACCCTGGTTTTTTAGCGTCGCTATCATCGTATTTTACCGAAATGCCTTTAGCCCTGAGTTTTTCAATAATCGCTTCCGCTTTTTCTGATATTTGCGACAGTTGCTCATCTTTCTTATAAATTGGAACAACAACCACCTGAAAAGGTGCAAGTTTAGGAGGGAGCACAAGTCCATTATCATCAGAATGTGCCATGATCAGTGCCCCCATCAACCGGGTCGAAACGCCCCACGATGTTGCCCATACATGTTCAAGCTTTCCTTCTTTATTGGCAAATTGCACATCAAATGCTTTCGCAAAATTTTGACCTAAAAAGTGTGAAGTTCCGGCCTGCAAGGCTTTTCCATCCTGCATTAAAGCCTCAATGCTCAAGGTGTCAAGTGCACCTGCAAAACGCTCATTTTCCGATTTATGACCTTTTATAACCGGCATGGCCATGTATTTTTCAGCAAATTCAGCATATACATTTACCATTTTGTATGTTTCATCCAATGCCTCTTGCTTTGTTGCATGGGCAGTATGCCCTTCCTGCCATAAAAATTCGGCAGTACGTAAAAACAAACGTGTACGCATCTCCCAACGCACCACATTGGCCCACTGGTTGCACAAAATCGGAAGGTCGCGCCATGATTGGATCCAATTTTTATAAGTGTTCCAGATTATTGTTTCCGAAGTCGGGCGGACAATTAACTCCTCTTCAAGCTTTGCATCCGGGTCAACAACGATCCCGTTTCCATCTTCATCATTTTTCAACCGGTAATGCGTAACAACAGCACATTCTTTTGCAAATCCTTCAACATGTGCCGCTTCTTTACTAAAAAATGATTTCGGGATAAATAAGGGGAAGTAAGCATTTACATGGCCAGTATCTTTAAACATTTTATCAAGCTGGGCCTGCATTTTTTCCCAAATTGCATAACCATAAGGTTTTATAACCATGCAGCCCCTCACGGCTGAATTTTCGGCAAGATCAGCTTTAACCACCAGATCGTTGTACCATTGTGAATAATTTTCACTCTTTGAAGTCAATTCCTTCGCCATATCTTTTCTTTTGGTATAGTATTTGTTTAATTTGTAATACAATAAAGAATACAAATAAAGCACAAAAATACAAAAATATAAAGCCTAAGGAGGACAAGTTATGAAACGTAAATTAATCATCATCACAATTGCAGCATTAGTTGCCACAGCTTGCAGCACAAACATGCAAACTGCAGGCAATTATGTTGATGACCTTTATTACTGGCCGGGCGACGATGTTCCCGAAATCAGCAATGAAGAACTCGCAGAACTGGAACAAAGCACTAAGCCTGACGACAACATTGTAATTATAAGCGAATTAGGCAAAAATGAAAAAGGTGCCCAGACACTTGATAATTACATATATGCCGAGGAAGAACCTGACTGGTACAACGAAGTTCAGGCTTATAACCTTAGCAATACCCAAAGTGAAGGACAGGACACAATTTTCATACCAGACGAGAACAATGGTGAATACGTTGTGAATAATTATTATATCAACGACCATATGTCTTACGCCGACCGGATCAGACGTTTTCACGATCCGTATTACTACGACCCCCACGTAAGCTTCTCGTTTAACATGGGTTGGGGCGCACCATATTATTCAAGTTACTACAGTTGGAACTCATGGCACTATGACCCTTGGTACTACGATCCATGGTATTCTTCAGCTTGGGGTTATTCCCCTTATTATGGTAGTTCATGGTATTACAACCGCTGGCATTCGCCATATTATTACAGCTATTACCGACCATATAGTTACTATGGCAGCTATTACGGGGGCTACTATGGCAATTATTACCCCCATTACTATGTTGACAATAAAGATTACGTAGAAAGTAACCGCCGCTCACGGAGGCCAAATACTACCTACAGTGGTGGCGGAGTAGCTGGTGGCAGAAGCGTAGCCGGCAATTACAGGGATAGTGAGACCATTAACAAATCGGCCAGGACTTCGAACCGTAGAAATGTGGTAGGCGGAAGTGGTTCTGAATTGGCACAAAAATCAGCCAGTTCTGCATCACGCAGCGAACGTGCTGTATTAATGGAGAAAAGGCGCTCCACAGCATCGGCAAGCCGATCTGCAAGCAACGTTAGCTCAGACACTAAAAGCAATGCCACAAGGGCAAACAGTGCCATCACAACACCACGCCGCAATGTAAGGAGTTCATATAGTTCGGCGTCAACCGGTTCAACAACCAGCAACCGAAGTTATACGCCAAGTTATAATAAACCACGTACCAACACACGCGCTACCTATAACAGAAGCAACAACCGCAGTTCGGAAGATGTACAAAGAAGTTCAACAAGATCGCGGAGCTCATATTCGATTCCTTCTACCGAAAGGACATCAAAAAGTGCAACCTACCGTTCAAGTAGCTCAAAAACCCCGACCAAAAGCTACAGTACAGGCACCAGGAGCACACCAAGCCGGAGCAAATCATATTCTTCGGGTAGCAGCCCTAGGAGCCGTAGCAGTTATTCAAGCGGGAGCAGTAGCCGTTCAAACAGAAGTAGTTACTCTAGTGGAAGCAGTTCAAGATCGAGCCGCAGCAGCTACTCAAGCGGAAGCAGCACACGCTCATCGGGAAGCAGCTACTCCGGGGGAAGCTCAAGCCGTTCAAGTAGCTCGGGAAGTAGCTCTTCAGGCCGCAGGCGCTAAAATTTAAACATAACTCGTAACTATTATTATTATAAACTAAAACTGTTAAAAAATGAAATATTTAACTACGATACTTACACTCCTGTTAGTAAACATCGCATTTGCACAGGATTTTTATGATGCCTTACGCTATTCGAAAACCGAATATGGCGGCACTGCCCGATCCATTGCCATGGGAAGTGCATTTGGTGCCCTGGGTGGTGATTTTTCCTCGGCAAGTATCAACCCGGCAGGTATTGGTTTATACCGTTCAGCTGAATTCACATTATCGCCCACACTCAACATGAACCAAGTAGATGCAAGCTACCTTGGAAATACCGAAAGTGACAACAAATACAACTTCAACCTCAACAATATGAGCTATGTATCTACCATGGGAACCGGAGTTGAGTCGGGTATTGTCAGCATCAATTTTGGTATTGGGTACAACCGATTGAAAAATTTTCACTCGAACCGCTATATCCAGGGTTATGATGCCAATACTACATTATTAAATTATTATACCGATTATGCCAATGATAAAATGAACCCCGACTACTTCGATTATATGCACGAAGGCCTGGCATGGAACACATGGCTTATTGATGAGGATACTGACCCTGAAGTTATTGAAGGAATATACTACAATGATTTAACAAATTATGAGTCATACAAAATATACGACGAAAACAACAATTACCAAGGAATTGGATACGAAGCCACAAGCATAAGGCCCCATCAGCAAAAAGCACTGATAAGCAACAGTGGCAGAATTGATGAATACTTGATGTCATTAGGGTTGAATTTTAACCATAAAATCTATGTTGGGGCTTCAGTTGGTTTAAATGACCTGCAATTTTCACAGGATATCTTATATTCTGAAATTGACAACAATAATGAAAGTGATTATTTAAATAACTACACGGTGAACCATCAAATGGACGAATCGGGATTTGGTGTTAATTTTAAGGCCGGGGTTATTTTCAGGCCTGTTAAATCATTAAGGTTGGGGGCGTCTGTACACACGCCTACATTTTATACCATATCACGACACAGCTACAAACAAATCACCTCAAACTTTGACCTGCCGGTAGGGGAAGAAGACAATACTTCGTCATCCTGGACCGACGAAACAGATATGGAACCATACGATTACAAGCTTGAAACACCATTGAAAGCAAACATTAGTGCAGCGTATATTCTGGGCACAACTGCAATTTTCAGTGCCGATTACGAAATTGTTAGCTATAATGGAATGAAATTCAGGGATGCAGGCGACAACTGGGATTATTCTGCCAACAATTCTGATATAAACAGTGTATACAACACAACCGGAAACCTGCGTATTGGCGCCGAGATAAGGGCAACGCCCAATTTTAGCTTACGGGCCGGGTATAATCTTCTGGGCAACCCGTGGAACAGTTCATACACTTACGAAAATGGCACAGAAGAAAGTTTATTAAACTACGATGATACCTATTCATCGTACAGTGCCGGTTTTGGGTACCGCAACAATAATTTCTTCGTTGATTTTGCATACAGGCTCAATCACTCTGAATACGCATATAAAGTACACGAAACTTATTATACCAATCCATCAGGCGGTACAGCAACCGCAACGCTAACCGAACTTAACCATCAGGCTACTTTAACATTAGGATTCCGATTCTAAAAAAAACAAAATTGGGGAGGGGGAAATCTCCTCCCCGATTGTATTAAAAAAACATAAACCCTAACTCAACCCTGATGATGTATCGAACTGAAAATATTGATTATTATCTGGCACAATCCTTATTCAACGATGCCAAAAACAAAGACCTGAAACTCATCCCAGGAAAATTTGAAACCAATATTTGGTTGCACAACGAACAACTCAACCTCGATTATATTGTGGGAGTGGCGAAACAATTTCCAGATGCTAAAATCTTTATCATATCAAGGGGTCCCGATAAAGGTTTTTACATCTACTCGACGCTCCAAAAAAGCTGCATCAAATTAGTCAGAAAAACTTATACCGCCAATATAGCTCAGATTGCCTAATTTTATTATATTTGATTTCTATTGAAATTCAAATAATCGATGATAACAGACCCTGAGCTTGACCCGTTAGGTCTTTCAATATCAAACTATTATTACAAAAAAGACAATACACCCGTAAAAGTCTTTTCACAAGTTGTAGAAGATGAAGAACTACCACCTGAATATTTTTTCAGGTCGTACTCATCAATGCCTAAACTTGAACGCCTTGCCCTAAAAAAATGTTCAGGCAAAATCCTCGATGTCGGCGCCGGTGCAGGCTGCCACTCATTATACCTTCAAAATAACAAGTTCGATGTTACGGCCCTCGAAACATCAACCCTTTGTTGCGATGTAATGTCAAAACAAAAAATCAGAAAGGTTATAAATTCCGACATCCTTTCTTTCAACAATGAGAAATACGATACGATTCTGTTAATGATGAACGGCATTGGCATAGCCGGGACCCTAAGCGGGTTAAACACACTGCTCGGGCATTTAAAAACACTGTTAAACAAATCAGGTCGAATCATTCTCGATTCTTCCGATTTAATTTATCTATTTGAACAAGAAGACGGTACATTTATGGTTGATATCAATGCCAGCCATTATTACGGGGAGATTGACTACCTGTTGAAATACCAAAATGTAACAGGCAAACCTTTTTCCTGGTTGTTTGCAGATCATGTTATTTTAACAGATATTGCAGAACAAAACGGGCTAAAAACATCAATAATTGAATATGGCCCCCACTATGATTACCTAGCACAACTCACAATAAAGTAACTATGAACTACAGAAACTTAACAACATCAGAAATTGACAAGCTGAAACACCAAATGTGTTCAAGTGAAAACTGGGACAAAGTCCTTGTATCCAACAATTTCAACCCCGAAAACATTATTAACTCTCACTTTGCAGGCGAAGTTAAGATTGGTTCACAAAATGAAAAAGTTAAGCTTTATGGTGGAATAAAGCGCCACTCGGGCATTTATAATTCAACGCTACATAACTGTACAATAGGCAATAATTGCTACATTAACTATATTAAAAACTATATTTCGAATTATAATGTCGACGACAATGTTATCATTAACAATGTGCAGTTAATAGCTAACGAAGGGACAAACACCTTTGGCAATGCCGAAAAAATTGCCGTACTTGATGAATCGGGTGGCCGTGAAATTATGATGTACGATAATCTTTCGGCACAAATGGCTTACATTATTACATTGTACCGCTACCGGCCCATACTGATCAACAAACTTGAATTGTTGATCATGGAATATGCACAGACAAAGAAATCGGAACGTGGCTACATTGGAAAGAACTGCCGCATTATTAATACCGGAGAAATAAAAAATGCACACATAGGAAGCCATGTCTTAATTGAAGGTACACGGTTAATTGAAAACGGCTCGATAATAAGCAATGTGCATGCACCTGTTGAAATTGGCAATGATGTAATTTTGAAGACATTTATTATCCAATCGGGCAGCAGCATAAAAGAAGGCGTAATTGTAGATAAATGTTATGTTGGTCAAGGCTGTGAACTTGGGAAAAACTACTCGGCCGAAAATTCAGTCTTTTTTTCAAACTGTCAGGGTTTTCATGGTGAAGCCTGTTCAATTTTTGCAGGCCCTTACACGGTTACCCACCATAAATCAACCTTGCTTATTGCCGGTATGTTCTCGTTTTTAAATGCCGGTTCGGGCTCCAACCAAAGTAACCACATGTATAAACTTGGTCCCATACACCAGGGCATTGTTGAGCGGGGTTCAAAAACAACCAGCGACTCGTACTTATTATGGCCGGCTAAAATTGGACCTTTTACTTTAATAATGGGGCGCCACTACAAAAACTCCGACACCTCAGACATGCCATTTTCTTACTTAATTGAGAATAAAGATAAATCGTGGCTGGCACCCGGTGTTAACCTGAAAAGTGTGGGCACTATCCGCGATGCCATGAAATGGCCTAAACGCGACAAACGTAAAGACCCAAACCTGATCGACAGTATTAATTACAACCTTCTGAGCCCATTCACCATCCAAAAAATGCTCAATGCTGTTGACATTCTGGAAAACCTCCGTAAAGTATCAGGCGAATCATCAAATGAATATGTTTACAATAACACTTCAATATCATCATCGGCACTAAAAAAAGGTATAGACCTCTACAATACCGGTATCGATAAATTTTTGGGCAATTCGGTTATAACCCGGTTGAATGGTTTTAATTTGAAGTCACCCAAAGACCTTGTTAATGCCCTAAAAACAGATTGCGAAAACGGCAGGGGCACCTGGGTTGACATTGCCGGTTTGATTTGCCCAAAATCTGAATTAGACAAAATACTCGACGAAGTAGAAGATGGACGTATCAATGACCTTCAAACCATTGAAGAACGCTTCAAAAAATTACATGCATCGTATTATGATATTGAATGGTGCTGGTCGGCCCAATTATTAGAAAGAAGGCTAAACAAAACAATTGACAATATCACCCCCGAAGATATTATTGAATTGGTTAAAAGATGGAAAGAAAGTGTAGTTGGATTAGACAACATGCTTTACAACGATGCAAAAAAAGAGTTCAGGCTCAGTGCAATGACAGGTTTTGGTGCCGACGGTGACGATAAAACCCGTCAGGAAGATTTTGAAATGGTACGGGGAAATTTCGAAACAAACAGTTTTGTGCAGGAAATAAAATCACACATCGAACGAAAAACGAACCTCGGCGACCGCGTGATCAAACAAGTACAAAAATGCATGACAACAGATCGTTAGATTTCAGACATGAGACAATAGACAAAAAACATCTCTAGTAAAAAAATAAATAGCCAATAAAAATTGCTGTTATTATCCCGACAAAATCAGCAATCAAACCACAGGTTACGGCATGGCGTGTATTTTTAATGCCCACCGAGCCAAAATAAACAGCAAGCACATAAAATGTAGTATCGGTTGAGCCCTGAAAAGTAGACGATAACCTACCTATAAACGAGTCGGCGCCATGGGTGTTCATGGCATCTATCATCATGCCACGGGCGCCGCTTCCGCTTAATGGTTTCATAAAGGCAGTGGGCAATGCTTCAACAAAATCGGTATTAAAACCTGCTGAACGCACCCCCCATTCAATACCCGAAATTAAATATTCCATGGCACCCGATGCCCTGAAAACTCCTATTGCAACCAATATTGCTATAAGATATGGTATAATTTTCACGGCAGTTTTGAAACCATCTTTGGCACCATCGATAAAGGCATCGTAAACGTTTACCTTCCGCCTTAAAGCCAACAATATAAAACCAACAATTACACTAAAAAGAATAAAACTGCTGGCTACATTTGATATTACCTGTATTTGATCTTGGTTAAGGGTTGAAAAATACCAGATTAAGCCCACAATAAAAGCCGTCATGCCACCAAGCCAGCTCAATACTACCTTGTTAAATAAATTTATGCGTTGGTAAATTGCTACAGTTATTAACCCGGCAAGTGTTGAAAAAAATGTAGTGATAAGCAAAGGGATAAAAATATCGGTTGGGTTTACCGCCCCTAACTGCGCCCTGTAAACCATTATAGATACAGGAATGAGGGTTAAACCCGATGTATTGAGCACCAAAAACATTATTTGTGCATTCGATGCTGTATCCTTTTTAGGGTTCGATGCCTGCATTTCACGCATAGCTTCGAGCCCCATTGGTGTAGCCGCGTTATCAAGGTTCAACATATTAGCGGCAATATTCATGGTTATGGCTCCATAAGCGGGGTGGTTTTTGCCAAGCTCCGGGAATATTTTTTGAAAGAAAGGACCAATGATGCGCGAAAGTATTTTAACAATCCCGCCTTTCTCCCCTACTTTCATTATTCCCATCCACAAAGTGAGCACGCCCGTTAAACCCAGCGATATTTCAAAACCTGTTTTTGCCATGTCGAATGTTGAATTTACCATTGATGTGAATACTTCAACATCGTGCAAAAAAATAAGCTTGATTAATGCAACAACAAATGCAATTAAAAAGAAAAAAATAAAAACATAATTTAAAGCCATAAGAGTAATTTAAATATGCCCTGCCTGATATTTTTATATATTTACCAAAACTAAAAAAAATACTTCCAATCTGTACCAAACAAATATATTTTCATTTACACAAACACATAAAAAAGTCTTAATATGAGAATAAACACAAGAAATACAGTAATAATAACAACAATAACCCTTCTGCTTATTCTTTTGCCCCAATATACATCAGCAAAGAAAAAGTTTCATGCAGGAATATCTATGGGAAGTGTTTTGCCAATTTCCGACTTTGGCAGCAACAACCCGCTTATAAATACCTCGGGGTTTGCTAAGCCCGGTTTTACCATGAATTTCGACGGCGACTATTATATCCATAACCGGTTAGCAATATCTGCACGTTTTCATTTTGGGCAAACCACAACCGATGCTGAGGCCACTCACCTTTGGCTTAAAAATATTTCATCAGGTTATATCAATGAAAATAACGACTCACTTCGTAACAATATTGGTAATTGGTACTGGTCATCCCCTCTGGCTGGCATCAAAATGAACTATCCCGTTATTCTCAATAAAGTATACATTGAAGCTGGAATTTTTAGTGGGCTCAATATCAGCCATCCCTCATTACAGCAACTACGTATTATTAACAAAACAACACTAAAGGAAACATACTCTGAAAATAACACAAACGCCGTATATAGTTTACCAATAATGCTCGACGCAGCAATAAGGGTGGCTCTCAATAAGAACATTCAATTGAAAATCCAAACAAGTTACTACCGGGCAAAAAGTAACTTTGAACATTATATTTATTCAGTGTCTCCCAATGGTACTGAAATTGAAGAGATTAAATCTTTCAATTTAGAAAAAACAATTGAAACCATAAACCTTAGTTTTGGATTGGTTTATACCTTATAGTTTTATTGTTTACCATACAAACATACACCCGATACTTAACCCTCAATTAAGATACACATCACAAAGCACTGGTTATCTGATTTTTAACAATACCAATAAACAAAATATATTACTTTATAAAATACCCCCCCTACTTCGCCATACTATGCATATCTTTCTGTTTTCGTGTATATTACATACATTAACAGAATAAAAAAACCGCATTGGCTTATTTCTTATCCCTCTAAAACATTTCATCCAATTTTCTTTTGTGCATTATTCATTATAGTTTTGCACGACATGATGCAGAACTCAAAAGAAAAACGCACATATCACTTTATTAATTTATACTACCTGATGCAAAAGGTTCAATCCGGTAGATATGTACCTCCTACACTTTTATAAACAATCCCCTCTCCTGAACAATTCTTATTTCAAAAGGTTATAAGTTTTGCTGTCTAGTTTTGAATAATTTTTTATTAACCAAAAATGATACATATGAATTTAAAAAGAAGTTTACTACTTATTTTTATTTTAGCATCAATTAACGCGTTCTCACAAAAAGAAGATTACGTAAAATTCGGAGGGGCACTTCGTTTTAACGTATTTAACAAAAGCTGGGTAGACAATGCTTCACAACCCGAAGCAACACTTGATACCTGGAGGCTTAATGTTGATGCCCGTACTGCCGGTGTCGATCTAAGTTTCGAATATCGCTTCTATCCAACCTCAGGTAATTCACACTTTTTACACCATGGATATTTGGGTTATGGTTTTACTGATGACCTTTATATGAAACTTGGAGTTTCACAGGTTCCGTTTGGTATAACCAAATACGCTTCACACTCATGGTGGTTCCAAATCCCTTACTATGTAGGATTGGAAGATGATTACGACATGGGTATTAAATTTGATTACACAGGAATTGACAACCTCAAATTCAGTGTAGCATATTTCCGTCAACCCGAATTCAACGGTGGAGCCAGCGCTGGATTAGACGCAAATGCTTCACGTTATTCATACGACATTACACCATCTGATAACGCCTCCATTCGCGAACTAAACCAATTCAATGTTCGTGCAGCTTATAACATTACCGATAATGTTGAAGTTGGTGTTTCCGGACAATTTGGTGGTATCTACAACGATGTTTTAGAAGAAAGTGAAATGTCAACTGCCTATGCAGGGCACGTAGTTGCAAACCTTGGCAATTTCAACTTCAAAGGTGAATATGTTTATTACAACTACGCAGCAAAAGATAACGATGGCAACACTTTAGACAAACTACAAATGGGTGCTTATGCATACAATTACAACGTAGCTGCTGAAGCCAGTATGATTGTAGCCGGCCTTGCTTATTCAATCCCGGTTGAATGGGGACCAATTTCAAACTTGCAACCTTATGTTGATTATTCTGTGATTAACAAAGCTGCTGCCGGTTTTGAACCAACACAGCACCTTGTTCCCGGTATGCTTATTACAGCCGGAAGCATTTATACGTATGTTGACTATGCCATGGGTACAAATAATGCATGGTTAGGTTCATGGACTAATGGTCTTGCAGAAGGTACAGCCGATGCAGATTGGGAAAGTCGTTTCAACATCAACATTGGTTACTACTTTTAAAAACATAACTTAAAGCTAATGAGTAAAATTGAAGTTAAAGACCTGTATTTGATATTTGGACACAACACCCAAAAAGCACTTGAATTAGTGAAAAAAGGGGTGCCAAAAAATAAGGTTCTTGAAAAAACCAAATGTACATTAGCGGTAAAAAACAACAACTTTTCAATTGAAGAGGGAGAAATTTTTGTAGTGATGGGGCTTTCCGGTAGCGGAAAGTCCTCACTTATCCGTTGTTTTAACCGACTTAATGAGCCCACTTCCGGTTCCATTTCTGTAAATGGCAAGGACGTGGTAAAGATGAATGATAACGAACTAAGGGAACTTCGCCGCTCGTACATGTCGATGGTTTTCCAACATTTTGGACTGCTTCCACACCGTACTGTGGTTTCTAATACAGCATTTGGTCTCGAAATACAGGGAAAACCAGACGAAGAAAATTACCCGAAAGCCCGGGAAATTCTTAAAACCGTTGGGCTTGGTGGTTACGAAGATATGATGACCAGCGAGCTAAGTGGGGGTATGCAACAACGAGTTGGTTTAGCACGTGCCTTAACTACCGATCCGGAAATTCTGCTGATGGACGAAGCCTTTAGTGCTTTGGACCCATTGATAAGGGTACAGATGCAGGACGAGCTTATTGAACTGCAGCGCAAAATGCAAAAGACCATCGTGTTTATTACACATGACCTTGATGAAGCACTAAAACTGGGCGATCGTATTGCCATTATGAAAGACGGTGCTATTGTCCAAATCGGTACTCCGGAAGAAATTCTTGTCAACCCGGCAGATGATTACGTAAAAGCATTTGTCGAAAATGTTGACCGTGCAAACATTGTCACAGCCGGCAGTCTCATGTTTAAGGATACCGGCAAACTTACACTTGAAAAAGATGGTCCTGCCCTTGCTTTACGCCGTATGCGTGAAATGGGTGTAAATCGCCTGCCGGTTGTCGATCGTAGCAACAAGTTCCTTGGTTTTGTGATGGATAACGACGCTTCTGAAATGAAGAAGAAAGACGACCGTGACCTTAAGAAGATCCTGATATCAGATGTGATGCCAAAAGTATCGCCTGATACACCGGCGGCTGATTTGTTGCCACTTTTTATTGATAAGCAATTGCCATTGCCGGTTGTAGACGAAGAAGACCGGTTGCTTGGCGTAGCTATACATTCTTCTGTCATTTCGGTAGTAACCGGGCGTGATGTTGAGGAAGTAATTGAACTTAAAAATAGTGGAGGCATTTGATATGGAAAAATTAAATATTGGACAATATGTAGAAGCTGGTATTGATGCAATTACCGAACATGCCGGACCTTTTTTGGATGGCATAGCCTTCATAATTGAAACATTGGTGGATGCTTTTCAGAGTTTACTACTGGCTCCTTGGCCATGGGTAATTATGATCATCATGGCAGCAATTGCCTATGTGGTTAATGGAGGTGGCTATAAAGGGGTATTCACTAAAAAAGGGTTTAAAAAAGGATGGGGAATGGCTGTTTTTACCATTCTTGGCTTATTCTTGCTTTTATGGATGGGTTTCTGGGAAGAAACGATGCAAACGCTTGCCCTTGTCATTTCATCTGCGATTCTTGCACTTGTTCTTGGTATTCCACTTGGAATTTGGGCATCGCGCAGTACTAAAGTCGACAAGATCATTCGCCCTATTCTTGACTTTATGCAAACCATGCCTGCATTTGTTTACCTAATTCCGGCCATTTTGTTTTTCTCGGTTGGAAATGTTCCAGGTGTAGTGGCTACGGTGGTGTTTTCGTTACCTCCGGGTGTACGTCTAACCAACCTTGGTATACGTGGTGTTCAGCCCGATGTAGTTGAAGCAGCAAAGGCCTTTGGAAGCACTAAAAAACAATTGCTATACAAAGTACAAATACCATTGGCTATGCCTACAATTTTGGCAGGTGTTAACCAAGTAATTATGTTGGCCCTGTCAATGGTGGTTATTGCTTCGATGGTAGGAGCTGCAGGACTTGGTGAACGCGTGTACTCAGGAATCCTTCAGGCTAAGGTTGGCCTCGGCTTTGAAGCTGGTCTTGGAATTGTTATCCTGGCCATTATTCTTGACCGTACAACACAAGCACTTGGTGGACTGGGCAAAAAATAATTAGATTAACTTGCAATATATTTGATATTTACAAAATTTTAGGTGAATTTTATTCAACTAAAACCAAAATTAAAAAGATATGATTATGAAAAGTAACATGAAAAAAATTTTAAATTTAACTTTAGCAGTTGCAATAATGATAGCTGTTTCCTCATGTGGAGGAGGACAAAAAGAGAAAAAAGAAGTGTTTATTCCTTATCCAAATTGGTCTGAGGGAATTGCCATGACACATTTGGCAAAGGTATTTCTGGATCAAAAAGGATATAATGTTGACATTAAGCCTATCGAACCAGGACCAATTTATGCATCATTGTCGAAAGGTGATGCCGATGTTTTTCTGGATGCATGGTTACCTTACACGCATGCTGAATACTGGGATCGTTTTGGCGACAAAATTGACCACATTGGAACTGCATTCCCCGGAGGTACAACCGGTTTGGTAGTCCCAAGTTCTAATCCGGTTAATTCTATTGAAGAACTTAATGAGTATGCCGATAAATTTGATAACGAGATTATTGGTATTGGTAGCGGAGCCGGTATTCATAAGAATACCCTTAAAGCTATTGAAGAATATGACCTTGACTATAAACAGGTAACTTCTTCAGGTACAGCAATGGTAGCTGCTTTGGAAAAAGGAATTAATGAAGATGGTTGGGTTATTGTAACCGGATGGAAACCTCACTTTATGTGGGCCCGCTACGACATCAAATATTTGGAAGACCCTAAAGGTGTTTATCCAAAAGATGAAATGAGGATTCTTGCAAGAAAAGGATTTACTGAAGACTTTCCTGTTCTTGCCAAATTCTTTAAAAATTTTAAGTTCAAAGAAGAGAAACTTTATGAGTTGATGGATGATGTCTCAAATGCCAATGATCCACTTGAAGGAGCCAAGAAATTCTACCAAAACAATAAGGCATTGGTTGATGGCTGGTTTCCTGAAGAAAAATAAGGATGAATACTGAGCACATGATTAAAAATCAGGCTCATTAAGAAATAGAAAGGCCGCTTGTTATATTAATTTCAAGCGGCCTTTACATTTTTATTATATGAAACGATCATGTAAAAAAATGACATCCAAGAGGATGATTAAAACATGCGAGTTCCATACTATGCCATTGAAAATAAAAGTTTTAATAGTATAAAATTTTACTTCCTCCTCAATATTACCATGGTAGCACCATAACCATATTCTTTAAATGATGCATCCTGAAAATTGAATTTTGCATATTTAGATTTTAGCTTTTTGGTAATTTCCTGCTTAAGGACACCATTGCCCACCCCATGAATAAAAACAATACGTTTAACACGGTTTTTAATCGCTTCATCCATCTCCCGATAGAACTTATCAAGTTGAATATCGATAATTTCGCGGTTTGACAACCCATTGGTATTATCAATCAATTCTTCGATATGAAGATCTACCTCAACAATTTCGGGTGATGAATTTTTCTTCTTATTTTCTTCTTTTGGCCGGTTGGCTTTATCTTTCTCATCAATCACCTTTTTAAAATCCTTGTCGGTCATCTTATCCAATTCCTCCTTCAAGGGGTTGGCCACCAAATCAAAAACCATGGCATTCCCATCAAAAAAATCATTTTCGGTAAAACTTTTTTCTTTGTAGAATTTCACGGCATTAACCGAGATGTCTTTTGTGAAAGGACCAATCAACTTTTTCGATTCTTTTTCAAAAGGAATAATCCTGAAATGAAACCGTGGCAGGCTGCTTAAATCTGACAAGCCCAACCCGTCAATATAATTCTTTGTATTGGGCTCAAGCATAGCTGCATCAATGGTTTGATATTTTTCACCATCGAAGTGTGCATAATGGTATAACAACGAAAAATTACTATCGTTAATAAAGTATATTTCAATCTCCCCGCCAACAGGGTTATGCTGGTCGGTCGGATAAAAAGCCATATAAAATTTAGGCTCATCATTCCCTGGAATAATCTCAGGTTCATGTTCTGGCTCAGCTTCAACGGCAGTTTCTTCCTGCTTTTCAGGTGACCGGCTAAACGTTCGTGGTGTGCCATCATAGGCAACAGTTTCTTCAACTTTCACCAACTCGGTAATCATAACAGGGATTTCAAAACCGTCATCACCCTCTACTATTGCAATATTTTTACTCTGAAAGCCTGTTATACGGCCTCCGCCAACATCATTTAAAAACTTTACGGTATCACCTATATTTAACATGGTATAAATCGGTTTTAATGAACAGGCAAAGTTAATTCAAATTTATAACTTAAGGCACCGGTTACCCGAGTTTCCTGCCCCCAAGAAGATATCATAAAATTAGCCCCAAATAAAATCAACGATACATGCGTTATTATTAACGTTTCTCGATATCAGTTGAATCGTAAACCACAACTTTTTCCCATAAATAACTGTTTTTATCAACAAATTCAAGATGTATAGGGTGCTCCTGGTACAAATCCTGATCTGACTGTGAACCAAAAACTACCAACAATGAATAGGTATATGAGTGATCGACCACATCGCGGTCTTCTGTTGAAGCAGGTACGCCCAGATGACTGGCTTTGATGACAGGAACTTTTACCAGTTCACGAATGGCTTTTTCGAACTGATTTCTGTCTTTTTGATTTTCGGGATTTTTCAGCCAAAAATAAACATGGTGCAATAACACATTACTCATATCAACATTTTGGGCTTTTGCCCTGTGCGGCAACATTGCAAGGGAAGCCAAAGCTGTTCCGGCAACTAATTTTCCCAAAAAATTACGGCGGTTGGTCATAACTTAAATAGATTAAAGTATTTATATATGTTTTCCAAAAATGCTACTTTTGCACACAAAATACAACAAGC
>JASMTI010000206.1:0-13673 GCA_041694375.1 Bacteroidales bacterium | reverse complement strand
TGTATGTTTTAAAAAAGCTTTGATAGAAAAGTTTCCCAGCTTCGATAACATCAAAATCGAAGTTATCATATGAATTGTGTTTGATATTGTGGGCTTGTTGGTTAAAACCAACGGCAATTCATATTCTGCGGATAATTCACAATGCCATTTGTATGTTTTAAAAAAGAGCTTCGGTAGAAAAGTTTCCCAGTTTAGATAACATCAAAATCGAAGTTATCATATGAATTGTGTTAGATATTGTGGACCTGTTGGTTAAAACCAACGGCAATTCATATTCTGCGGATAATTCACAATTCTATTTGTATGTTTTAAAAAAGCTTCGATAGAAAAGTTTCCCAGCTTAGATAACATCAAAATCGAAGTTATCATATGAATTGCCGTCTGCTTTAGCTGACGGAATAAAATAGGATCAAATTTAAAAGGGTATAACAAAAAAAAAGAGGACCGAAAATCGATCCTCTTTTTGTAAGTAGCGGGAGCAGGACTTGAACCTACGACCTTCGGGTTATGAGCCCGACGAGCTACCAACTGCTCCATCCCGCAATATCCGGTACATTTGTTTCTCAAATGCGGATGCAAATATAGATATCTTCACCGAACATCCAAAAGGATAATGATGAAAAAATGCTGTTTTTTTAAAATATTTTTCTGCTTCTAGTGTAAGGTGCTTTATGCCTTGCACTTGTATTCCTGTATTTTTTTATTATTTAATCATATTTCAGGTTGAGGGTTGTCACTGTTTGTTTTTTGTTTCATGCTGTGTTTAAATTTTTAAATTTGTAGCTGTTTAAACAGAAATATATGCCGGGCAAATTCAAATCTTTTTTTAAAAGGGCATCGAAAAAATATCTTCTTACAATTACAGATAACTTCAATTACAATGAAGTTTTTTCGATGAATATTTCAAAACTGAAATTTTGGTCATATAATTTTTTGATTTTCATCCTAGGTGTGGCAATTGCTGTTTTGTTGTTTTTTTATACACCTATAAAAAGAACGGTTCCCGGTTATCCTTCTCAGGATTTAAGTAAAATGATGGTTTATCATTCATTAATGCTTGATTCGCTGTCTGTAGAGATACAAAAGCGCGACACGTACCTTCAAAATATCCGTAAGGTGATAAGCGGGGGAATTGTGGAAGATACAACTTTTGAAAATAATGAGCCTGTGAGTGTTGAGCTGAAAAATGTTCAAAGCGATTCTATTTTTAATGAATTGGTTGGCCCCGACAAATATAAGTTCTCGTACCTGCAAAACCCAGAGCAGAATAAAACGTTGTCTGAATTGAATTTTTTCACACCGGTACAGGGGGTTGTTGTAAACCGGTTTTATGCTGCGCCCGGGCATTTTGGAACCGATATCGTGGCAGAAGAAAATTCAAACATCTCGGCTATTTTGGATGGAACTGTTGTTTTTGCCGAATGGTCTGTTGCTACTGGTTATGTTGTTCAAATACAACACAGCAACAATATTATATCAATTTACAAACACAATTCAGATATAACTGTGAAGTCAGGTGAAAGGGTAAATGCAGGCGACGTAATAGCCATTATGGGCAATGAGGGAAAATATTCAACAGGGCCGCACCTTCATATTGAATTATGGCATAACGGTATGCCTGTTGACCCCGAAGCTTATATCAATTTTTAAAAAAAGGTTCATGAAACGATTAGCAATATTAGGTTCAACCGGCTCAATTGGAACACAGGCACTTGATGTGGTTGAAGCCAATCCGCAACTTTTTTCAATTAAAATATTAACAGCGCACAATAATGTGAAGTTGCTGATTAAACAGGCGCTAAAGTTCAGGCCTAAAACGGTAGTTGTTGCCAACGATGAGCATTATGATGAGCTGAGCAATGCCCTCGAAATTGAGGGGATAGATGTTTATTCAGGAGCTTTGGCTTTACAGCAGGTGGTCCAGGATGATGAAGTGGACATGGTAGTGGCAGCCATGGTGGGGTATGCCGGGTTGTTGCCTGTGGTTAATGCTATTAAGTCGGGAAAAGAAATTGCCCTGGCCAACAAGGAAACACTGGTGGTTGCCGGCGATATCATAACCCGCTTATGTGCCGAAAATAATGTGAAATTGTTGCCCATCGACTCTGAGCATTCTGCAATATTTCAGTGTCTCGAAGGCGAGCGTAAACAAGATATCGATAAAATAATCCTCACTTGTTCTGGTGGCCCTTTTAGGGACTATTCTTCTGAAGCATTAAAAAGTGTTACCAGCAAACAGGCACTTGCACATCCTAATTGGGATATGGGGGATAAAATTACAATCGATTCGGCAACCTTGATGAATAAAGGGTTTGAAGTGATTGAAGCTAAATGGTTGTTTGGCCTTGTACCCGAAAAAATTGATGTTGTTGTACACCCTCAGAGTATTGTGCACTCGATGGTTCAGTTTATCGATGGTTCAATTAAAGCCCAAATGGGATTGCCCGATATGCGTTTGCCCATACAACATGCTTTGTGCTATCCTGGAAGGGTTGAAAATAATTTTCCCAGGTTTTCATTTTCTGATTATTCAAAATTAACTTTTCATGCCCCCGATACTGAAAAATTTCGTAACCTTGCACTCGCTTATCAGGCAATTGAAAAAGGGGGGAACATGGCTTGTATAATTAATGCTGCCAACGAAGTTGTGGTGAAAGCTTTTTTGCAAAACCGGATCTCTTTTTTACAAATGTCTGAAGTGATTGAACAAAGTATGCAAAAAATTTCTTTTATTAGCCGGCCATCGATTGACGACTATGTTGAAACCGACAGGCAAGCCAGATATAAAGCAGAAGAGATTATTAAAAAAATAGTTTAAAAACAAGAGACAGGATAGCAGATGGAAGTATTAGTAAAAATTGCACAATTTCTTTTAAGTCTTTCCCTTTTAATTATAATTCACGAAACCGGTCATTTTATTTTTGCCAAAATATTTAAGTGCAGGGTAGAAAAATTTTATCTGTTCTTTAATGCCGGGTTTACATTATTTAAAACCAAAAAAGGCGAAACCGAATATGGCATTGGATGGTTGCCTTTGGGCGGTTATGTGAAAATTGCCGGAATGATTGATGAGTCGATGGATAAGGAGCAAATGAAGCAACCGCCAAAACCTTACGAATTTCGCTCGAAAAAAGCCTATCAGCGCTTGCTGATAATGGTTGGTGGTGTGCTCATGAATTTTTTGGCAGCAATTGTTATTTACGTCGGTATTTCGTATGCCTGGGGCAAAGATTATTTGCCGGTTGAAAATGTTAAATATGGCATAGCCGTAAATGAAGTTGGCGAAGAAATAGGTTTTCGTGATGGAGATATGATCATGTCGGTTGACAACGAACCTGTAGTTGATTTCTTTGATGTTTCAAAAAGTATTATGCTCGATGATATTGAATCGGTACAGGTTAAACGAAGTGGCACAACCCGCGATGTGATGATTACCGAAAAAGACATTGCTAAAATGATGAAAAGCCCCGGGATGATTGGGTTGAGATATCCGTTTGAACTCACCATCACTAAAGTTGCATCCGATTCGCCCGCTCAACAAGCCGGACTTCAAAGCGGTGACGAAATAGTGGCCATTGATGGCAATAAATTTGAGTTTTACGACCAATTTACAGAATACCTCAAAGAACATAAAAATGAAACAGTTGTAGTTACAGCATTGCGTAACGGCAACAAAGTTGAAAAGCCTGTTAATCTGACCGACGAAGGTTTATTGGGCGTTCACAGTAACCGAAACATTTCAAAATATTTTGAGTTCGCCCATTACGATTATGGTTTTCTTGAAGCCATACCTGCAGGGCTAAAACGGGGATGGGAAACCTCTGTTGACTACCTGAAACAGTTTAAACTTATTTTTAACCGTACTACAAAAGGTTACGAGTCGTTGGGCGGCTTTATTACCATCGGTAATATTTTTCCGGGCATGTGGAACTGGAAAGTCTTTTGGGATATGACTGCCTTCCTTTCGATTATACTCGGAATTATGAACATTCTTCCGATTCCGGCACTCGATGGTGGGCACGTTATGTTTGTTTTATACGAAATGGTTACAGGAAGAAAACCCAGTGAAAAATTTCTGGAATACGCACAATATGTAGGACTTGTTTTACTATTGTTTTTGGTGCTTTATGCCAATATCAACGATGTTGTACGTTTATTCAGGTAACCCAATTATTTTTATGAAGAATTTTTTTTAGTGCATTATTCTAAAAACAGATTATTATATTTGTTGAAATTAAATCTTGATGAACTATGAACTTGAATATTATTGCCGGATGGTTTGGCGGACAGGAAATTCTGATAATTCTTTTAATCGTACTTATATTTTTTGGTGGAAGAAAAATACCTGAGCTGATGAAAGGGCTTGGAAAGGGCATGAAAGAATTTAAAAATGCCACTAAAGAGGACGATAAAAAACCGGACGACGGTCCTTCAACTGAAAATAAAGAGAAATAATTGATTAAGTTATATTATTAAACCCTGCCTGATAATTTGGCGGGGTTTTTGTATTTAACTTTATCGTTAATCCAATATTTATAATCTCGATAAAAAAAGTACCATGAAACGGACGATACAGTTATTTTCTATAATGATAATCATTTTGTTGGTGGGGGCTTGCGACAACCGCAGCCAAACTTCAATGAAAAAAAATGTTACCGGTAAGGCTGGGGAGCTTGTTGTTGTTATTAAGCCAACTGCCTGGGATAATGAACCAGGAAAAATAATACGTGATGTTTTGGCCCAGCCCCAGTTGAGCCTGCCACAAGATGAACCTATTTTCGACCTGATTAATATTCCTCACGATGCTTTTGGCCAAATATTCAGGACAAGCCGTAATCTTTTGGTTGTAAAAATTGGTAACGAAGTTGAAAACAACGACCTTCGCTTAAAACGCGATGTGCATGCATACACCCAGGCAGTAGCCTACATTGATGCCAAAACTTATGCCGATTTTGAAAAAATTTTCAAAGAAAACTCCGATCAGATCGCTTCATTTTTTATTAAAGCCGAACGTAAGCGCCTCGAACTAAACTATTCCAACTATCACGAACGGGCAGTTTCTGCCAAAACAGAAGAGAAATTTGGTATATCCTTGAATGTTCCACCGGGGTTTGTGGTCGATAAAGTTGAAGACGATTTTATGTGGATACGTTTCGAAACACCAGAAATCAGCCAGGGCATCTTTATTTATACTTTTCCGTACGAAGATGAAAATACATTTACCGCCGATTATATGAAGATAAAACGCAATATTGTATTGCGCAAAAATGTTCCCGGGCCTACCGAAGGATCTTACATGTCAACCGAAAGTGAATTGCCCGTTGTTTTTAATGTATTCAAAAAAGATGGCAATTATGCATCTGAAATGCGGGGGTTATGGACTGTTGAGAACAACTTTATGGGGGGGCCGTTCATCAATCTGGCCATGCTCGATATCCTTAATAACAGGGTGGTAGTTCTTGATGGGTTTGTATATGCACCCGGAAAAGACAAACGAAACTATCTGCGACAGGTTGAGGCCATGATTTATTCAGCAGAATTTGTGAACCAGGATGAAATAGACAAGGTAAACAAACAGCTTGACTTCGAGAACTAAGCCGAGGGGCTTTTACAGGCACTTAATAAATGATGTTGCCCGTATTTAAGTCAATCCAAAAAAATAGTTAATTTTGTGTTCCATCACAGTATTGTATTTTAGCAATTCAATACCGTGGTGGAATTACTCATTTATATAAATTATTTTGATTTATCAGTAAATTGAGGCACACCATTAAAAATTATTTCAATGAGCGACATAATAAAAGTAGGAATAACACAAGGAGATATCAACGGGGTAGGCTACGAAGTTATTATCAAATCGTTTGCCGATGCACGCATGCTCGAATTTTGCACCCCTGTAGTTTACGGATCACCAAAGGTAGCTGCTTATCATAAAAAAGTTCTAGATTTTGAGAACTTCAATTTTCATCAGGTACGTGGGGCTGCCGATGCCGATACCCATAAAGTGAATATTGTTAATTGTTGCGACGATAATGTGAGGGTTGAACTTGGGCAAAGCAGTAGCATTGCCGGTGAAGCAGCATACCTGGCTTTAGAGCAGGCTATTAACGACCTGAAAGAAGGAAAGATTGATGTTCTGGTAACTGCCCCCATAAACAAAGAAACCGTTCAGTCTGATATGTTTAACTTTCCGGGGCATACCGAGTACCTTGCCCAGCAGTTTGAGTCGGACAATCCCCTGATGATTTTAATTTCCGAAAACTTAAAAGTTGGTGTGGTAACAGGGCACCTGGCCATAAAAGATGTGCCCGCTGCAATATCTAAAGAGTTGATCCTTAAAAAAATTGAAGTCCTGCATAAAACCCTTGTTCAGGATTTTGCATGCACCAATCCACGTATTGCTGTTTTAGGGTTAAACCCGCATGCCGGCGATAACGGAGTGCTGGGCAACGAAGAAAATGAAATAATAGCACCGGCGCTAAAAGAAGCTTTTGATAAAGGTATTACAGCCATGGGGCCTTATGCCGCCGATGGTTTTTTTGGCTCGGGGCAGTATAGTAAGTTCGATGCTGTTTTGGCCATGTACCACGATCAGGGGTTGGCACCTTTTAAGGCATTAACTTTTGACGAAGGTGTGAATTTTACTGCCGGGTTGCCTGTAATACGAACATCGCCGGGGCACGGTACTGCATTTAATATTGCCGGGCAAAACAAAGCTTCCGAAGAATCGTTCAAGCAAGCTATTTATAAAGCAATCGATATTTTCAGGAATAGGAAAACTTATGAAAAAGCAAGCAGAAACCCGCTGCCTACATATGAAATAAAAGCAAATGGGGAATCTGACCATGTTGATTTAATGAAAGACCAACAAGATACCGATTTTTAATATGATAGAATATATAAGCGGCCAGGTAATTGAGCTAAACCCGGCACACACTGTAATCGATATTAACGGGATGGGATATTTTATTCACATTTCGGTTAATACCTATTCATTGCTAAATGGGAAAAAGCAAGCTATGCTATATGTGCACGAAGTAATACGTGAGGATGCACATATTTTGTATGGTTTTCACGATTTAGATGAAAGGGAACTATTCCGGAACCTTATTTCCGTATCGGGCGTTGGTGCCAATACCGGAATACTTTTTTTGTCTTCGTTACCGGCTAGCGAAATTAAGGTTGCTATTGTAAGTGGTGATGTTAACCGGCTGAAAAGTGTGAAGGGTGTAGGCCTGAAAACTGCACAGCGTATTATTGTTGAATTAAAAGATAAATTGAGCAAAGAGCCAATTTCTTCAAACATTTTTGCTGAGCCGGACAATAGTACCCGCGACGAAGCGTTATCTGCATTAGTTACCCTTGGTTTCGTGAAAAAAGGCGCCGAAAAAGTTGTTGACAAAATAATGAAGGATAACCCTGATTTTTCGGTTGAACAAGTTATCAAGGAAGCATTGAAACAAATGTAAATCCCTGTTCGTTTTGAAAATACGTATTCTCGATATAACTATTCTGTTTGTAATGTTTGTGGCCGCTTCTTATGCGGGGTATGCCCAGACTGATAGAGATAATGCCGTTGAAATAGACACAACCGGCACGCTTATTTATCCTTTCGAAGATGAAGGTGAATTTGATTATTCCAACGAGAACAAATCTCCGCTTTTCCTGAAAAGGCCCTCCAACATTGAAACCCAAATTGAATACGACCCCGAAACAGGCGAGTACATCATCCGTGAAAAAATTGGCAACCTCGATTACCGCATGCCCAAGGCACTAAACCTGCAAGAGTATGTAAAATATGACTTCGACAGGGCAATCAATAATTATTGGCGCACACGCAGCAGTACCGAGGAAATCGAAAATCAACAGGGGGGCTTGATCCCACAACTTCGTATCGAGAGTGAAGCTTTTTCAAATATATTTGGAAGCGAAGTGATCGACATTCGCCCGCAGGGGTATGTTGAAGTGCAGTTTGGTGTTGAGTCGCGATACAATGGAAACACTACGCTCCCCGAACGTATGAGGCGTACAACTACTTTCGACTTTGAAAACCAAATTAACGTGAGTGTAAGGGGGAAAATTGGTGACAAGGTAAACATGGACTTTAATTACAACACCGAAGCCACTTTTGATTTTGAAAACGAAATGACCCTCGATTATACAGGGAAAGAAGATGAAATAATACGTAGAATTGAAGCTGGAAATGTTTCGCTGCCCCTAAACGGTTCATTGATCCAGGGCGGGACCAATTTGTTTGGTATTAAAACTGAAATGCAATTTGGGCATTTGAATGTTACCACTGTTTTATCGCAACACAAAGGCGAATCGAATGTAATACAAACCGAGGGCGGGGCACAAAAAACCAAATTCGATTTTAAAGCATCCGATTATGATGAAAACAGGCACTTCTTTATCTCAAAATATTTTAGGGACAATTACAACAGTGCATTGAGCATGTTGCCGGTTATCCGTTCGCAGGCCGTAGTTACAAAAATTGAAGTTTGGGTAACCAATAAAAAACAAGATTTTACCTCTTCGCGCGATATTGTTGCGTTTGTTGATTTAGGTGAACCTGCCCAAAACCTGACCAACAATGTACCGGGTTTTGAAGGCACGGCAAATGTGCCGGGCAATGCTTCAAATGGTATGTATTCAACTTTGAATACAAATTACACCGATGTACGTTATTCCGATCGGGTAAACAATGCATTGAAACCATTGGAAACTTACGGTTTTAAAAATGGGCGCGACTGGGAAAAAATAAATCAGGCACGTAAGCTCGACCCCAATGAATATACATTTAACGAGCAACTTGGTTTTATATCGTTAAACTCACCTTTAAATAACGATGAAGTACTTGCCATTGCATACGAATACACCCTTAACGGGGAGGTATTTCAGGTTGGTGAATTTACAACCAACAGCATAGATTCAGATAAAAGCTTGTTCCTGAAATTGTTGAAAGGGACCAATTTATCACCGGGGATGCCTACGTGGGACCTGATGATGAAAAACATCTATAACATTGGTGCTTACAATCTTACACGTAATGAATTCGATCTGCAGGTAACTTATTATAACGACTCAACCAATACTCATCTTAATTATCTACCCGAGAGCGAACTTCAGGATACCATTTTGCTCCGCTTAATGAACCTCGACAACCTCGATTCACAGAACGATTATACCAAAAGGGGTGATGGTATGTTCGATTTTATCGAAGGGGTTACAGTATTGAGTCAGAATGGGCGCATTATTTTTCCGAAACTTGAACCGTTTGGGGCCAATATTGCCAATAACATTAGCGATCCCGATTTAAAGGAGAAATATGCATTTAAAACATTGTATAATGAATCAAAAACCAATGCCGAACAGGATGTTGAACATGATAAATTCAGGATTGTTGGCTCGTATAAAGGTTCGTCGGGGTCCGAGATCGCCCTTAACTCATTTAACCTTGCCCCGGGTTCGGTTACTGTTACAGCCGGTGGCAGGCGCTTAACCGAGGATGTTGATTATGTGGTTGATTATGCCATGGGGCGTGTTAAAATTATCAACGAAGGTTTAATTGAGGCCGGAGCACCAATACAAGTCTCAACCGAGAGCCAGGAGCTGATTTCGACACAGCGTAAAACGATGATAGGTACTTATGCCAATTACGAATTTTCTGATAACTTCAACGTTGGGGGTACTTTTTTATATATGAACGAAAAGCCAATTACCAATAAAGTTGATATGGGCGAAGAGCCGGTTTCAAACTTAATGCTTGGACTCGATTTTCAATATGATACACCCTCTGAATTATTAACTGACATGGTAAATGTGCTCCCGTTTTATGAATCGGATGTTGAGTCGAGCATTTCGTTAGAAGGTGAAGTGGCAAAACTCATTACAGGTAAGTCGGGAACAACCGATAACCAGGTTTACATCGATGATTTTGAGGGGGTTGAAACACAATATTCATTTTTAAGCCCTTATGGATGGAATTTAGCATCAACACCACAAAACCAGCCATCGTTATTTCCCGGGACCGATATAACAAATAGTTTATCGTACGGATATAACCGTGCACTTTTGGCCTGGTATTATATCGACAGGGAAGTTTTTATTGAATCGTCGAGCCAGTCGATGCCTTCGCATCTGAAAGCCAATCCTGACGCACGTTCAAACCATTATGCCCGTTCTGTTAATGTTAACGAAATATATCCCGGAAAAGAAGTCCCGATCGGACAACCCAATTATCTTACCACGCTCGATATTGCATATTACCCTACAGAAAAAGGACCATACAACTTCGAAGCTGAAGGCGAGCCCGGAGTGTCGGCCGGAGTTGATGAAAACAATAAACTGAAAGATCCTGAAACCCGCTGGGCGGGGATCATGCGCGAAATACAAACAACCAATTTTGAAGCCTCAAACGTTGAGTATGTTGAGTTTTGGGTGCTCGACCCGTTTATTTATGATGAAGGGACCCACGAAGGAGGTGATTTATACATTAACCTTGGTAATGTTTCTGAAGATATTTTAAAGGATTCGCGTAAAGCTTTTGAAAACGGCTTGCCAATTGGTGAAGTTGAAGATGTTGATACAACAGTGTGGGGGCGTGTTTCTACAAAAATGCAACTCGGCGTTGCTTTTGAAAATGATGCTACAAGCCGCGAATATCAGGATATAGGGCTCGACGGACTGGAAAATAATGACGAGGCTTTATTCTTTAATGAGTACCTGAACCGGATGCAGACAATACTAACGCCCGAAGCTTTCGACGATTTAATGAGTGACCCTGCCAACGACGATTTTAGCTATTATCGTAGCTCATTACACGACCGCATGGAGCATTCAGTATTTGAACGTTATAAAAAGTACAACAATGTTGAGAACAATTCGCCAACCGATGAATTGAATACCGAATCGTACACAATGGTTGGGAAAACCGAACCTGATGTTGAAGACATCAATGGAGACAATACCCTGAGCGAGCTTGAAGCGTACTATCAGTATAAGGTTAGTGTCCGTCCGGAAGACATGGTGGTTGGAAAAAATTACATTGTTGACAAGGTATCGTCAACGGTAAACCTCCCAAATCAGAAAACCGAAACAGTTACATGGTACCAGTTTAAAGTTCCGGTTACCGATGAAAATGAATATGAAAAGTATGGCGAAATAAACAGTTTCAAGTCAATCCGGTTTATGCGCATGTTCTTAACCAATTTCTCCGATTCGATTATTATGCGTTTTGGGTCGTTGGGACTTGTGCGTTCCGACTGGCGCGAAGTTGCCGACCCGCTTGTAGAAGAAGGGGCCGCCGAATCGGCCAATGCAACCTTTGAAACAACATCCATCAATATTGAAGAAAATGGCAGTAAATTGCCCATTAATTATGTACTTCCCCCCGGTATCACCCGCGAAACCGACCCTTCGAACCCTACACCAATCGAAATGAACGAACAGTCGATGCTGATGAAGGTGAAAAATCTTGAATCGGGCGATGCGAGGGCTGTTTATAAGAAAGCAGGCATCGATTTACGTCAGTTTAAATACCTGCGCATGGAAGTGCATGCCGAGGAAATAGAAGATTATCCGCTTGACGATAATGAATTGTCGGTTTTTATCCGATTGGGCAGCGACCAGTATAACTATTATGAATACGAAATACCTTTAAAACTTACCCCAAGGCCGGCTACAAGTTATAATAACGACAGGGAGGCGGACCGTAGGATTGTATGGCCCGATGAAAACCGTTTGAATGTTGAATTAAACCGTTTTCCCGATTTAAAACTTGACCGTAACGATGAAGCGCGCCAGGCGGGATCAACGGTGCGTATGACCGATGTTTATGAGCAAATTGATGAGCTGTCGCCAAACTCAAAAAATATTATGAAAATTAAGGGTAACCCCAGCTTGGCCGATGTTGATCTTGTTTACATCGGAATTCGTAACCCTAAAAAAGATGTACCAACAACAAAATCGGTTGAAGTTTGGGTGAATGAGTTGCGGGTGAGCGATTATGACCAAAGTGGTGGTTGGGCTTCACGCGGGCGCATGTCTGTTCGTTTGGCCGATTTGGGTAATGTTTCAATTTCCGGACGAACCGAATCTGTTGGTTGGGGCAATATTAGTCAGCCTGCCAGTATGCGTAGCCTTGAGGACCGCTACCAATTTAACCTGGCAGCAACTGCCAACCTTGGTAAATTGTTGCCCGAAAAAATTGGTCTTAACATGCCATTGTTCTACAGCTATACACGTAATGTTGCCAGTCCCGAGTATAGCCCGCTCAATACCGACGTTACCATGAACGATGCAATTGATGCCATTGAAGACCCTGATGATGTTGAAGAATTATTGGAGCTTTCGCAGGATGTAATGACCCGTAAGAGTATAAACTTTAACAATATAAGCGTTGAGCCACAGCGCGAAAACAAAGAACGGAAACCATGGCCAACCGATATTGAAAACTTTTCATTATCGTATGCAAAGAATGAACAGGTTAGCCATAACGTGGATGTGAAAAATTATTTAAGGAAAACCGAGAAAGCGGTATTCAATTATAATTACTCAATGCGCTCAAATTCAATTACACCATTTAAAAATATAGGGTTCCTAAAGGGTAATGCATTTGCGCTTATCCGCGATTTTAATTTTTCACCATTGCCCGAAATGATATCATTTCGTACCGACCTGACACGGTCGTATAACGAGCGGACTGCACGCGACAATACAGGCTATGGGCTTGAAATGCCTACAACCGTTCAAAAAGATTTCTTGTGGAACCGGTACTTCGATTTCAAATTTAATTTAACACGCGCATTAAGAATTGATTTTACCAACCACAACATTGCACGTATTGATGAACTGGAAGGCGTGATGGATAAAGACCGTTATCCTGATGAATACGCGAAAATGATGGATGAAATTTATAAAAATATCTCTTCGTTTGGACGGCCTGTTGATTATCAGCATAGTATAAACATCAATTACCGCTTGCCAATTAATAAACTGCCATTGCTCGACTGGACTTCGGCATCGGCAACTTATCGTGGTACATACGACTGGATGGCAGGTTCGCAATTGCAGGATGAAAGTATAGAGCTGGGGAATAATGTGGGCAATAACATGAATGCCCGTATCAATGGCCAGTTAAATTTTCTTACACTTTATAATAAAGTTCCTTATTTACAGGAGATTAACAATAAATTCCGTTCAACACGCCGAACTTATGGTTCAAGGGCCAGGAACCGTCAAAGCGAACAACGTGAGGAGCGTGAAAGCGATGAACCTAAGCGAATAAAAGATGTAAGCTTTACCGATAAAAATGTATCACTCAGGGCCGATGTGCCAAAATCAATTTTTCACCGTTTAGGTACAGAAGATGTTAAAGTTGTAGTGCTTAACGAAAGGGGAGATACCATTAAAGGCGAGGTGACCGTGGTTGATGTGAACAGGGTAAACTTTAAACCTGCAGTCAGCGTTCGCGATGGCCGCGTTCTTGTTGAAGGACAAAAAGAAATTGATGAACTGTTCATCGAAAAAGCACTTGATTTTTCAGTGCGCATGTTAATGGGGGTGCGTTCGTTCAGGGTTACCTACAACAAAACAGGGGCAACTTCATTGCCGGGGTTCATGCCCGAACCATATTTGTTTGGAATGCGTAACGACGAAAGTACATCGAACTC
>JASMTI010000205.1:0-52088 GCA_041694375.1 Bacteroidales bacterium | reverse complement strand
AAAGTGGTTGGGTCTGAAAAAAATTAAAAATGTTCAGGTATTTTGACTAAATAATTGGAGAAAAAATCAATTAACGGACAAAAAATCCCCCATTCAAACCTAAAAATGATTATTTTTCAAACAAAATTATTTATCTGCGGATTTGAGGGAAATAACTAAACAAAGAGATAATGAATAAATTGAAATTTTTAACAGCATTGTTCGTCCTGGTAATAATACACTCGTGTTCAACGGTTCCTATTATTGGTCGCAGGCAATTAAATTTGTTGCCAGAATCGCAAATGGTGGCTATGAGCCTGACAAATTATCAAGAATTCCTCGATACCAACCAGGTGGTAACATCGGGGGGCAATTATGAGATGGTTAAACGTTCGGGGAGTAAAATATCACATGCCGTTGAAAAGTTTTTGAAAGAAAATGGATTTGAAGAGCGCGTTGAAACTTATGCCTGGGAATTTAACCTGGTGAAGGACCCAACACCCAATGCATGGTGTATGCCCGGTGGTAAAGTTGTTTTTTACGAAGGCATATTGCCTTTATGTGAGAATGAAAATGGTATTGCAGTAGTGATGGGGCACGAAATTGCCCATGCTGTGGCAAAACATGGAAATGAACGTACCAGTCAGGGACTTGTTGCACAATTTGGCAGCATGGCACTTGATGTGGCATTAAGTGAAAAGCCAGAACAAACACGAAGTATCTTTTTAACAGCTTATGGTGTAGGGGCACAGGTAGGTTTGATGTTGCCCTTTTCACGTAAACATGAATATGAAGCCGATGAACTTGGGCTGATTTTTATGACCATGGCAGGATATGAGCCAGCTGAAGCTGTAGCTTTTTGGGAACGAATGTCGAAAATGGGAGGTGCCAATATGCCTGAATTTTTGAGTACCCACCCCGTAGATGAAAAGAGGGTGGCAGCTTTGGAAAAACTGATTCCCAAAATGGATAAATATCGTCCATAGAATGTTTTATGGACATTACAATTTATCTTTTGTTAATAAAATTTTCTATATTTGAAAAATCCTAACATACTAACTAATGAATTATGAGTGTTGACAACAAAGAAAAGCGTGACAAGAAAGACATTGAAGGAAGCAGGTTTCGGGAGGAAATTCACTCAGTAGCCGTAAGGGCAGGAAAACGCACTTACTTCTTTGATGTTAAGGCAACCAGAAAGGATGAACTTTACCTTACAATTACCGAAAGCAAAAAACGTTTCGACCAAAAGGGAAATTCATTTTTTGAAAAGCACAAGATTTTTCTTTATCGCGAAGATTTTGAGAAGTTTAGCGATGGTTTAAAAGATGTTTTAGGGTTTATTGAAGATAATCAGCCCATTGTTACGGAGCTGGACGAGCCTGAAGCCGTAACTGCCGAATATTCTAATGTAGAATTTGAAGACCTTTCAAAATAAAAAAGAAAAACCCGCCAACAGCGGGTTTTTTTCTTTTGCTATCCGTTAAATTCTTTAACAGCTTTTATAAAGGCATTGATGTTTTCGGTTGAAACTTTAGGGGGCATTCCACCGCCGCACGAAGCAACCAATTTCGATTTATCCTTAACACTGTTTAGCATTTCTTTTGTTTTGTTGTACACTTCATCGGGGGTGCACGATGCCAACACATCGCGGGGCGGTAAACTTCCCAGTACAACTAATTTGTTGTTGGTGGCTTCGTGTATTTCGTTTATCGAAAGGTCGAGCCCCGGGTTGTAAAGGTTGATGCCAATTTCGGGGTAATACTTAACCGACATGCTGCAATCGGCATCGTTGTGGAAGAATTTTATGCTGTCGTTGGTGTCGTACAATTCTTTAAAATACGGAAGCCCAAATTCCACAAATTCATCTTCGCCAACAAACCCTACAATATCGTCGAGCATTAATATACCATCAATTGTTGGGATGGCTTCGTGCTGGAGTTTGTGCCATTCTTTCAGAAAATCGGTAATTACACGCATTAGCTTATGCACTTTGTCGGGTTCCATCATCATGGTTGTCATTAATTCGGTGGTCCCCATTAAAAACGATGCGATGTTCAGTGGCCCACGCGAAACCGAAAACCGGATTTTCTGGCCGGTAGCTTCAATTTCGGGTTGAAGCAATTTCAGCCTGTTGAGCATGAATGGCAAAAGCCCGTCGATTGAAGGGTCGGGCACCTGGAGGTTGTCAATGTCTTCGCTTGAGTTGATGACCTTTTCGGCAAAAGGAAATTCATCCTGCCAGAAAACACTTTTAGCCCCAAAAGCCGAGGGTTCGGTGCACATTCCGTATTCACTCCAGAAGCCCGGGAGGAACATTACATCGGGGAATGTTTCAATGGCTTTAAGGTTGGCTTTCAGCCATAGTTCGTCACTTGAAAAATAATCGAGTATTTTTATGCCGTACCAGTTGGGCAACCATGGACTGTCGATAATAAAACCGATGGGCAGCTCCCCGGTGTTTTCACCTTTAATGGCAGACAGTAAATTGTTCCAATGTTTTTCGTTCATGATTAGTTGTGTTAAATTCGTTAATTTTATTGCAATTTATAAAAGTGCACATGACTATCAAGGGGTAATTGCAATTTGAGTTTAAATTTCTGTGTATTTCGATAAATAATTACACCAAAGTAAAAATAACATGTATGCTTAATTACCTTGTAGAAAACGTTTAATTTATTACATTTGGACAATTTTGTGATATATTATATGTAACGAGAAGTTAATTTTTTTCATATTAATGCTACTTTTGTATAGTATATAATATATTAGTTTTAAACTTTTAATCGTAGTGGTTTGATTTTTTATGAAAACGATTTCAGATAAGATAAATAGTAGACATATTTTAGTTTCTGATGGTGCATGGGGCACACTTTTACAACAAATGGGATTAAAACCCGGAGAATGCCCCGAGAGTTGGAATATTAATCATCCCGACAGCGTGTTGAAAGTAGCACAAAGTTACATTGAAGCCGGTTCCGATATGATTGAAACGAATAGCTTCGGAGGTAATGCTTTCAAATTATCATTGTTCGGGCTTCAAGATAAAGTGTACGAAATAAACAAAGCTGCTGCACAAATCTCGCGGAAAGCTGCAGGCAACAACAAGCATGTTTTAGGTTCGGTTGGGCCAACAGGGAAAATGCTTATGATGGGCGATGTTACGTATGAACAACTTTATGATGCCTTTCGTGAACAGGCAAAGGCATTGGAAGCCGGAGGCGCTGATACGCTTGTGGTTGAAACCATGACCGACATTGAAGAAGCCAGGGCTGCCGTTCAGGCTTGCAGCGATCACACAAATTGTGAGGTTATTAGCACAATGACATTCGATAAATCGCCCGATGGTTCATTTTTTACCATGATGGGTGTCTCACCGGCAGATATGGTTTTGGCAATGATTGATGCCGGAGCTGCAATTATTGGTGCTAACTGTGGAAATGGCATGGAGAATATGATAGGTGTTGCACACGAAATTCGTAATGCAAATGCTGAAATTCCAGTGTTGGTCCATGCCAATGCCGGAGCACCTGTGTACAAAAACGGGGATACGGTTTTTCTTGAAACACCCGAAACAATGGCTGGCTATGTTGATTTGTTGATTGGTGCCGGGGCTAATATAATTGGCGGTTGTTGTGGCACAACTCCTGAACATATCAGGCAAATTGCCGAAATAGTAAAAAAGTATAATAAAGTATAAATCAATAATAAAGCTTATATTTTATGGATAAGAACGAATTACTAACAAAACTAACCGAGTGTGTTGAATCAGGAAAGGTAAATAAAGCTGCACCTTATCCGCCGGCAATGAAAGGGCAGGATGGTGCCGATGAGCTTACAAAACAAGCCCTTGATGCCGGGGTTAAGCCAGTTGATATTTTAAACGATGCCCTTATAACAGCAATGGACAGGGTTGGTGAAAAGTTTTCGCAAAAGAAAATTTTTGTGCCTCAAATGCTTATTTCTGCTAAGGCGATGAACACGGCTATGGAACATCTCAAACCCTTTTTTCAGTCGGGTGAAGTAAAACGAAAAGGTAAATTCATAATCGGCACCGTTTCTGGCGATTTACACGATATTGGGAAAAATTTAGTTTCAATGATTGTTGAAGGTGCCGGCTGGGAAGTAATTGACCTGGGGGTTGATGTAAAAGCATCAAAGTTTATTGAAACCATTAAGGAACATCCCGATGCCGTGGTGGGGCTGTCGGCTTTGCTAACCACAACCATGCCAAATATGCAGCAAATTGTAGCTGAAATAAAAAGCCAGTTTCCTGATGTTAAGCTTATTATTGGCGGTGCACCGATAAACGAGGATTTTAAAAATGAAATAGGTGCCGATGGGTATTCACCTGACCCACAAACCGCGGTTTCATATCTGAATTCATTGGTCGCATAACATTTTATCCTGTTTACATTGTTGAATAATCAATATCACAAGAACATCAAATTACCAGCGGGCGAAATACTATTTAGTGCCAATAAACTGGAAGTATCTGTTGAAGATGTGCTTCGAAATTTGGATATGCAGGTAAGTGATGCCGATGATTATTTGTTGGAGATGATTGAAGAAGCCAGAAAAACATGCCTTTCAATCATCCAGCCCAAAGCTTGTTATTCATTTATAGATTCAATTAGCTTCTATACACGAAGGCAGAAAACTGTTTTAAATGATTTGGAATTTGAAACCGGAAAAATTAGTAACCGCTTTTCTTAAACGGAGTGAAAAAATTGTGGTTTTTGTTTGTACGATAGGCGATGCGGTTGAAAAACTATCGAAACAGTTTATGGGCAAAGGTGATGCCCTCGAAGGATATATTTATGATATTATTGGTTCGGAGCTGGCTGAATGTGTTGCTGATGAATTACATGATTATATTGATGAAGTTGCAAAAAAAGATGGCTTCAATGTTAGTAATCGTTATAGCCCGGGATATTGTAACTGGCCGGTTTCGGACCAGCATAAACTGTTTTCATTGCTAAAGGGCAATACTTGTGGTGTTTCGCTGACTGAGTCGTCGCTAATGTTGCCGGTGAAGTCGGTTAGTGGAATCTTAGGTGTTGGCAAGGGAATGAGACGGTTAAAGTACAAGTGTGATATTTGCAACGACAAAAATTGTATTTTGCGTAAAAAGTTTTAAATATGTGGATAATAGATGGAAACCACAATAATCCATGCAAATTGAAAATAATTATTACATGCCCCGTTCCTACGGAACTATTTTTTCCTTTGATTACCCTATCACCATCGGGTTAAAACCCAACGCTACAATATTTTAACCGTTCCTAACGGAACTAAGGGGACAACAGGTTTCCAACCTGTTTTTTTAAAAAAACATATTTAGTATTTGGATGCCACGAATTCACGAATTAAAATTCGTGTTTGGTGTAATAACAACAGTGAAGTTAACAAGATGAATTACCCACACTTTTAAGTGTGGGGTGCAGTTAAGGCACAAAACACCTAACCGGCTTTAGCCGAATATAAAAACAGTTGACAAATTATGAACCGAAAGCCGGGGCAATTGACATGCTGCGGGTGATTTTTTGTGCCAGTATTTGATTGCCAATAACTTCGATTAGGTTTATTAATGCAAAGCCCTTTGGCATGGTCAAAAATTGTAGCCTCCCGATTCCCGGGGCATGGTCCAGTTTTTAATCATAGAAAAAATTCCGTGTTAATCTGTGTAAATCTGTGGACAAAATGGTTTAAACGGACAACAGGTTTCCAACCCGTTTTACACGGAACATATTTAATTTTAAAATGCCACGAATTCATGAATTTTAATTCGTGAATTCGTGGCGGATAAAACACATTGCCGTAGGCATGGTACATATATTAATCGGACACTAGTGATTTTTTTGTATAAATTACCAGAGCTTTTCCGGATATTTCCCTTCGGCTATCAGTTTTTTGATGTTGTTAATTACATCGGGCTTGTCTTCTTTATATGTTACACCAAACCATTGAGCGTCACTTGTTAAAACTTTAACCTTAACTTTTTTGGCTTTAATCAGGTCATCAACATGCATGGGGATGAAGAATTCTGATTTTAACTCATTCCCTTCTTTTTCAAGGAAATCTTTAAAACCTTTTTCGAGATGTTCAAAAAGTGAAGGATGGAAGCCCCAAAAGTTCATCGATACCGTTTCGTTTCCCTGTAAATGTTCTATGTGTCCATTTTTCTCATAAACAATGCCCGTGGTCTCTTTAGATATTTTTGTGAGTTCATCAATATCGTTAAGATTGTTATTTTTATCGGTAATACAAAGCCCGCGGGATACTGAGCCATTGTCAGATAATGTATTGCTAAGTTTATATCCTACCATGCTGTATGTCGAATCATTGGCTTCATTTTTCAAGAAATCGGACATTACATTGTAGGCTTCAAAACCATAAAAATCGTCAGCATTAATGGCGGCAAATGGTGAATTTACAGCATTTCGTGCCGAGCGGATGGCATGTCCCGTGCCCCATGGTTTTTGGCGTCCTTCAGGGATGGAATAAGGAGAAGGGATATCATCTAACTCCTGAAAAACATATTCAACATCAATTTTGCCTTCAAGTTTTTTGTCAAAACGGCTTTTAAATTCATCGGCGAAATCTTTTCTGATGATAAAAACTACTTTTCCGAATCCGGCCCTTATGGCATCGTAAAGTGAATAATCAATAATAGCCTCCCCGTTCGGGCCTACCTCGTCTAATTGTTTTAATCCTCCGTAGCGGCTGCCCATTCCGGCTGCCAATAGTACTAGTGTTGGTTTCATGTGTTTATTTTGTATTTAATCATGTGAAAACTCTTCAACGTATTTTCTGTATTTCGAAAAAACTTTGGCCCTTGATATAAAGCCCAGGTATTTGCCGTTGTCCATGACTGCCAGGTTATACCTGCCACTCGACTCAAATTTTTTAACCACTTCCTGCATCGAGTCGGTTGGTGATATCCAATGTTCAGGCATATACATTAGTTCTTTCAGTTTAATTTTATCATACTGGTCTTGTTTAAAAATTAAATGCCTAACATCATCCATTTTTAACATGCCAACCATGTAACCCTCATCGTCGGTGATTGGGAACAGGTTACGGTGCGAAACCGAAATTGCATCGACCAGCTGGCGGAGATTGTCATTGGCATTCAAAATAACAAAATCTTTCTCAATTAAATCGTATGCATTCATTATTGACAAAACATGCCTGTCTTTATGGTGTGTGACCAGTTGCTTGCGCTGTGCCAGCTGAAAAGTGTAAACTGAATTTTTGGTGAAGGCTTTTGCTACAATATATGAAAATGAGGCGGTGACCATAAGCGGGACAAATAATTTATAGCCACCGGATATGTCGGCAATTAAGAATATACCGGTTAAAGGGGCATGTAAAACCCCGGCAATCAACCCTCCCATGCCAATAAGTGCATAATTGTTAACAAAAATATCAAAGCCCAGGATGTTTTTTGTAAATAATGCAAATAATAAACCGATGTTTACACCTGTAAAAAGGGTAGGGGCAAATATACCACCAACCCCGCCAGCACCAAATGTTACCGATGTGGCTACAACTTTAAACAGAATGATAAGGGCAAGCAAGGCAAGGGTTATGTAAAAGTTTCCTTCAATATGGCTAAAAACCGAGTTTTCATATAAATAATGTACTTTACCTTGCAGCCCGCTGTTGATGGCTTCGTACCCCTCTCCGTAGAGCGATGGGAAAATAAAAAGCAAAACACCCAGTGAAAGACCGCCAATAATCATTCGCAGGTTTCGTTTTTTTATCTTTGAAAATATTTTTTCAATGTAAATATACATTTTAGTAAAATAAACCGAGACCAAGCCCGCAACAATGCCAAGTGCTATATAGAAAGGAAGTTCGTTTAGTTCAAAAGTTGTTTGCACTTCAAAAGGGTAAAGCACATCCATGCCTAAAAACAGGTATGAAGTTAAAACTGCTGAAGCCGATGCCAGTAATAGCGGGATAAGCGAAAAAGTTGTAAGGTCGATCATGATAACCTCAACAGCAAAAACAATAGCTGCAATTGGGGCTTTGAAAATAGCCGCCATGGCACCTGTACAGGCACATGCGAGCATGAGTACCACGTATTTATACTCAAGCCTTAAAAATTTGCTGAGTTGTGAGCCAATTGCAGCACCAGTTGCCACTGTTGGTCCTTCAAGTCCGACCGAGCCACCAAACCCTACGGTAAAGGCCGAGGTGATAACCGATGAAAATAAATTGTGCCTGCCCAGGTACCCTTTTCTTTTTGAAATTCCGTATAGTACATTGGGTATACCATGCCTTACTGGTTTTTTTAAAATATAGCGTACAAAAATAAACACCAGAAAAATGCCAATGAACGGGTAAATAAAATATAAATAGTGATTTATTTCATGGCTTAGGATGAACCCCGGGACATTTTGAATGAATTTAACAGCGTTTTTTATAATAACAGCAGCAAATCCGGCAGCAATTCCTACAATAATACTCAGTATTGTAATGAAGGACTTGGTGCTTAGGTTTTTATTTCTCCAGCGATGAAATTTCTCCAAAAAACTTTGTTTCTCTGCCATTGTCGTTACTATTGCATAGTAACAAAAATAGGCTTTTCAGTTGGAAAGAAAAATGTTAGTACCTTTTTTTGATCCAGGTTAAATAGTAAATTTTATTAGCTTGGGGTGATTTATGTTATTATGTGGGACGTTTAATTGTGAGAGCTGTATTATATCAGTTGATATTGAGAAAGGAAGAGATTTTTTACAAAAATAGTTCAAAAAATTAAGTTTTGTTTTTCTATGATTTTATATCTTGCTGCCTGTTTGCAAAGAATACATTAAATAACTATTAACATAACTTAAAAATTTTAACTAAATGGATAACAAAAACAACTTAAGAGTTGGCATGTCAACTTTTGGTGCCATCTTTTTTATTTTCGGTTTTGCAACCACGTTCATTGTAACAATGACGGCACCGGTTAAAGCAATTTTTGGTTTGCCCGAATGGGCTGCGCAGTTACTATCGTCAGCTTTTTTCATCACGTATCCGATATTATCGATACCATCAGGTAAACTTGTTGCAAAAATCGGTTACAAGTGGACCGTGATCTTGGGACTTCTGTTAATGGGGATTGGTAGTATCATATTCTGGCCTGCTGCCAGGATACCTTCATTTCCATTATTCTTGATTGCTACTTTTATTTTAGCTGCAGGGGTAGTGTTTTTGCAGGTTGCTGCAAATCCTTATGTTACAGCATTAGGGCCTGAGGATTCTGCCTCTAGCCGGTTAAACCTCACACAGGCTTTGAACTCAGTAGCAACAATGATTGCACCATGGATCATATCAGTTGCAATATTCCGTGGGCTTGGTTTACCCGCTGATGAATCGTTAATGACACCTGAACATGGATTAGCTGCTGCTGAACGTGTTCCATTCCCTTTTATTGTTATGGCTATTGTGGTAATTGCTGTGGCCCTTATTTTATTTTCAATTAAGTTGCCTAAGTTGATATCTAATAAGAAAGAGGGAAAAGTAAAGAAAAGCGTATGGAGCTACCCACATGTGATCCTTGGGGCTTTTGCCATTTTTGCTTATGTAGGTGCCGAGGTTGGTAACGCTGGTTTAATTGTAAACTATTTACGTAATTCAGGTGGCATTGATCCTGAAAAAGCTTCAACTTTTGCTGCAATTTATTGGGGCGGTGCAATGATTGGCCGTTTCTTTGGTGCCATTATGTTCTCAGAGGTGAAGAGCAAGGTTAAAAAATATGGTATGGTTGTAGCTGTATTGTTGCTGGCCATCGTTTCGGGGGCATTTGTAACTGCAACCGGATATGGTATTTCAACCTGGAATTTTACAGCTGGATTAACATTTATGGTTATAGCGCTTGTTAACTTCATTATTATGCAAATTGGCCGTGGTAAAGCTGCACGTACCTTAGGTGTATTTGCCCTTATCGCTGCGGCATTGTCGTTAATAACAACATTTACTACAGGCGAAGTAGCGCTTTGGACCGTTATTTCAATTGGGTTGTTTAACTCAATAATGTTCCCTAATATTTTCTCACTGGCAGTAAAAGATCTCGATAGCGAGGAAATGGCTACAGCATCGGGTATTATCAACTCGTTGGTTGTTGGTGGTGCTGTGATTCCACCATTAATGGGTGCTATTGCCGATTCGCTGGGTTATACCTGGGCATTCGTGTTGCCGGCAATATGTTATATTTATATCTTCTTTTATGCCGCTAAAGGAAACAAAATTAGAAGAGACTAACATTTTACTAAATTAATTAGAATAAATTATGAAATTAACAATTGGAATTGATATAGGTGGTACCAATACGGCTATTGGTGTGGTAGATGAAAACGGTGAAGTGTTGGATAAAACTTCAATTTCAACACCATCACACGGAGATGTGGATCAGTATATCGAAGAAATGGCTTTGGCTATTAATGACTTAGAGTCAAAAGTTAAAAATTATAATCCCGGGGCTGAAATCCTGGGCGTTGGCATTGGTGCTCCAAATGGAAATTATTACAGTGGTACAATTGAACATGCACCGAACTTATCGTTCAAAGGTATTGTCCCTTTTGTGGAATTGTTGAAAAAGAAATTTCCAGATTACAGGGCTATTGCCTTAACCAACGATGCCAATGCTGCTGCTATTGGCGAAATGGTTTATGGCGGGGCTAAGGGCATGAAAAACTTTGCCATGTTTACCCTGGGGACCGGCGTTGGAAGCGGTCTTATTGTTAATGGCGATTTAGTGTATGGTGCCGACGGCTTTGCCGGTGAATGTGGGCATACCACGTTAATTCCCGGCGGACGTAAATGTGGATGCGGTGGAAACGGGCATCTTGAAGCTTATTGCTCAGCTCCGGGTATGAAGCGCACTGCCTTTGAAATATTGGCGCGCGACAATGCTGCCGATAGTATTCTGGCAGATAAGTCATTCAATGAGCTGGATTCAAAAGCTATTTTTGATGCTGCTGAGAAAGGCGATAAAGTTGCATTGGAAGTTTTTGAGCAAACAGGTCACTGGCTTGGGGTTTCATTGGCCGATACAGTGCACCATTTAAGTCCTGAGGCTATATTCCTTTTCGGTGGGCCTACAGCGGCTGGTGATTATATTTTCAAGCCAACCATTAAATCGATGGAAAAACACTTAATTCCTGTTTTTAAAGGTAAAGTTAAAGTGTTGAAATCTAAACTTTCGCTCGGTAACGCTGCTATTGTAGGCGCCAGTGCTTTGGTTTGGAAGGATATTGAATAAAACATTTTCAATATATGTTAAAAAACTGCAATAGTTTCAGATGAGCTATTGCAGTTTTTTTTTATGCTATATTTTGAAAGTATTCTGCTAAAGGATTGCATTATATTGTTTATTTTTGTTCAAACTTTTTTATATATGGAAATACACGACATACCTATTTCAATAGATATTCTACGCAAACGGTTCCCCTTTTTCGAAGCGGCATTGCTTGAAGATATTTCAAATGAAGGCGAATGGGTAACCGTAGAAGAGGGTGATGAATTGATGTCGGAAGGAAAATATATAAAAAGTTTTCCAATTGTTTTGGAAGGGCTCATTAAGGTATGCCGCCGCGATTCCGAAGGCAGGGAAGCACTGCTTTACTACCTGAACCCCGGGCAAGTATGTGCCATGGCTTTAACCTGTTGCATGGGGCATATGCAGAGCAATATTGGGGCATATGCCGAAGTCGATACTGAAATTATTCGCATTCCTGTTGATTGCCTCGATCGCTGGCTGATAAAATATACAACATGGAAAGAATTTGTAATGTATGCCTACCGAAGCCGCTTCGACGAATTGCTTACAACCATCGACAGCATTGCTTTTAAAAAAATGGACGAGCGTTTGTTGCAATTCTTTACCGACCGTTTTAAAGTAACGGGCAAAACCATATACACCGGCACTCACCAGGAAATTGCCAATAGCTTAACTACTTCGCGCGAAGTGATTAGCCGCTTGTTGAAACAACTCGAAAAAGAAGGCTCAATTACCATCGGTCGCAATAAAATTGATTACTCCCCACTTGTGTGATAATTGTTACCAAACTACTTTTCATTATTCTTTTACTTTGCATTGTACAAACAAGTAAAAACAATGCTGAATTTTATTATAAAATATAAAGGTTATTTTATTGGAGCTGCGATAGGTGCTTTAGCCGGTTTTTTATACTGGCATTTTATCGGGTGTAATTCCGGAACTTGCCCTATCACATCCCAATGGCATAACTCAACAATTTATGGTGCTTTGATGGGACTTTTACTGGGAAGCTCAAGTAAGAAGAAAAAAGTAAATGAAGAATCGTCCCTGAAAGAAGAAAGCAACTAAGGTTTTATAGATGAGGTTTTATTAGGTTTAATGGTTATTTTAATGTTGGTGGTGGTTTGCCGGTTACCTGCCCGCTCCATAAGTATGCAGGTGCCGGCACCAACATCACCAAACCGATAACAAAAAAGTAAATGGCATCATTCAACGAAATAATAAATAGTGGTAAACCTGTATTGGTTGATTTTTACGCCGATTGGTGTGGTCCCTGCAAAATGATGGCACCCATATTAAAACAGGTTGCTGAAAACATGAACGGCACTGTTAAAGTTATTAAAGTTGATGTTGACAAAAATGGAAGGGCTGCAATGAAATATGGCATCAGAAACGTCCCTACATTAATGCTTTTTCAAAATGGTGAAATTAAATGGCAGGGGGCTGGTGTTTTACAAGCCGATCAAATTGAAAAAATAGTGAAAACAAAAAGTACATCTTAATATAATAATATTTAAAATTTCAAGTAAAATAGATTCATGTTATTAATGATTTAATGATTTTTATTTTATTTTGATTGCTCATAAGTAACTGGTAAGCGGGGGTGGTTCCTCGCTTTTTTTATTAATTAATAGTTTATTATCCCAATTTCATGGCATCTGAAAATAAATTCTTAAATTACTTAATTAATTTTGCAAAACTTTTAAATTAGATCGTAATATAGGAAATTAAATAATTAGGGGAATTATGGAGAGGCTTATTTCAATGTTGGTTATTGTGTTGGTATCATATATAGCAGCACGGTTTATTCTAAAATGGATTTTTAAATCGTCTATTATGTTTACCATGGCACATCTAATGCTGATACTGATGATGTTGGTAAGTGTTGATATGTCGTTGGTTGGGCAAATGGGGCAAGCACATGCTGCCTGGGCTGTTCCGTTGAATTTTGGTGTTGGGATTTATATCTTCCTTCTTATCAGGAAAAAAATTGCGATACCTTTACGAAGTGCTATTCAGCAAGTACAGTATTTATCGGAGGGTAATTTGAAGCTCGATATAGAAAAAACAAATTCTGGTAATGAAATTGGGATCTTGAATAACTCACTTTTTCATTTAGTTGAAAAAATGAAAAGCATTATAGGAGAGATACAAGTAAGTGCTGAGAATTTGACCAATAACAGCACACATTTAAGTTCTATATCCGAAGAATTATCACAGGGTGCAGCAGAGCAGGCCTCAAATCTTGAGGAAGTGTCTTCAACATTTGAAGAAATTTCTGCCACCATCGATCAAAATTTAACAAAAGCGAAGGAAACGGGTAATATTTCCACTACCGTAAAAGAAGGAATAACTGATATGGTAAACGGGCTGAAATATGCGATGGATACTTATGAAAAAATCTCACAACATATTTCCGGTGTTAACGATATTTCTTTTCAAATTAACATTCTTTCGTTAAATGCTGCAGTTGAGGCTGCACGTGCCGGTGAATATGGGCAGGGGTTTGCTGTGGTGGCTGCCGAGGTTAGAAAACTTGCCGATGCAAGTAAGAATTTGGCTGCCAATGTTAGCAAGCTTTCTGAAAAAAGCCAGGAAGATGCAACTACGGCTACGAAATCAATGAACGAGTTGATGCCCGAAATTGAAATGTCAAACAATCATATTCAGGATTTTGTGAACTCGAACATTGAACAGGGCAACAGTGTTGTACAGGTAAATAACTCCATTCAGCAAATGAATAATGTTACACAGCAAAATGCATCTGCATCGGAGGAGATGGCTGCAAATGCCGAAGAGATGGCAGCACAGGCTGAAAGTTTAACCGAGCTGGTTAAGTTTTTTAAGTTATAATTTATCGAAACTAAAGTACTTTCGATTGTATTTTGTATGAATCAGATTTTCCGGTAGTTTTGCATGTATTGACAATGATGATCTAACTATTAAAAGCATATTATGAAGTACAGAAAATTAGGAAGAACAGGATTTGAAATATCAGAAGTAAGTCTGGGAACATGGCAAGTTGGAGGTAAATGGGGAAGCCATTTCGACCATAAAAATGCCGATGAAATTTTAAATGCAGCTGTTGATAATGGTATCAATTTTATCGATACGGCCGATGTTTATGGTGAAAATCCCGGCGAAAGTGAACAAGCTGTTGGCCGCTTGGTGCGCAACCGTTCAGAGCAAGTTTATGTAGCAACAAAATGTGGCAGGCAACTTAACCCGCATACCACCGAAATGTACACACCTAAAGCACTACGTGGTTTTGTTGAAGCCAGCCTGAAAAATATGGGGCTCGACACCATCGACCTTATCCAGCTACATTGCCCGCCTACCGAGGTTTATTACCGTCCCGAAATTTTTGCTGAATTTGATAAATTGATCGATGAAGGTAAAATCCGTAAACTGGGTGTTAGTGTTGAAAAAGTTGAGGAGGCACTAAAAGCTATTGAATACGACAATGTTGATACGGTGCAGATTATTTTCAACATGTTCAGGCAGCGTCCGAAAGAATTATTTTTCAAAGAAACTAAGAAAAAAGATATTGGTGTAATTGTGCGCGTACCGCTTGCCAGTGGCTTGCTAACCGGTAAATTTACACGCAATACAACATTCCTGCCCGACGACCACCGTACCTTTAACCGCAATGGTGAGGCATTTGATAAGGGCGAAACTTTTGCAGGTATCGATTTCAATACCGGACTGGATGCTGTAGATGAATTAAAAAAAGTATTCAACAATGAAAACCTTGCACAAGCTGCCTTGCGTTGGATTTTGTCATTCGACGAGGTTAGCACTGTAATCCCGGGGGCATCAAGCCTTGATCAGCTAAAGTCAAATATACAGGCTTCAGGTGCCGGCGATTTAACCAGCGATCAGAAAAAAGCTGTTAACGAAATTTACAATCAGAAGATAAAAGGCTACGTTCACCATTTGTGGTAGTTTAAAGCTTTTTACGGAGCGACTTCTTTTGAGCATGTTGCTTCTTCTGGTTTAACCTTTTTTCAACCGAACTTTTTGTAGGTTTGGTTGGTTTACGTTTTTTAGGATTTTTTAAAGCCATCGATACAATTTTATAAAATTTGTCGATGGCTTTTTCTTTGTTCTTTAGTTGTGAGCGTTCGTCCTGAGATGTTATGATGAGCTCATTGTTAGTGGTAATCCGGTTTTTTAGCCTCAATAAAATTTTATGCTTTTCCTGGTTGCTTAAAACTTCAGAATTGTCAATATCGAAACGAAGCTCAACTTTTGTGTTTACTTTGTTTACATTTTGCCCGCCCGGGCCACTGCTCCTTGAAGTTGTGAACGTAAACTCGTTTTCAAATTTTCTGTTTTTTATATGGTGCATGATGCTTTCAATTAAAAACACCAATATAAACGCTAAAACCGATAATCGCAAATAGGTGTAAACAACCGCTGTGTTATTTGCTCATTAGCCATACAATAACCGTTATTTTTTTTATTTTTGCAGCACTTCATAAAAAAAAGATAAAAGCATGTTTGAAAATCTAAGTGATAAACTTGAACGCTCCTTTCAGTTGCTGAAAGGGCACGGAAAGATTTCAGAAATCAATATAGCTGAATCGCTAAAAGAGGTTCGCAGGGCATTGCTTGATGCCGACGTTAACTTTAAAATTGCCAAGAATTTTACCGATACGGTTAAGGAAAAAGCATTGGGGCAGGATGTGCTTAAAGCTGTGAAGCCGGGTGAAATGATGGTGAAAATTGTTCACGACGAACTGGCTGAACTGATGGGCTCAAAAGCCGAAGATGTTAATATTGAAGGCACACCGGCCATTATCCTCATTGCGGGGTTGCAAGGTTCGGGTAAAACCACTTTTAGTGGAAAGCTTTCAAAATTCCTGAAAGACAAAAAAAGTAAAAAGCCGTTACTGGTTGCCGGCGACGTTTACCGTCCGGCTGCAATTGAGCAGTTAAAAGTAATTGGTGAGCAAATTTCGGTTCCTGTTTATACCGAAGAGGGCAATAAAAATCCCGTGGCAATTGCCAAGGCTGCCATTAAGCATGCCAAACAAAACGGACACGACCTGGTCATTGTCGATACCGCCGGGCGTTTAGCCATTGACGAGGAAATGATGAACGAAATTTCTTCGGTGAAAAAGGCGATTGACCCTAATGAAATTTTGTTTGTTGTTGACTCAATGACCGGTCAGGACGCGGTTAATACTGCAAAAGAATTCAATGACCGTCTTGACTATGATGGCGTTGTGCTTACAAAGCTTGATGGTGATACCCGTGGTGGTGCTGCGCTATCAATCCGTTCGGTGGTTAACAAACCCATCAAATTTGTGGGTACCGGCGAAAAAATGGATGCGCTGGATATTTTCCACCCTTCACGTATGGCCGACCGTATCCTGGGGATGGGTGATATTGTTTCGTTGGTTGAAAAAGCACAGGAACAGTTTGATGAAGATGAAGCCAAGCGTGTTCAGAGCAAGTTGGCTAAAGATCAGTTCAACTTTAACGACTTTCTGAAACAAATTAACCAGGTTAAGAAAATGGGTAATTTGAAAGACCTGGCCGGAATGATACCCGGAATGGGAAAAGCAATGAAAGATGTTGATATTGATGATGACGCATTTAAGCACATCGAAGCAATTATTCATTCAATGACACCCGACGAGCGCGAAGCGCCTTCGTTGCTGAACGGTACCCGCCGTAAACGAATAGCACAAGGCTCGGGTACATCGGTTCAGGAAGTAAACCGCTTATTGAAACAGTTTACCGAAACACGTAAAATGATGAAAATGGTGAGCCAGGGAAAGCGTGTAGGTAACATGGCCAAAGGGTTCAGGCGATAAAACACCAAAAAGATACATAACATGATTCTTATCGATGGAAAAAAAGTTGCGGCTGATATTAAAGCCGAAATTGCCGAGAAAGTAAAGAAACTCAAAAGTGAAGGTGGAAAAACACCACATCTGGCTGCTGTATTGGTTGGTCACGATGGTGGAAGTGAAACTTATGTTGCTTTCAAAATAAAAGATTGTGAATCGGTTGGTTATAAGTCGTCGTTACACCGTTTCGAGGACGATGTTACCGAGGCTGAATTATTGGCCAAGGTAAATGAACTGAACAACGATGACGATGTTGACGGCTTTATTGTCCAGTTGCCTTTGCCCGATCACATTTCGGAACAAAAGGTTATTGAAGCGATCGACCCCAAAAAAGATGTTGATGGTTTTCACCCCGAGAATGTAGGGCGCATGGTTATTGGCTTGCCCTCATTTGTGTCGGCAACCCCCGATGGAATTGTGGAATTACTTAAACGCTACAACATTGAAACATCGGGTAAAAACTGCGTGGTAGTTGGACGCAGCAACATCGTGGGACGTCCCATGAGTATCTTGATGTCTCAAAAAGCAATGAACACAACAGTTACGGTAGCACATAGCCGGACAAAGAACCTGAAAGAAGTTTGTTTGAACGCTGATATTATTATTGCTGCTATTGGTTCACCGGGTTTTGTAAAAGGCGATATGGTGAAAGAAGGCGCAGTGGTTATTGATGTTGGTACAACGAGGGTGCCGTCAAACGAAACCAAAAGTGGTTTCAGGCTCAAAGGTGATGTGCTTTTTGATGAAGTTGCCGATAAATGTTCGTATATAACTCCGGTTCCAGGTGGCGTGGGGCCAATGACACGTGTTTCGCTACTGAAAAATACTTTCTTGGCTGCCACGAACGAGATTTATTCTTAAAATATAAGGCTAAGATTAAGACTGAGGTTAAGGTTGAGATTTGAAATATTCTCAACCTTAGCCTTTTTTATTATGCAATATTTCGCTGTTTCTTGATCTCAGAATAAGCTTCTTGTACCTTTTTAAACTTCTCATTAGCTGCTTTTTGGAAATCCTCACCCAGATAGCTGACTTTATCAGGGTGGAATTTCATGGCCATTTTGCGATATGCTTTTTTTACTTCTTCATCGCTGGCCGACGGGTCGATTTCTAATATTTTATATGAAGCATCGGTGTTTTTAATGAACATCGATTTGATTGAATCGTAATCTTTTGAACTTATTCCCAGGGTAACACCAATATGGGCAATCAGTTTTAGTTCTTCTTCGTGGATATGTCCATCGGCCTGTGCAATGCCGAATAAAAAGTGCATGAGTTGCAGCCGTGATGAATAGTCCATATTTTGCCTTATTTGCAGGCAAACATCTGTTACCGGAATGTTCTGCTTTAGCAAATCCTGAAGGAGCTTCATGGCCTCAGCGGCCGATGCAGTCCCAAAGTTGCGGACGAAGAAATTTTTCACGTAATTCAATTCCGACTTCATGGCCTTTCCATCTGCTTTCATTGTAGCAGCTACCAGCACCAATAAACTGGTAACATAGCCCCCTGTTGTTGGTCGTCGGGGTCCTGGCCTGCCGTACGGTTGTCCGCCACTGAAACTTCCTCCTATGCGTCTTTGTTGGTCGCTGCTGTCAAATGCCGAACCTACTACAAATCCTATAATTGCTCCAATGGGGCCGGCTGCAAAAGCACCTAATCCGGCTCCGATCCATTTTCCAAATTTTGCCATTACGATATTAATTTATTGTGTATTTCAATTATTTGTGGCAGTATAAGCTGTTGGTCATCGGTATTGATCACATAGTCTGACTGCCTTATTTTTTCTTCGTCGGGGAGTTGGTTTTTCATTCGCTTTAATACGTCTTCCCCCGAAATATTATCACGCTCCATTACCCTTTTTATTTTTAGCTCAACCGGGGCTGTTACCGAAATTATTTTATTAAAATTCTTCGATTGTTGGTTTTCAAAAATAATAGCCGCTTCCTGGATAACATAAGGGCTGGTTTGTTTTTTTGCCCATTTTTCAAATGCTTTTCTTACGGCCGGATGAATAATCTCATTGACTTTTTGAAGCGCAATATTATCATTAAAGATAATTTGAGCCAACTTTTCTCGGTTAATGTCCCCGTTTTGTAGATAAATGTCTTTTCCAAGCAATCCAACCATTTTTTTGATTACTTCAGTATCTGTAAGCTGAATTTTTCTTGCTTCAATGTCGGCTATAAAAACAGGTATCCCTAATTGTGAGAATATTCTGCCAACGTACGATTTTCCTGCACCAATGCCGCCCGTAAGACCTACTTTTATCATTGTCCGTTATTTTCGATAATAAATTCAACGTTCTCGGGGGAAACAGAAAGCGATTTTACATTAGCGGGTTTTTTCAGTATCTCAACCGGTAATGTTTCTTTTTCGGGGGTGATTTTATTGTAATCTACTGCCATGATAAAGCCGGCAGCATCGATGTTAGCATAATTCTCAAATGCAATAATGCAGCTAATGTTTACGTAACCGGGAAATGTAACCAGATTTAAACTGTCGGGTACGTTTAGTTTTTGTAGTTTAACCCTATCGTTATATTCAGTGTATAGCGAAACCGGAATAGAAAGTTCAACCCGTTTAGTGGCTACTTCAATACCGGGGATACTTTCAAGGCTTATGTTTTTGATGACATTTGTGTTTAAATCCTTAAATTTTTCGTACCTGGTTGATATTGATTGAATGGTGTCAACCATACTTTTAGGTCCTGTAATTTCAACAGAGTCGGGCGCGAAATGTACGGAGTCAAGCAAAAAATATTGATTTTCAAATGATAAATCAAGATCGGCTTTCACTTTTACTTTTTTCGATATAATATCATCAAAACTGAAGATTAATGTATCAGGGGATATATCCGTTATAGTAATTTCAGAACTCACTTGTTTTGAAATTTGTGTAATATATTGGTTGGTTGCAATACTCAGGTTTTGTGTTCCTTCCAATAATTGTTTGTTGTTGGTAAATGCACTGAAATTAAAGTTAATAGGATTAATTGTGAGGCTAATTTTATGTCGGAGCAATGTATAGCCATATGCTTCCATTTTTACAGAAATTGAAGAGGGTGGGGTTTTTATCAGTGCTTTGTTTGTTGGTAAGCCGGTATATTGGACAGGCATTGAAACATTGGTTTCGTATTTTTTCCCTAATGCATTAGCAAACCACAAAACAGTGGCCAAAACAAGGCATATAAGAAAAGTTACAGGCCGTCTGTCTTTTTTCAGGTTCAGGTTAACAATGTAATGCTTGATATTTAGGTAAAGGTTCTTTAGCACTGTTGTTCTGTTTTAGAGGCTAAAGGTAATAATTTGAACAAATAGTTGGTGTTTTATAATTCGATAATTTGTATTGGGCAGGAAAAATATGGTTAAAAAAAAAGAAGGGGGTTGCCCTTCTTTTTTAATTATTTTTGACCTTGTTGTATATCGGTTGGATCTTTAATGATGCTGTTTTTGTCAATAGTAAGTTTTGTGTTTTCGTCAACCTGTAAAACAACAGCATTATCTTTTAAACTTGTTACTTTTCCGTAAATACCACCGGTAGTAATTACTTTGTCACCCTTTTGAAGTGATTCACGGAATTTACGAAGTTCTTTTTGTTTTTTTGCTTGTGGCCTGATCATGAATAACCAGAATATTACCAGTATGGCAATCAGGGGTAAAAACATTCCCAGCGGGTTGGCTTCACCACCCTCGGTAGGTTGTGCCATTAAAATGTAATTGAAATAGTTCATCTTTTATCAATTTAATTTTTATTATCTAATATTGTTTTATTCTACTTGTCTGAAATGATTTCTCAAAATTATGCAATAATTATTGAACCACAAACTTAAATTTAATAGATTGTCAGACTTTAGACATGAGTTTTAATTACTTTGATCCTTTTTTTGTTGTTTGGGTTTCTTCGATAAGGCCCCGTCCTTGTTTTTTTATTTTTCCTTCTTCTTTTAACGATTTTAAAATTTTATCGAGAATACCATTGATGAATGTCCGGCTTTTAATGGTACTGTAATAGCGGGCAAGGTCAATGTATTCATTCAGCGATACTTTTGTAGGGACCGAAGGGAAGTTGAGAAACTCGCAAATAGCCATTTCCATAATTAAAACATCTATAAAGGCAACACGGTCGATTTCCCAGTTTTTCAGGTGCGTTTTTATAATGTTACGGTATTCTTCTGAATTTATAATTGATTTGCGAATAAGTTCTTTTGCGAAATCTTCATCTTCCTGATCTTTGAACAACGGCATCAGGCTTTTAAAATCGGGCGAATTCGCTTTAAATTTATTGAGGGTACGGATAATCATGCTGATAACAAACTCAACATCATCGTTCCAATAAATACTTTTCTCTTCCAGTAATTGGTATAAATCATCCGATTCAGCTAAAATTACAGCGTAGAAATACTCTACCAATTCGCGATCTTCTTTGATCGTATTTTCACTGTTCGACATGTATTTGGCGTAATAGTCCGATTCAATTAGTTTGTGATATGCTTTTTTAATAAAGCTGTAGTTGTCAATCCAGTTTACCTTTTTTGAATCAACATAGTCAAAAAGGTGCGTATTGTTTGACAAGCTTATGATTACGCCATTGTGTATAAACTTTGTATTGGGGTTTAAATCTTCTTCGGTAGGGAAATTCTTTTGTTTGGATGATTCAATGCGTTCTTGTGCATATTTTTGGACTTCAACCAGCAACTGTAGCAACAAATGATACAAGTCGTATGTCCGTTTAATACTGTGAAATAACTCTTTTTCTGCTTGTTTGATAGTTAAGTCGGGCGATGTATGAAAAGCATACAACGACTGCATTGCTTTGATTCTGATGATTCTTCTGCTGATCATTGTTAAAGAACTTTTTTATTTTGCTGCAAAAATAGTTTTTTTTTGAAAGAAGAGGGGCTGTTCCGGGTTTTTGTTGAGTATAATGTCGCCGGTTTAATGTGTTTTTAATACTCTGCGATCTTATCGGACTCTACAACCCTGTGGCCATGCCATTCCTTTTGGTTTAGTTCAATCATGCAGCGGGCAATTTTTTCGGCACTTATGGGGCGGAGCTTCCTGAATTTTCCAATCATAAGTGGTTGGAAAAATTTGTACAGGTAATAACCTGCTGATTCGCCAAACCTGAACTCATCACGTTTACCGGTAATTAACGAGGGGCGTACAATCGTTGTTTGTTTAATGCCTGTGTTTTTAACTGCTTCTTCCATTTGTCCTTTTGTACGCATGTAAAGGAAAGCCGATTTTGGGTTGGCGCCATTTGAACTTACCACCGAAAATTTTGGGATGTTATTGATTCTACATAAATTGGCTATTTCTTTTACGTATTCAAAATCAACTTTTAAAAAGCCTTTTTTGCCCGATTTTTTCTGCGTGGTGCCCAGCGCACAATAACATTCGTCAATGTTTGCCTTGAGTTTTAATTCACCCAGCTTGTCAAAATTGATGGTAATTTTTTCAATTTTTGGGTGCGAGATATTTGTTTTTCGTCGGCTAACAACGATTACCTTACTGTAACGTTCATCGTTTATAAGTTGTGCGGTAATGTTCCGTCCAACCAATCCGGTAGCTCCAAATATGAGAGCAGTTTTTTGCATGAGAGTTTCTTTTTAAAAGAACAAATACTAATTTTCATTCGGTATAGGAATTTCTAAATCTTTGCAAATATTTCTTACGGTGAATTTCTTGATTTCTTTATGCCGTGGAACTGCTGAAATATTACCTGTAGCCGGATTAAAATAAATGGAATGATTTCCACCTTCTCGGAAAAGTTCACAACCGTTTCTTTTTAAAAATTTTATAAGTTTCTGGCGTTTCATGCAGTAAGGTTCATTTTTTCCTTAATGCTTTTTTTGTTCGATTGAAGATTTTTTTCTGCAAGTTCTTTGTTGGCTTTGAGTACCATGCTTAAGGCTTCTTTTAAATTTTGGCGTGCTTCTTCAATCGTTTCGCCTTGAGTGTTTACGCCTTTAATTTCTTCAATATATGCAGAATAACCACCTTCTGGTTCTTCAACAAATACTGCTGTGAGTGATAAGTCATTGTATTTCATAGTTTTATTTTAAATAAGGGTGTTTGTTTTATTGTAAAACTAACTGATGATAGGATATGAAACAATCGTGTATTATATTTCTTCAAGTACTTCATTTTTCACCCAGCCGCTGTTGCCATCTTCTAATTTAATTTCAACCCAGTTGTTGAGTTTTTGTTCAATCTCAACCTTTAAGCCTTCATGTATAACAAAAAGGTCAGTGCCACCTTCATCGGGCGATGCCTTTACGGTTACGGTAGGGTTAAAAATAATGGCATGGTCAGATTTTGACACCCTTGATTTTTGCCTGGCAGAGAATGCAAAGGTTACAATGGCAATTATCAGTAAGAGCACTGAAACCCCGAATGCGGTTTTTCTTAATACAATTCGCCTTGAAAGTAAATAAACCAATGCCAGAACAAGTGTGAAAACAAATGCGGCGATGCTTATAATTGCCCATTGGTTTGATGAAAAAATATTGATTAACTGTTTTCCCCAATTCACAAAGAAAGGTTGGGGAAGTGGTTCAATTTTATCAATCACAAATTGGTTGGCCAGTTCAAGGTTAAACTGGATATCTTCATTGTTTGGGGCTAATAGTTTTGCCCGTTCATAGTTTAATATTGCTTTTGGGATGTTGTTGTTTTTGAACCATGCATTTCCCATGTTGTAGTAAAGCGCAGCCGATTCGTAACCCGAATCGAGTATGCTTTCATACATTTCAGCGGCTTTCTCATACTCGTTGGCGGCATAAGCTTTGTTTGCTGCCTTCAACGAATCGACAGGTGATGCTGCAATGTTGAGCGCTGTAATTAGTGATATAATTAATAAGAACACTTTGTTCATGGCTATGCTTTTTTGCGTATTTGTTTTTCAAATTTCCCGATTAATTTTTCAGCTTGTTTGTATTGTTCTCCAATTGGCTGGTCGGCCATTGAAGGGGCAAAACGTGCCATTTCGCAAGTATCAATGAGGCTGATAAACTCGTTGATTGTTTCTTCGGCTACATTGTTTTCAAGCAATGTAGCACGTGCATTGTCGCGGTTGAGTTCGGCGGTTGGGATGTTGAGTTTGTCGCATAAATATCCCCAGAATGCACGTTGCAGGGCATCGTAAAATTCTTCTTTTTTGTTGTGTTTTACACAGGCCGAGGCTGCCTTGAGGTGCTTGCGGGCCATTTTGCTGGCTTTTTTGTTTCGTGTAAGGGCAATGTTTGCATTTTCGCGGGCCCTTTTCTTATGCATGAGCGCAAATGTTATAAATAAGATAAAAGCAATTGCATACGAGCCATAAAAAGGTATTGAGCCAAATAGGAAACTGCCTTTTTCTTTAAGCTCAATATTATTTTGATTAATGTAGCGTATGTCCTGTCCAATATACTTTACATCTTCTTTCGACAGCGAACTCATAACTGTTGACGATTGCCCCTCGGCCCCTTTTTCAACTTTGATGTCGAATTGTTGGGTTGATAGTGTGCGGTACTTACCGGCTCCCGGGTCAAAATAAACAAACTTGACGGGAGGAATGCTAAAATCGCCTGCAAATCGTGGAATGATTACCTGTTCAAATGTTGTCGAACCCGAAATGCCATTGTCGGTTACCCTATGGTTGTACGAAGTTTGCGGGTCGTAAACTTCAAAGTCGGGGGGCAGCTCAAATGATAAAGGGTTGATATGTTTCAGGTTGCCGTTGCCACTGATGGTGGTTTTTATAGTGATGGCTTCGTTTGCTTTGATTTCTGTTTTGTCAATTGACGAACTGAGCTGGAAACTACCAACAGCCCCCCCAAAACCTGCAGGTGCATTGGGTAAGGCCTTAACGTTAATTGAAACCGGGTCTGATTTTATTTTTGTTCGCACATTTTGGTACGAGCCAAAAAAATCATCGAATACATTTTGCGACCGGACGCGTTTTTGAACATCGACCACCATTTCGGCAGGCTCAATGCTCAGTTTTCCGGTTTGCTGTGGTATGAGGATCTTTTTTTGCAGCGTGTAAACATTGTAGATTACACCATCAACGGCTTCTCGTGTGCGGGTTTGGTCGGCATTGGGGATTTCTATGTCTTGTGTCCAGAACCCTTCAAAAGATGGGAGGGTTTGGTCAACCAGCGAGAGCCCAACCCTGCTGTATAATTTGAAAGTGGTTAAGAGTGATTCGCCTTTGTAAACATTTCGTTTATTGGTTTCAAATTGTATAAACAAATTATCGCGCGAACCGGTTTGGGCATCTGTGTTTTGTTGTGATTGTTGGTTGCTTTGCCCGGCAGACTGTGATTGCTGTTTCCCCTGGATGGCCTTAATGGTAACTGTATTTGACTGAAGGATGTCGCCATCGGCCCTGATTGTTGCAGGCGAAATGGTATAGGTGCCTTCTTTTTTGGCCCGTAAAATGTATGTGTAACTGTAATTTACGGTGCGCGATGTTTTGCCGTTAATAATTTGAATGCTTGTACTGGACGAAACACTGGGTCCCATTAAGATTTCAAAGTTACCAAGTTCAGGCAGCTTAGCATCTTTGCCCTTGGCGTTGAGCGTAAGGGTTAGGCTGAACTGCTCGCCAACAGATACAATGGATGGTGCCGACATCGTGAATTTTGTGTCCTGGGCAATTGATGTCAGTGTTGCTAATGTGAATATGATGAATAAAATACGTTTTATCATGGCTCGTCTTTAAATCATACAAAAATAAATAATACACAGCTTAATACAATACCTTGTTGCTATACCTTGTTGCTTTTTTGCAACTGTTTGAGCATTAAAGTTTTATTTTTTCTTGTCTGTGTTTCGTTAACATGCTAATGTTTTTATGTTTGCAAGCTAATCTCATGTCAAATATCTAAAATCTGACAATCTATTATTACCAGTCGATATCGTTTTTCGATGATTTTGCTTTTTCTGCTTTTGCTTTTTTTACTTTTTCCTGTGTTTCTTTTTCATCATTTTCAAGGGCCTTTAACATTTGTTCGGCATTTTGTTTCGATATTTTTGGTTGTGGTTGTTGCTGCTGCTGTTGTTTGTCCTTATCTTGCTGATTTTGGTTTTGTTTGTTTTTATCCTGTTGGTCTTTCTTGTCCTGTTGGTCTTTCTTTTGTTTGTTATCCTGGCCTTTGTCCTGTTTTTTGTCCTGGTCCTGTTTTTGGTCTTGATTCTGCTGTTGCTGCTGTTGTTGCTGTTGTTTTTGTTCTTTCATTTTGCGGGCAAACTCAAGGTTGTATTTTGCCTGCATGTCCGAGGGGTTGTTCCGCAGCGCATTTTTATAGGCTTCAATGCTTTCGTCAAATTTTTGTTGCCCAAGCATGGCATTGCCATAGTTGAAATAAGCTTTGGCTTTGTCTTCTTTCTTTTCAGCTATATTTAATGCTTGTTCAAACTGTGAAGCTGCTTCGGTATATTTTTGTTGTTTAAACTGTGCGCTTCCGATGTTGGCAACAGCTTTCAAGTCGTTTGGTTTTTTCTCAAGCGCCTTGCGGTACTCTATTTCGGCATTTACAAAATTTACAGAGTCAATTCCTGTTGAGTCACTGTTTTCAATGGCTTTTTCATAATAATCGTTTCCCCTTCGGATAAACTTGCGTTCTTTCTGGCCAAACGATGTTTGTGCCAGAATGACGAAAGTGAGAATGGCCAATATTTTTATGTTGTTTTTTCTTTGCATATTATATCCTTTTTAAACTGTTTTAGAATATTAAGCATTGGTTCTAAAAAGCCTGAAATTTTTAAGGAATTTATTTTTACGTTCCAATAATAAAACTTCAACCAATAACAGCAATAATGCTGCGGCGATGAAATAAAAAAACTGGTCGTTGTATTCAGAATAAACGCGCGATTCAAGTTCTGTTTTTTCCATTTTGTTTATTTCATCGTAAATGGCATTGATACCAACTTCGGTGTTATTGGCCCTTACATATTCACCACCACCGGCAGCTGCAATTTTTTGTAACATTTCTTCGTTGAGCTTGGTCACAACAACCTCGCCGTTTTTGTCGCGTTTAAAATCTTTTTGTCCATTGGGTTTTGTAACCGGTATAGGGCCGCCCTTTGGAAGCCCCATCCCAATAGTGTGTACCACAATGTCGTTATCTGCAGCCTCTTCTGCCAAATCTTCGGCATTGTCCTCGTGGTTTTCGCCATCGGTGATAACAACAATGGCCTTGCTGCTTTCCGATTCGGGGGTGAACGATTGCATGGCTAAATCGATGGCCGAGCCTATGGCTGTTCCCTGCCGCGGAACCATTGACGTGTTGATGGATGACAGGAATAGCTTGGCCGATGTATAATCAGTAGTAATGGGCATTTGCACGTAAGCATCGCCGGCAAATACGATGAGCCCGATTTTATCGTTACTAAGCCTTTCGGTGAGGAGCGAAATTGCACGTTTAGCACGCTCAAGGCGGTTGGGCTGAATGTCTTCGGCCAACATACTATTCGAAACATCAAGTGCAATTATCAACTCAATACCTTTGCGTTTTACTTTTTGGAGTTTAGCCCCAAATTGTGGGCGGGCAATGCCGGTGATGAGCAATGCCAGTGCAACCAGCACGATGGTGAATTTCCATCCAGGGCGGCTTTTCGAGGCATTGGGCATAAGTGATTGTAATATATCGGGGTTGCCAAACTGCCTGAGCGCTTTTTTACGTTTGCGTTTATAAATGAAAAAAATAATGATAAGCACTGGTATTATCACAAGTGCTGACAGATATTCTGGATTTGCAAATCGGAACATTTCCATGTTTTAATGTTTTAAGGTATGTTTCTGAAAACCGAAAATTTTAAAAATAAGCCGAGTATTATCAAGGCAAGTGCAGCCCATGCAAAAGGTTGAAATTCCTCTTGTTTACGGCTGAATTCTTTTACTTCAATTTTTGATTTTTCAAGTTGGTCAATTTGTTCATATATCTGTTGTAATTTTTCGTTGTCGGTTGCCCTGAAGTATTCGCCATCGGTTGTATTTGCGATGCTTTGCAGGGTTTCTTCGTCTATTTTAACCTGTACTTGCTGAATCCGGGTGCCAAAGTTTGTTTGCACAGGGTAGGGGGCAGTCCCCTCGGTCCCTACACCAATGGTGTAAACCCTGATGCCAAATGTTTTGGCTATTTCGGCTGCTGTGAGTGGAGGTATTTCACCACGGTTGTTTTCGCCATCGGTGAGGAGGATAACCACCCTGCTTACGGCGCTGCTTTCTTTTAAACGGTTTACGGCTGTTGCCAGTCCGTTTCCAATGGCTGTGCCATCTTCAAGGATACCGGTTTGGGTTTCGCGCAATAAATTTGTGACCACAGCATGGTCGGTTGTGAGCGGGCATTGTGTAAACGATTCGCCGGCAAACACCACCAGCCCTATCCTGTCGTAAGGGCGCCCGGCAATAAATTGCGTGGCAACATCTTTTGCCGCTTCAAGCCTGTCGGGCTTTAAATCGCGTGCCAGCATACTGGTTGACACGTCAATGGCCATAACAATATCGATACCCTCAGTTTGTTGGTTCTCCCAGCTTTCAGTCGATTGGGGCCTGGCCAGCACTACAATGAGAAGCGACAGTGCCAGTACCCGGGTGACAAAAATCAAATGGCGCAAATAATGTTTCCATGTTTTGGGTGCGCCCGATAAACCTCGTGTTGTTGAGATTTGTAAGCTGGCATTTAATTTTTTTTGCCGAAAAATGTACCATGCTATCAAGGGGACAAGCCCCAGTAGCAAATAAAACATTTCGGGATGTGCGTACGTATAGTTAAACATAGTTTTTGGCTATTTTAAAGTAACTTCTTCTCCTTCTTCGTCTTCGTCCTGCTCGTCAGACTCTTCGTTTTGTTCTTCAATTTTTGTCTGGTTAACCAGGAAATATGCGTTTACCAACAAAAGCTCATTTTCTTCGGGGGGCGGTGTAAACTTGGCAAATTTTACCAAGTCGGCACTGCTGAGCATTTGTTTAAGGTACTCGTACAATTTTTCGTCGAGCAGTCCTTTATGTTCGTTTATTTTTCGAATAATTTCATCGGTTGTAAGTTCCATTGCTGTTATACCATAGCGGTTTTCGATGTACTCCCTTATAGCATCGGTTACTTCACTATAATATTCTTTTACTTTTCCCTGTTGCCATAATTTTTGCTCTTTTATCTGGTCGAGTTCACGCAGCGCGATAACATGTGCAGGTTCTTTCGGTTTTTGTTGAAAACTGAAAATTGGCTTGTTGTTTTTCCGGCGGTTTATGGCATAAATAATCAGGAATATGAGCCCGGCACCCAATAAAATGCCAAATATCCAGGGGGCAACTTCTTTAAAGGTGACCGGTGCTTCGTATGGTTCTTTGATATCGATGGGGCCCTGCATGGCATTCATTAGCGAATCGAGCTTGGGAAGCGTAAACACATGGAGTGTTGTGGGGTTTGTTTTGATGGTATCGCTCATGTCGCCAACCTTAAAGCTGAACTTGAAAGGTGCAATGGTATGGTGCCCGGTATCGAAGGAAGTTACGGTGAACTCCTGCAACATTTTCAGGGTGTTTTCATCAATTATGATGGAATCAACGGTTGAACGTTCAATTATTTCAACATGTTCACCCAACGAATCGGAAGGCACCGGGAAAAATATTTCGACATCATCGGGAAACTGGATTTCAACATTCAGTTTTACCTGGTCGCCAATTAGTATGACGGCACTATCGAGTTCAGCCTTGGTTTTAATCTCGCGTGCAATGGTTAAAAAAGGCAACACAAGAAGAATAAGAAAAGCGGTTATGTTCTTCAATTTCATTGTTTGCTTCCTCGTTTTTTGAATAATGTCATTAACGATTTTACGTAATCTTCGCGGGTGTTGATGTTCACGTAATCAACGCCCGATTTGGTGAATGCCCCGTCGAGTTCGGTGCTGAATTCGCGCCACCAATGTGCATAAGCGCCGCGTACCTTACTGCTTGATGTGTCTACCCAGATGTAACGACCCGATTCAGCATCTTTCATTTTTATCATCCCAATGGGCGGGAGGCTGGCTTCACGGTCGTCGAATATACGCAGGCCAACCAAATCGTGTTTGTTGTTGGCAATGGTAAGCGCACGTTTGAGCTCTTTATTGTCGTCGATAAAGTCGGAAATAACAAAAGCCGTGCACCGTTTTTTGATTGCATTGGTCAAATATTCAAGCGTGCCTTTGATATCGGTGTCGTGGTTTTCAGGTTCAAAGTCGATAAGTTCGCGAATAATACGCAAGATGTGGCTTTTCCCTTTTTTAGGGGGGATGAACTTCTCAATTTTACCCGAGAAGAAAATTACGCCAATTTTATCGTTGTTTTGAATGGCCGAGAAGGCAAGCACAGCAGCGATTTCGGTTATAACATTCTTTTTATATTTGTCGAAAGTACCAAAGTCTCGAGACCCACTAACATCAATTAGCAGCATCACTGTCATTTCCCGTTCTTCTTCAAAAATTTTGACAAACGGTTTGTTGTAGCGGGCAGTAACGTTCCAGTCGATGTTACGGATATCGTCGCCAAACTGGTATTCGCGTACTTCGCTGAAAGCCATTCCCCGGCCTTTAAAAGCCGAATGGTATTCACCCGCGAAAATATTTCGCGAAAGCCCGCGGGTCTTGATTTCTATTTTCCGTACTTTTTTAAGTAACTCTGTGTGTTCCATGTGTTTTTTGTTCAACTAGTTACTTTTATGGTGTGCTTTGTGTTTTCATGTTTCTTAATCTAAAATCTAAATCCCAAATTCCAAATTCCAAATTCCAAATCCCAAAATCCAAATCCCAAATTCCAAAATCCAAACTTCAAAATCCAAATGAAAAAATGTGATTTTATTTGAACTTGTCAGTTAATTTAATGATGATTGATGAGAAGATTTTTCTTAATTCTCCAGCCTCACCAATTAAATCTTCTATATCATCTGTTTTTGTGAGGTTTGTATTTTGTAAAATCATCAACCAATAAATTGTTTCTTTAGCTTCTTTTCTTGCTATTTTTAATCTGAAAACTTTATCCTTGTTTCCTAGAGATTCATTGGCTTCTATGTAATTTGCCCCAATTGAACCCGATGAACGAACTACCTGCTTACCATCCTCAATATTACTTGTATTTTTGGGTAGTTGACAAATCATTTTCCTGATTTTTACACTAAATTCTATGCATCGCTGTTCAAGTTCATTCATCTTAGTTCGGTTTGGAATTTAGATTTTCCTATTTGGAATTTCCCATTCAACATTAATGTATTTGGAATTTGGATTCTTATAATTTGGAATTTCCCTTTGTTAAGGGACTTCAACAGTGTTCAATATTTCGCTGATAATTTCTTCGCTTGTAAGGTTGTTGGCCTCGGCCTCGTAACTTAAGCCAATACGGTGGCGGAGGATATCGTGGCATACGGCACGTACATCTTCGGGTATAACGTACCCACGGCGTTTAATAAAAGCATAAGCTTTTGATGCTTGTGCCAGGCTGATGCTGGCACGTGGCGATGCCCCAAAGCTAATCATATCGGTGAATTTCTCCAGTTCGTAATCAGCCGGTGTGCGGGTGGCAAAAACGATATCCACGATGTATTTCTGAATTTTCTCATCAATATAAACTTCCTGAACTACATCGCGTGCCCTTAAAATGTCTTCTGGTGTCAGAATTGAATTTGGTGTTGGGTATTGTTTTAACAGGTTTTGTTGTATAATAAGTTTTTCTTCTTCTTTTTTAGGGTACGATATAACCACCTTGAGCATGAAACGGTCAACCTGGGCTTCGGGGAGCGGGTATGTCCCTTCCTGCTCAATAGGGTTTTGGGTTGCCATAACCAGAAATGGTTCTTCAAGTTTATAGGTGTGGTCGCCAATGGTTATTTGGCGTTCTTGCATGGCCTCGAGCAGTGCCGATTGTACTTTTGCAGGTGCCCGGTTAATCTCGTCGGCCAGTACAAAATTGGTAAAGATGGGACCCTTCTTAACAATGAATTCTTCGTTTTTCTGGCTGTAAATTAGCGTACCCAGCAAGTCGGCAGGTAATAAATCGGGCGTGAACTGGATGCGTGCAAAGTCGGCACTTACTATTTTTGACAGGGCATTAATGGCCAGCGTTTTTGCCAAACCCGGCACACCTTCGAGCAAAACATGCCCATTAGATAGTAACCCGATTAAGAGGCTTTCGACCAGGTGTTTCTGGCCTACAATTACTTTGTTCATTTCCATGTTGAGCATGTCAACAAACTGGCTCTCTTTTTCAATTTTTTCGTTTAATGCTTTAATATCTGTACTATCAGTCATATTGTTACTTGTTAGTGTTTTTACATAATTTCTAAAACGGATACGAAAATAATAAGATTCGTAGTTTAAAAAGAATGATTCGTGGTTAAAAATTGTTAAGCATATAAGTTGAGTTTGAGGTTAAGGTTGAGGGGTGCTAAATAAAAAACCGCCACTGTCAGTGACAGAAGCGGTTCAGTTTTATCTAAAGATATAAGGTTATCCCAGATACGATTTAAGTAACTTACTACGTGTAGTGTGCCGTAAGCGGCGGATTGCCTTTTCTTTGATTTGCCGGACCCTTTCGCGGGTAAGCCCAAAACGTTCACCAATTTCTTCGAGGGTCATGTCCTGGCATCCAATGCCAAAAAACAAACGAATAATATCGCTCTCCCTTTCAGTTAAGGTTGTTAATGCACGGTCGATTTCACGGCCTAACGACTCTTTGATAAGGGTACGGTCGGCATTGGGTGATTCGCTGTTTGGCAATACGTCCAACAGGCTGTTATCCTCACCTTCTACAAACGGTGCATCAACCGATACGTGGCGGCCTGAAACTTTCAGGGTGTCTGCAACTTTATCGGCAGGTAAATCAAGGCTTTCTGCTAATTCTTCGGGTGATGGTTTACGTTCGTGCTCTTGTTCAAATTTTGAAAATGCTTTGTTGATTTTGTTCAACGAACCTACCTGGTTCAGTGGCAAGCGCACGATACGCGATTGTTCAGCTAATGCCTGAAGAATTGATTGACGAATCCACCACACAGCATAAGAAATAAATTTAAAACCGCGTGTTTCGTCGAATTTTTCAGCTGCTTTTATCAATCCCAGGTTGCCTTCGTTAATTAAGTCGGGAAGGCTTAACCCCTGATTTTGATATTGTTTTGCAACTGAAACAACAAAACGCAGGTTGGCACGTGTTAGCTTTTCAAGGGCGGCGTGGTCGCCTTTCTTGATTCGCTGTGCCAATTCTACTTCTTCTTCTACAGTAATAAGTTCCTCTTTACCAATCTCTTGTAAGTACTTGTCAAGCGAAGCACTTTCGCGGTTGGTAATTGACTTTGTAATTTTTAGCTGTCTCATGTATTCTCTTTGAAAAAACGCGCAAATATATTAGTTTTTACTCACTTATTCAAACTTGCGTTGTTCTGATTTATTATAAATTGTGTGCACATGTTTAATCAAGGCCAAAAACATAATAAGCTTCCTCTCCGTTTTTGTAAACCCCTTCAATTAATACTCCTCCTTTTGATACTTTTATAATATCTTTAATTTCCTGTACTGAGTTCACACTGCGCTTGTTAACATGTGTGATAATGAAGCCCTCTTCAATGCCTGCTTCTTCAAATTTTCCTTCATGGATTTTAGTAACAAGCAATCCACCCCTTATGTTTAATTTTTCTTTAAGGTTTTGGTCAACTTTGTCAAGTTCGGCCCCCAGAACATTCAGTGTATTTTTAACAATCCCGGTTCCACCTTTCATGTTTTGTAACGTGGCAGTATAACGTTTTTCTTTGTTGTTTCTTTTTACCAATACTTCAACTTCATCTCCGGGACGGTGTTTGCTTATTTGTTCTTGCAGCTCACTTACGGTATTTACGTCAATATTGTCGATTGCCAGTATTACATCACCTTCTTCGATGCCGGCCTCAATAGCTGCACCGTCTTCTACCACTGCTGCAACATATACGCCTTTTACGTCGTCGAGTTTTAATTCATCTGCTAATTCTGCATTTACATTTTGTATGCTCACCCCCAAAATAGCACGTTGCACTTCGCCATATTCTTTAAGGTCGTCAACTACTTTTCGGACAATGCTAACAGGAACGGCAAAAGAGTATCCGCTGTATGAACCGGTACGAGAGGCAATTGCCGTGTTGATGCCAACAAGTTCGCCGCGTGTATTTACCAGTGCACCACCACTGTTCCCGGGGTTAACGGCAGCATCGGTTTGGATAAACGATTCAATAGGGAGCTGGCCGCCAATAATACCAATACCACGTGCTTTGGCACTAACAATACCAGCAGTGACGGTTGATGTGAGGTTGAAAGGGTTTCCTACTGCAAGTACCCATTCCCCTAATCGCAGGTTGTCGGAATTTCCCCATTGTATTGCAGGTAAATTTTCATCGGCATCTACTTTAAGCAAGGCAATATCGGTGTTGGGGTCGGTTCCAACCATTTCGGCTTCATATTCTTGTTTGTTGTTAAGAATGATTTTTATTTTATCCGAATTCTCGATAACATGGTTGTTGGTGACAATATAACCATCGGGCGATATAATTACGCCTGAACCCGATGCTTGTTGCATGCGTGGTTGCTGCTGGCGATAAGGGTCACCAAAAAAGAAATCGAAAAAAGGGTTCCCGCTTGAAGGATAACCTTGTTGCTGGAATTGGGTTTGAATGTGTACAACGGCCTTCACTGAATTCTCGGCTGCTGTTGTGAGGTCAACACCTTGTGGTGCCGACGGAAGATTCGCGTATTGTACAGCCCTGGGCTCGGTTACGGTTACTACTTTAGGGTTTTCGAAGTAATTAGTATAAATTAAAATAGCTGTAAAACCACCAACAAGGGCCAGTAATACGCCTACAATAATGTTTTGAATTTTTCTCATGACAAATATGTTTTTAAATTATTTACAAAAAACTGTTCTTTATAAACACAAAAATAATTCCTCTGTTGTTGAAGTGCCGAATTGTCACACAGGGTTTAACAATCTTTAACCGCAAAACGTTACTTTTGTTAACAATTGCAAATGATTTTGGACAATGTTTTTATATATTGCATTCAGTTGAAAGATTGGTTTTATTCAAGAAAAACATAGTAAAATAATGAAGTACACTTTTTATAAATACCAGGGTGCCGGTAACGATTTTGTCATGATCGATAACCGTGAAAAAGTTTTTGACGGCACAAATGCAAAATTAATTGAATTCCTGTGTCACCGTAGGTTTGGTATAGGGGCCGATGGTTTAATAACACTTGAGAAATCAAATGAGTACGATTTTGAAATGATGTACTATAATTCTGATGGCTACGAGGCCGAGATGTGCGGAAATGGCGGCCGTTGCATTGTTGCATTTGCCAAAAAACTTGGTTTGGTTGAAAACGATGCGCAATTTATGGCTGCCGACGGGGAGCATGAAGCCCATATTGATGATGAAGGACTGGTTAATTTAAAAATGGGAAATGTTGATGGTGTTGAGGTTCATAGCGATGGTTATTTCCTGAATACCGGTGTCCCACATCTTGTGCATTTTGTTGATGACTTAAAAATCATTGATGTGGATATTGAAGGGCGCCAATTACGTTACGATGCCCGTTTTCAGCCAGCTGGCACCAATGTTAATTTTGTGAAAGACGAAGGTGGCAACCACCTGACAGTATACACTTATGAGCGCGGCGTAGAAAGTGAAACCCTGGCTTGTGGTACAGGAATAACAGCTTCAGCACTGAGTGCTGCTTATAAAAATGGTGTTAATGAAGGCAAATATGAAATTACAGCCAAAGGGGGCCAGCTTGAAGTTCATTTTAAACGCGAGGGGGAAATATTTACCAATGTGTGGCTAAAGGGACCTGCCGAAATGGTTTTTGAAGGTTTTATTGATGCTGATTCTACTTTTCCGGTACATTAAACCATTTGTTTTCGCCAATTTCGTGATGTTCGTAGTTGTCAATGTAGTCAATTGCTTCTTCCGGTGAATTAACGATGGTATAGATTTGCCGGTAGTGTTCTTTGGCGAATAGTTCGGTGTACGATTTTTCAAATTGTTGGATGAGGTGTCCGTAAAAATTGTTGGTGTTAATGAAGACAATTGGTTTACGGTGATAGTCGAGTTGTTTCAGGGTGATAACTTCCAGTATTTCTTCGAGTGTGCCAAAACCGCCCGGCAAAGCTATAAACGCATCAGACATTTCGCGCATTTTCTTTTTCCGCTCATCCATTGTAGGGGTTATAATCATTTCGTCAGGAAGTGATGAAGCGAGTACCTTATCATAGATTTTTTGAGGGATTACGCCAATAATGTGGGCCTTGTTTCTGCTTACGGTCTTAGCCACATGCTCCATTAACCCAACATTGGCACCGCCATAAATCAATGTGTGTTGGTTTTTTGCAATCAGTAAGCCAAGTTTATCGGCAGCTGCAAAGTAATTGTTATCAACAGCATTGCTTGAAGAACAAAAAACACAAATTTTCATAAATAATAGTCATTCGTCATTGGTCATTCGTCATTTGGGTTACTGACCCGTCCTAAAAAACGGCTACACAACACTTAGCAATTATGTATAAAAATGATGGAGTCGTAAGACGTTACAGCGAAGGTTTCAAATTAAAAATTTTAGCCGAACTTAGTACGGGGAAATATTCCAAGAAAAAGCTTGGAGACATTTATGGTATAAACCGGACTACCATAAATGAATGGATAAAAAAGTACAACCGGAAAGATTTAATGAATACCCGAATACTAGTGGAAAATCAAGACGAAACAACACGCCTTAAAGCCTTACAGAAGGAAATCAAGCAACTGAAAGAATTGCTTATAAAGAAAGACTTGGATAAGTTGGCAATGGACTCTTACCTTGAAGTAGCAGCAGAAAAGCTTGGATACAAAAGTGTAGATGAGTTAAAAAAAAACTTAAACCTCTAAGTCTGATGAAGGCAGTAGAAAAGACAAAGCACACCGGGCAGGCAAGCATAGAGCAAACCTGCCGGTGTTATGGAATGCACAGGGATGCTTACTACAAGATTAAAGCCCGAAAACAACAGAAAGAAGCTATTGACAAAAAGGTACTTGAATTTGTTAAAGAAGAACGTATTGAGCAACCCCGTGTTGGAACCAGGAAGCTTTACGAAGCTTTGTGCACCTTGTTTGTATTAGAAGGGCTAAAAGTCGGTAGGGACAAACTTTTTGATATACTCCGCGAGCACGATATGCTTGTGAAGCGTAAAAAATCGTCATGTAAAACAACCGATTCCTATCACCGTTTCCATAAGTACAAAAATCTTGTAAAAGACATGGAGGTGACTGCCCCTAACCAGGTTTGGGTATCTGATATAACCTATATCCGGGCTATAAATGGCTTTTGCTATTTGGCACTGATAACAGATATGTTTTCCCGTAAAATTGTAGGATATGATATCAGTGATTCACTCGAGCTGGCGGGATGTTTGCGAGCCCTAAAGCGAGCTCTGCAAACATCCCGACCTGCGGCCGGGTTGGTACATCACTCAGATCGGGGCATCCAATATTGCAGCAATCAATACGTGGAGGCACTAAAAAAGAAAGGGATAGGAATAAGTATGACCGAAGAAAATCACTGTTACGAAAACGCAATAGCAGAAAGGGTTAACGGAATATTAAAGGATGAATTTTACCTTGACCAAACCTTCTTTAACAAGAAGTCTGCTTGCTTGGCAACCGATAATGCAATTAATATTTATAACAATAAAAGATTACATTTATCTTTAGGGTACAAAACCCCAAATATGGTCTTTAAAAAATGTAGCTTAAATTAATTATTAACATGTAGCCATATTTTAGGACTAGACATACTAATGACCAATGACGAATGACAATTGACTTGTTGTTTTATGCGTCGATGTTCGCGTAAGTTGCATGTTTCTCGATAAATGCACGGCGTGGTGGTACCTCGTCGCCCATCAGCATTGAGAAGATGTGGTCGGCTTCAGCTGCATTTTCAATTGTAACCTGCTGAAGTGTACGGTTTTCGGGGTTCATGGTTGTTTCCCATAACTGTTCCGAGTTCATCTCTCCCAAACCTTTGTAGCGCTGAATGTGTACATTGCTTTCTTTGCCATTTCCAAGTGCGTCGATAAGTTGCAAGCGTTGTTGTTCGGTCCATGCATAATCTTCTTTTTTGCCTCTTCTGATTAAGTAAAGTGGAGGAGTGGCAATGTAAAGGTAGCCTGCCTTTATGAGTTCGCGCAGGTATCGGAAAAAGAGTGTCATGATAAGCGTTGCGATGTGGCTGCCGTCAACGTCGGCATCGGTCATGATAATCACCTTTTTGTAACGAAGCTTTTCCATGTTAAGGGCTTTGGCATCGTCTTCGGTACCCACTGATACACCGAGTGCTGTAAATATGTTTCTAACCTCTTCACTTTCGAAAACACGGTGTTGCATTGCTTTTTCAACATTCAGGATTTTACCCCGCAGTGGTAATATGGCCTGGAACTTTCGGTAGCGGCCTTGTTTTGCGGTACCACCTGCCGAGTCGCCCTCAACGAGGAATATTTCGCAATTATCAGGGTCTTTATCTGAACAGTCGGCAAGTTTACCTGGCAAGCCTCCGCCGGTCATTACGTTTTTGCGCTGTACCAGTTCACGGGCCTTTCGGGCGGCATGGCGTGCCTGTGCAGCTAAAATCACTTTCTGGACAATCTGTTTAGCATCTTTTGGGTGCTCTTCAAGGTAGTATGAAAGGATTTCGCTTACAGCCTGGTCAACCGCTAAACTTATTTCTGAGTTTCCAAGTTTCGTTTTTGTCTGTCCCTCGAATTGTGGTTCGGCCACTTTTACAGAAACAACGGCCGTTAAACCTTCGCGAAAATCGTCACCACTAATGTCGAATTTAAGTTTTTCGAGCATGCCCGATTTGTCGGCATAATTTTTTAGTGTACGTGTTAACCCGCGGCGAAAACCGGTGAGGTGTGTACCACCTTCGATGGTGTTAATATTGTTAACGTATGACTGGATGTTTTCGGTAAACGAAGTATTGTAGTGCAAGGCTATCTCAACAGGCACATCGTTCTTTTCCGTTGCAATATTGATGGTTTCATCAATCAGCTTTTCACGTGTTTCGTCAAGAAATTCAACAAATTCCTTTAAGCCTTCTTCTGAATAGAAAGTGTCGTTTTTATATTCATTATCTTCTTCAATTTCTCTCTTGTCGATTAAAGTGAGCTTGATGCCTGCATTCAGGAAGGCCAGCTCGCGTAAACGTGCCTGAAGGATTTCGTATTTGTATGAAGTTGTAAGGAAAATCGATTTGTCGGGTTTAAAAGTAATAATGGTACCGGTTTTTTCGGTTTCACCTATAACCTTTACTTCCCCCTGTGGTTTGCCTTTCATATATTCCTGTACCCAAATTTTACCCTCGCGGTGAATTTCGGCCTTCAGGTTTTCGGACAGGGCGTTAACACATGAAACACCAACACCATGCAAACCACCTGAAACTTTGTAGCTGTCTTTGTTGAACTTTCCACCGGCATGGAGTATGGTCATTACGACTTCAAGTGCCGATTTTTGCTCTTTTTCCATTTTTTCGGTTGGAATACCACGCCCATCATCGGCCACCGATATGGAGTTGTCTTCATTGATGATGACATCGATGTTTTGACAATGACCGGCGAGTGCTTCGTCAATCGAATTGTCAACAACTTCGTAAACCAAATGGTGAAGGCCTTTTTCGTTTACGTCACCAATGTACATTGCCGGGCGTTTACGCACCGCTTCTAAGCCTTCGAGTACCTGGATACTGCTGGCTGAATATTCGTTTTGTTTTGTCAATTCTTTGTTTTCTGATTCACTCATTGACTTTCTTTTTTAGTTATTCGAATAGAGCCAAAAAAATCACAATCAGACGCTAATCTGAAAGGGAAAAATCTAAATCGTTGTAAGTTCAAAATTAATTTTCCGGGTTGGAAAAAACTTCAGGCAATCTGATGATTTAGTTTCTATTTTAGCTCTGGTAATCAATATATTATAAAAATAAATTTGACTTTTTAAAATAGTGACCAAATATAACAAAATAAAGCTGTTTCGCCTAAGAAAATCAGCTTATAAGCTAAAAAGTTTTCAACAAATTAATGTGTCTTTTTAGTGCTTGGAACCTTACAGGATTTCAGCCTTTTCAGAAAGCAATCCGGGCACCTAAAAGAATTAACAGTCCTTGCTGGTTGTAACCATTCCAGCGCTGATAATTTTGATTGAGAAGATTGTTCGCATTCAGGTAAAAATACATGTTTTTTGAATACTTGTATTCGGCGCCTAAGCTAATGTCAATTGCCGTATCAAGGTCAAATTCTTTAAAAGCTGATGGTGTTATGTTCATTGCTGTTAATGGCAACGGGGCTTGCGGTATATTTTTCACATAACCATTTTGTTTGCCAATTACCGTTGCACCGGCCGTAGCATTAATTTTATCGGTGATGCTGACTGCTACGTCGAGCGATGCATCGTAAGCCGGCAAGTGTGGAAGGTTGGATAAACTATCGGCACTATAAATGTAGTAATTGCCTTCGAGGTTTATGGTTGTACGTTGACCGCTAAAACGGAATTTGCCACCAAATTTCAGCCGGTTGATGTCATCGTAAACGGGTGTGAACATGTTGTTGAATACCATGCTGTCAACCGATATTTTATTGGTCTGGTAATACAAGGCTTCGTTTTGATTAATAGAATAATTTACCCCGATTAAATATGAAAGCCTGCGGCTTATTTTGCCTTTAAAGCCACCGTAAACCTGAATTACTTCTTCCGAAGGTTTGAGGTCGGTGTTGTAATCGGTGTAGGGGTTTTCGCTAACCATGCTGCTGTAGCTGTTGTGCTTAAAACCACCATCGGTTCCGGCAAAAACAGTCATTACCCCTTTTATGGGGTGATAGGCAAAGTAAATTTTAGGCGATATGTGCCATTTTAATGTGCTGTCGGCGCCTATGAGTGTGCTGATATTTGCTCCTGCCCTTAAATCGAAAATATCTTTGCTGATATGGTATTCAGGTGATATTTTGGCATTAAAAAACTGGTGGTTGTTAAGGGCTGGGTCAAAATTGTGAACTATATCATTCTTCAGATAATAATCGAATTCGGTATTAACAACCAATTGGTGGGTGCGGTAACGACGGGTGAATAATCCGTTATAGCCGGCATGGTGTTCTGATTGCCCGGTGGTGTTCCAGAAGTAATTGTATTTTAAGCCTACGTTATAGTCGAGTTTTGACCGGCGGTTTATGTTATGCAGGTTCAGGCTTGCCGAAGCATTATTAAACGCTTGCTTGCTGTTATAATTATCCGATTCGTTTTTAAAATAGTTGTAAATGGTTGTATCGCCCGGAAAACCATAATAGTTTATGCGGTTTCTTTTGTAGTTTACATCCCATTCGAGCACCGATTTCCTGAAATAATTTTTCATGAAAATGCGTGCCATGTTGTTGCTGTAGGGTGCTTTTACTTTTTGTCCGTTGTTTAGCTTGATATTGGGCCGCGAAGAGAAGTGATAAAAATGCACGCCAAAGTCGGTGTTTTTTGCAGGGGAAGTGTTGATTACCAGTTCTCCGTATGGAGTAAGGGCATTGCCAATAGCAGCTTTCGCGTACCCCGTGTTTGATTTTGTGCGGGGCGGGCTGCTTAATTTTACAACCGGAAAGTGGTTGATGTTTTTATCAATCTCAATGTCGCTTGAATAGATGTTATATAAAAAACTGGGGGTGTAGTTATTTGTGTCGCGTATAACCGGGTTGCTGGTGATTTTGTATGCATCTGAAATGCTGGGTTGGTAATCTTTTATCACTTCAACCTCTTTGTTGAGTTCGGGGTTTGTTTGAGCGCTCAGTGCTGTGCTTGCAAAAATTAATATGCTGAATATTTTTATTGAAATCTTCATTTTTTCTGCTTTAATAATTGATTAAAAATTTTGAGTAGAATCAGGGGTTTCTTCATCCATTATAATTGATTCCTGCTCCTTTTTTTCAATTTTTGCAATTTTCTTTTGGGCTTCTTCCAGTATGCCGTCGTCATGATTGTTATAATTGTCAATAATACTTTTCAGTGTATGCTTTGCCTGGAACATGTCGTCTTTGGCAAGGTATACATCCGATAACAGGATGAAAGATTTTGCCAGCCAGTATTGGTGTGGCGTATTTTTGCTGATAAAGTCCATTATTTCGTTTTCGGCCTCATCATATTTTCCCTGGTTGTACAAAATTTGGGCTTTAAAATATTTCGATTCGGCCCCTTCAACCGATTTTGTGTCGTTGGCCAGGATATCGAAATATTTATAAGCTTCGTTGTCTTCATCGAGCAAGTAATACGATTTAGCTAATTTGTAGTTAGCTTCCCTTTTCATCAACTCGGTAATGTTTTCGGTAGCGAGCAATTCAATGGCAGCTTTCACCGTTTCGGCCGGGCGTTTAAGCGCGAAATTTGCACGCATAATGCCGAGTCGGGCTTTCAGGGTTGTCCATTTTGTACCTGCCAGCTTTTCGAGCCTTGTAAAGTAATTAAGGGCAGTTTCGTATTCTTCTGCATTAAAAGTTAATTCCCCGGCTTTGATCAGGGCTTGTTCGGTAAATATGTTATCGGTTTTGTTGCTGACTTCTTTGTAATATTCAAGCGATTTTGAATATTCTTCATCTTCATAAAGTGTTTCGGCCAGGTAGAACAGGGCATTGGTCTCGAAACTGCCTTCGGGGTAACGTTCAAGGTATTGTCCTAAAAGTTTTTGAGCTTCTTCATCTCCTTCCATGTAACTTTTTTCGGCGGCCATGTAAAAAATAGAATCTTGCTCGTTTACCGAAATGCTAACATGGTTGTCGAGGTTATTGGCATAAGCAAAATAGCCGTCAACATTGTTCAGGTCGACATAATTGTTTTTGATGCCGGTTAGGGCTGCTTTGGCTTCTTCGCTGTTTGGATAATTTTCAACTACTTTTTTGAAGTTTTCGAGCGAAGCGTTAAAGTTTTCGCGGTTGTAATAAATTAATCCCAACTGCAAATAGGCTTTTTTGAGGAAATTACTTTGTGGGGCTTCGTTGATAAGCCTTTTGTAACCGTTAATGGCCAGGTCGATTTTGTTGTTCCGCTCGTTTGTGCGGGCAATTTCGTATAGGGCATCGTCGATAAAAGACGAACGGTTGTATTGCTTGATCAAACTTTCAAGCAGTTCTGTTTTTTTAGTGGCATTGTCGTTCAGCCCGTGGCATATTGCAGCCTGGAACAAGGCATAATCGGGGTCGTAAGCATTAAGCTGATGTGCTTTTTCGTAATACTCGATGGCCGGGATAAATTGGCGTTTTAAATAAAAACAATCGGCAATACGGTTCGATGCATCGGCCTCCGTTTCCTTTTCTGTTTTGCTTTGGTTCAGGTATTTGCGAAACCAGTCGAGTGCCATATCGTATTGTTTTTGGTTGAAGTAGCAATAACCGATGTTGTAATATGCATTTCCAAACTGTTTGGTGCTAAATGCTCCCGGGGTTTGTTGAAAATTTTTAAAATATTCAATTGCCTTGTCGTATTGTAATGTCCTGAAATAAGTTTCGCCCATCCAATATAGTGTGAGGGCTTTGTATGAACGGTTATATTGGGCATGTTCAAGCGATTTGTTAAACTGCTCAAGCGCACGGCTGTAATGCCCGTCGTTGAATAGTTCAAGTCCGCGGAAGTAGGTAACCCGTTGATAGGCCTCTTTAACCGAAGAAGACTTGTTCTTTATTTTTTCGATAGAAGAAATGGCATCTCCATAATTTTTGGTGGTCATGTAAACCTTCACCAAATAATTAAAAGCTGCATCGTTTCGTTCCGAATCGGGGTATTTTGTAATGTATTCATCGAAAGCCTTTATGGTTTCATTAAAGGGTGAATATGATAATTCGTAGGTTAGTTTTGCATAGTTGAAGAGCGCATCCTGCTCAATTTTTTCGTCGAAGCTGTAATTGGCAGCCTGCTCGAAAGCTACGCGGGCTTTGTTTTTATTGTCAGTTTTTAAATAGCAATCGGCAAGGTGGTAATAGGCATTTTGTGCCATCAGGTCATCATTTACAGTTGCTTTTTCAAAATTTTTGATGGCATTTTTGTAGTCTTTTGTTTTGTAATAGCAGAAGCCTAACCGGTAAAAATCTTCCGGGGCTTTTTTCCCGTTTACGCCTTTATATGCTTCAAGGTATTTTATGGCATTAATAAAGCGGTTGGTTTCGTAAAATGCGTCGCCAACAATTTTATGCAGCTCGTTTTGTTGTTCTTTTGGGGCACTACGAACCAGGTCTTCGCCAATCTCAATTACCTTGTTGTAATCTTCCATCAGGTAATAAATTTGTACGGTATAGTAATCGATAAAGCCCTTAAATTCGCGGTTGTTCCTAAGTGTTGAAAATTCGTCGAGTGCAGTTTTGTAATTGCCTTCGAGGTAATTGATGTACCCCCAGTAATAAGTAGCAGAAGGGGCGTATTGTGAGCTGCTGCGTTTTACTTCGTAAAATGACTGTTTGGCTTCATTGAGGTTGCCGGCCTCAAAGTTGCTGTATCCCGAAAAAAATGAAAAATCTTCGCGGTCGGCTTTTGGCAGCAGCCTTTTGTCAACTTTCTTGAAATTACGGGCTGCAATAGGGTAACGCCGGTTCGAGAACTGTAGTTTAGCCAGTTCGTACCATAACTGGTTTTCCCACGGGCTGCCATTGGTTGTGTTCAGGTACGATTGTATTTCGGCTTCACTGATTCGTTTGTTTTGTTTAACCATGCACATTAGGCGGTAATAATCGAGGTCGAAACGCAGGGGGTCGTTGGGTGCGGTTGTTTCAATCAAATCGGTGAAAACCTTTTCGGCTGCAATGTAGTTTGATGTGTTGTAAAGCTCAATGGCCTTGTTGTATGTTATTGGTGTTTCATTGTTGACATTTGTTTGCGCCCCAAGGGTCGTGCCAAATGCTAAAATATAAATGAAGATGCTTATAGCCAGTGTTCTGTTTTCCATAATCGATTGCGATGAAATTTGACCGTAAAAATAGCTATTTAATTTAAACTGTAAATGGTATAATAAAATGAGTTCTCAACAATAAACTGTTTATTGGTTGATTGTAGTATTTATTTAGGGTAAAAAAATTAGATTTGTGTTAAAATAGATTCTTAGATTTTAGATGTTAGACATGAGATTACATGGAAACAAAAACGACAATAACAATAAAAAGTGTTGATGTGTTTCAACGCGATCAACTGGTACTTACCAATGTTAATTTTGATATTTATAATGGTGAGTTTGTTTATATCATTGGCAAAGTTGGTAGTGGAAAATCAAGCCTGATAAAAGTGATAAATGCCGAAATACTTGTATTTAAGGGGCTTGCAGAGGTTGCTGGTTTCGATTTGCTGAAAATTAAGACCAAAGATGTTCCATTGCTGAGGCGCAAGCTTGGGGTGGTGTTTCAGGATTTTAAGTTGCTTACCGACCGTACGGTTTTCGATAACCTGAAGTTTGTGCTTAAGGCTACCGGGTGGACTGATGAAAAAGCAATGAGAACCCGTATTGAAGAAATTCTCACACAAGTGGGCATGATGCCTGTTATCAACAAAATGCCCCACCAGCTTTCGGGGGGAGAGCAACAGCGTGTTGTGATTGCACGGGCATTGCTAAACGACCCCGAAATAATACTGGCCGACGAGCCCACCGGTAACCTCGACCACGAAACATCGGTTGAAATACTTAAACTTTTCAAAGAGATAAATGGCACGGGCAAAACAGTTTTAATGGCCACCCACGATAAACTGATCGTAGAGGCATTTCCGGCGCGTACGCTGGTGTGTGAAGATGGCAAAGTAAGTGAGCCCGGGAACGAAAAACTGGACTTTAGGGAGATGTTGTAATTGTTTTTATGGTTCAGTTAGGGGTTTTTTGTTGCAATGCTTTAATTGTGTTGATAAAAGTTATTTACATCGTCCGGATGCGGTGGAAGTGTGATTAATGTATCTTTTGCAGTCATTGTCCCGAAATAACCGATGTTGTTGCTCATGTTGCTTTCTATAATTCCGGCTAAGGCAGAAAAAGGACTGGTTCGATTTTCCATATACATAGTGGTTTCAGTTATAAAGGTTGACAGGTCTTCCGAAAGATAATAGCCCCGTAGGTATATCCCATCAATTCTGTCGAAAACCGGATATTTAAGATCATTGTAAGTTATGGAGTCTTTTGTTTCTATGTGGTCATTATTATTATCAAAATTGAAACGTTTAGAGATTGGGTTTAAAGTGCCATAATAACTGAGCTCAATTTCATATAATTTTTTAACATATTTTTTCTTCCAATAATAGTTATAGTCTTCATAATACTCGTTATTATAATAACCGAGTTCTAAAACGTTTACCGATGCATACGGGGTTGTGGTGTGAAATGAGTATTCAACGTCGATATTCCTGTTTTTGCCAAATAGTTCTTCATAGGCATCATCGTTTTTCCAATGTTTATTATCGGTTATGCTTACTTTTACAGTGTCGAATTTTAAAGCGTTGCTGACTTTTTGTGGGGCGGATGTTACTGTTTCAAATCCGGGAGCTGAAACTTTAATGAAATAAGGGGTGTTTTCTTTAGGTTTAAATTGCTCAGGGGTGAAGTACATTATTGAATCCGTAGTGTGTAATTTTTGTATAAGTTTGTTTTCCTGGGCGCTGTATAGGCCTACGTTTGCCCCTTTAATTATTATGGGTTCGCTGTTGCTGTCATCCGATGGCATGGTTTGCTGGATACTGGCTAATGCACCATCATTCGATAGATATCCCACTACAACAATTTCGTTACCTTTATATGTGGTGCTAATGGTAATTTCTTTTTCGAGCTCAATGCATGATGAAAGCAAGAAAATATTAATTAAGGACAGTAAAATATAGATTGTTTTTTTCATGGTCGATTAATTGAATAGATAAATTTTGAGTTTTGCCGATGGTAATACTAAATATAAGGTTGATAAGTACAATTTGCCACCTTTTGCATAAATAGCAAACGGATTTTTTCGGGCAAAAAGGTTCATTATGCTCAAGGTGAGTTCGGTTTTCGGAATTCCCAGAAAAGATCCCTTATGTTTGTATGAAACATCAAAACGGCGGTACATTGGTGTGCGTGCATTGTTTATGCTACTAAGTACGTAGTGCGATGTAAAAATATCGGATTTTGGTACATACGCTTCGGGCATTGTATATGCACGACCGGACTGCAGGAGGTAATTAAAATTCCAGGTATCCTTCTCATTCCTAAAATAATGAAGGCCTATGTTTAAATCGTGCCTGCGGTCGAAGGAGGCTGCAAACCACTTACCATTATTTAAGTCGTCAAATTTTCGGTAAGACCATGATAAGGTATATGCAACTGACCATTGGATTTGCCCGGACCCTTTTTGAAATAAAAACTCGGTTCCGTAACTTTTTCCCTTGCCATTGTCTTTTATATATTTTGTCATTGCATCCATTTCGAAGTCTGGTGGAGCATAAAACAACATGTTCTGCATGTTTTTATAATAAACTTCGATATTATATTCAATTTGTGTCCCTTTAATTTTACCGGAAATCCCACTTGAGAATTGCCAGGCTTTTTGGGGTGAAAACTGTTTGTTGGCAAGGAGCCACGATTCTTCCTGATAATATCCGTAGGTGTTTACCAATACATGAAAAGGTTGTTGGGTGAGCGATATACCTGTTTTTAACGTTGTGTTTTTATTTAAAAGCCAACGTAGTGTGGTACGGGGTTGGATACTGTAAAATGTTGAATCTTTTGTTTTTAAATGTGTGCCACGAATTCCTGCACGTAAATATAACTGGTTTGATAGTTTAATATCATCTTCTATAAACAAGGAAATATCGCTTGCGTTATTTTCTTCCTCATTATAAGTCGTGTCTATCTGGTTGTATTCGCTATTCGATTCATATTTCTCGGGTGTTGTTTGCAGCGAAGTTATTTGTGTTCCAACATTCATTTGGTGCTTTTGCCCAGCGCGAAATGATATCTCAAGTTTATCTGAATAATCTTTTATGTACGTTTTCCTTGTGCTGTAATCATGTACGTAGTTGTTTTTAGACAGGTATCATTTGGTATCACTTTTCGAGTCGAGTTGATAGTGGGTAAACCATGCGGTGTTTTTTACTATTGCCCCTTTTTTTGAAATGTGTTTGAAGCCTAATGTGATGTTGTTGTTTGTAATATATGTTCCCCCGGATTGAACTTTCCTGTTTGGCCCTAAAATTAGGTCGTGGTTTTTTCTTTTCTCAAAAAATGAATTTTCATCTTCACCTAAATGGCTGTTTAAATTTAACGATGTTCTGGGCGATATTGAATAGGTAATTTTTCCGTCAACATCCCAAAAACGAAGTCGGCTGTATGCCCGGGTTTGATTGATGTCGTCAGTTGTTGTTTTTTCTTTGTAGAGGTTTCCGTTTAGGATGTCCCAGTATGAAAAACGGCCTGCAAAAATGTAGTTGAGTTTTTCCCCAACCCGGCCTTCGGTGAGGAACCCGGAGCGCATTGTGCCTATGTCGATGTTAAGTTTGGGTTTATTGCTTCCTTTTTTCAAGGTAATATCAACTACAGAAGAAAGACCATCGCCATATTTTACCGGGGCACCCCCTTTGTAAATATCGATGTGTTTTATAATATCCGGGTTAAACAGCGAGGCAAAACCCCCTGCATGTGAACTTGTATAAAACCTTGCACCATCCATTAAAAACAGGTTTTGATCGCGTTCACCACCACGTACATAAAGGTTCGAGTATAAATCGAGGCCATTTGAAATACCGGGTAAAATGGTCATTGCTTTAACAATGTCCTGCTCCCCAAAAAAAGTTGGTATGTTTTGAATGGTTTTGCCTTCAAGGAAATTTGTGCCAATCATTGCCTGACGGGCCAATGGTGTGCTACGGACAGTTATTTCTTCAATGGTACGGTTTTTAAGTACGATGGTAATAAATGTATCGGTTTTTGTTTTTAAACTAATTTCTTTAGGGGAATAGGCTACATGCGATACCTTGAGGGTTGGGTTTTCTGATTGTGAAATGAAGGTGAAGTGGCCATCGATATTTGTAATTGTCCCATAATTGCCTTTTTTGTCAATAATATAGGCATAGGGGATGGTTTCGTTTTGTTCCGTTTCTACAATTCCGGATATTTTTAGTTGTGCAGATATCTGGTCACAAAACAGGACCGATAGTGCTAACAACAGGAGGCAAGCTTTTTGTCTCATAAAATATATTTACAGGTAAAGTTTTTTAAAGAAGTCTTTAATAGAGCCTTTATCTTTTGAACGGGTTCTTTTTTTATGTCCAAAATCAGGATTATAAATGACTTGGATACTTACTAAATTCATTTTTGACGACATGTGGTCATCGACAAATAATTCGTCATTTAGAAAAGCCTTGTAGTCGCAGTACAGTATAGGCTTAAAGACCAGATCGAAATTTACCCTGAATTCAAAATGTTGTATTTTATATCCTAACATACCACTCAACGTGAAATGGCTTTTTGGGAAATATACGTTTGAATAGGTTTCAAAACGAGTGCCACTACCATATTCAAAAAGCCCCCCACTTTTTTTAAATTGCCTTCCTTTCAAAAAACTATACCAGTACTTCCCCCCAATACCAATGGTGAATTTGTTAATATGTGAAGTAATAAACAAAGGGACAAAAATCCCATCATTATTTATTTTTCGATTAATACTAACACCATGTGTAACTTCATAGCTATCCTTGAGACTATATTCAATTACAGATTCATTGTTGTTAAGATAAATTAGTTTTTGGTAGTATGAAATACCCGATTCAATAGAAAAACTGCTTTGAAATATTGGATAACTTACCCTTGTACCTATTGCAAAAAACGGGGCATTTTCTTTTTCTAACCGTTTTAATTGATCGGTGGTGCTGCTGATTCCCCCTTCCATACTTACACCAGCATCAAGCTTTTGCCCGTATGAAGCAATGCATATGATGAATACGCAAAATAAGAAAATGGCTTTTTTGTACATGGTTGCATTTTTATACCACCCGACTGTACAAAAACAATCGGGTGGTGTATTTTAGTGATTTAATAACTAAATGTAATTGGATGTATTGAGCAAAAACGTACCTCTAATTCACCCGAATAGCAATCGAACCTAGCATATGGTTTATTAATTTTTTCGTAACCAGGTATAATAAAATCGTATGTCTTTTGATAAATTTTTGAATGTATATGTGTCCCTTCATTATTCTCTTGATTCCATGATATTGGATTTATTGTTGTAGTAAGTATATCAGAGTGTCCTGGATCATTTTCCCCTATTAAAACAGTAGCTTCAATATTGTCAATCCTTAATATGGTTCCATCATATGTTTTCCAACTCCACCATTTAAGAATCTCAGCATAAAATTGCACCCAGACTTTTACATTTCCTTCCCAGTTGTAATATCTTTTTTGGTGTATTTCTGTTATATATTGTGAAAACATACCTTCTGGTGGTTTATTCCATGGTGCATCTTCAAAGTATCCTTCATAGGGAACTTCAACTTTCCAGTAGCCCGAATTGTCTTCAGTATATGTAAGCCACTTGCCTAGTTCGGAGCTGTAGTACCCACTATAACCACATTCGCACGTATAACAATCGCAATCATAATTATAGGGATCATAATTGCAGTAATAGTAAACAGTATAATAAGTTTTATTCCAATCCTCAATAGAAGAAATTGTAGTTGGAATATAATTATTTTCTATCCCCATTTTAAAAGATGCTTTCTTTTTCCATTTTTTTCTATTGCTATCATCTCCAATTCTTAAGCAAACGCCTTGGTTGTTAGTTTTTTCTCTGTCAACATACGATTTCAGTGGGGACGATTCATTATTATCAAGGACAATTGTTTGAATCTCAAACTTTGATAAATCAAAATTTATATCTGAAGTGTTTTCATGGCTTTTAGCAATTATTGCAGGTAAATCATATATGTAACCAGAATATAAAACTCCATCGTAAACTTTGTTGGCAAATATTTCGTTGATAAAAAAGCCAAGGCTGTTAGTAATATATGAATATGAGCCATATATTCTTGGTTTTATGCCCAGATAACCATTAGGGTCTTTTTTTATTATGAGGCTGTTAGATTGGATCAGCTTATCATATTCTTTTTCATTGTCGATGTTGTTTAATTGTTTTTCTATTTTTTCATATAATGTTTGATAGGATGTAAAGCCGATTTTTTTCTCCCATGCGATGCGTTCTTTTGAAGGTAATTCCTCTAGTATATCTATAGCTTTTAAAACTTCATCCGAAAAAGGGAACTGTAAAGTGTTATTTTTAACTACGACAGTAAAACCAAGACTACTATCTATTTTCATCGTATGATTGGTCGTTTTATAATCTTCTTGATAGAGGGGGGGTAATTGTTTGATTATCACATGAATAAAACCATAATGCAATGGCGTAAATAAAAGTTAAGAAATTTAAGTTTTTCATTTTTAGGTTTTTTTTAAATATTTAGTACTGAATTAGTTGATTTGGGCTGTTTTGGTGATGTTTGTTTATGCCCAAGTTTTTTCTTTTTATTGTTTATTTCATAGGCTATCTTATTTATATGGTTAATAATTTTGAGAATTATTGAATTCGTTTTTTTGTAAATAATAATATGTTTTATTGCAAGGAAGGTGTGTCATATTTTAGTTTGAATTATTTCCGTAATAAGGAATTGTTATCATAAAAACAAAGATATATAAAAAGACTTAATTAAAAAAATTGTCTTTAAATGTTTTTAGTGTATTAATTTATGTAGAATGTTGTAGTTCGGGGCTAAGTGGTAGTGTTTCAACCATATAAGGATTATAAGCTCATATAAGTGTCTCTTATATTTTCTTCTATGTCTTATATGGTTCTAATGTGTTTATATTCAGGGTTGTTATAACACCATCCTTGCAAATGGCACCATATCATGACTTGCAAATTCATTGTTTAGGTATTTATAGTACCCTGTAATGGCAATCATGGCCGCA
>JASMTI010000204.1:0-1383 GCA_041694375.1 Bacteroidales bacterium | reverse complement strand
AAAAACAACCGGCCATCACGCGATAAAGAGTAGTAACATGAAATGCGACCGGTTGTTATAAGGATGACTGCGTCATCAAACGGTTGTAACTTTATATGTCACTTATCATGCCAAAATTATATTATCCTGATTTTGTATACCTTAACGCTTTTCACCACAAACAAACCCTCCGTTATCGGATAGGTATTTCTACGTATTTGAAATCATTGTGTCTGATATAAGTAAAAAATGAATTTCAGATTAATAGGGTTTTTCACCGCGGTTTATGCCGTTCATCCACTTCGTGGATTCTTTGCACTATGCTGGTTGCATACTACAATTAGTAACGTTGATTTTTTTGCCGGCTATTTTAACAATACCATATCGCCGAAGGCGATAAACAGCATTAACCCTGTATGAAATGCAGGGCTAATGATGCCATGTCAATCTTAAAATCCTGAAAGGATTGAACGTGATTCTATTGCTCAACATAAAAAGTTGCGCTAAGCAAAAAGTAAGGGCGCAAAAGACAATGATGACTTGTTCAACCCTTTTCAGGGTTGGTGGATAGTCCGATGCTATTATTTCCACGGGTTTCACCCGCGGTTTATGCCGTTCATCCACTTCGTGGATTCTTTGCACTATGCTGGTTGCATACTACAATTAGTAACGTTGATTTTTTTGCCGGCTATTTTAACAATACCATATCGCCGAAGGCGATGAACAGCATTAACCCTGTATGAAATGCAGGGTTAATGATGCGATATCAATCTCTCAATCCTGAAAGGATTGAACGTGATTTTCGTGCCAGGCAAATTAATTGCGCTAAGCAAAAAAGAGTGAAAAATTATATGTATTTAAACACCTATGAGTGCAGCATAATTTGTCCGGTAAGATGATTGGAAACCTTGAAGAAAGCCAGAGTAACTAAAGGCTGTGAGAAAGAGTTACATGTAAGACGGACACCATATTGCCCTGACACTAGAGTTCATACTTTTTCATTTTACGATCAAGAGCCTGCCACGTTATTCCTAATAATTTAGCCGCCTTGCTTTTATTATGGCCTGTGTGCCCTAAAGCTTTCAAAATCATTTTTTTCTCGTTCAACGTCAAGTCAAAAGTAGAATCGGCATGTTCGCTGCCTGCCGCAGGCTGACTAAAAAACTCAGGAAACTGCTGTGAGCTTATTGTTTTATTCTCCGACAAAATAATCGCATGCTCGGTTATATTTCGCAACTCCCTGATATTGCCCGGATAATCATATTCAGTTAACATCGGATAAACTTCGCCCGTAATTTTTTCGATGGGCTTCTTCATTGAAGCCGAAAGTTTTTTTACAAAATAATCAAACAACTCCGGTATATCCTCCCGCCGGTTTCTTAATGGTTCCAGCTCAATTCTGAA
>JASMTI010000203.1:0-20993 GCA_041694375.1 Bacteroidales bacterium | reverse complement strand
CTCTATTGTCTCATATTTATGATTATACTTTATTAGTCCCAAACTTGTACCCAACCACAAATAACCATTATTATCGTATGTGCAGCTTAAGACAGGTTTTTGGTTGGGAACAATAGGAAACCGTGTGAGTTTATCAGAAATATAGCTGTAAATATACATTCCTAAATCACTACAAACCAAAAGTGAATCGTTATTCATTTTTAAAACATGGTTCACAGTAACATTTCCCTGCAACTCACCGCCATTAAAATAGGGTTTGTATGTTTTAAAGCTGATGCCGTCAAAACGGTTCAAACCATCGGATGTTCCAATCCACATGAACCCATGGTCATCGTGATAAAAACAGCGGACCCAACCATCTGACAAGCCATCTTCAACTCCAATACGATCAAAACGAACAGCCTGTCCATCTACCAGAAAGGTATTAAACAATATAAAAATCAGAAAAATAAATTTGCGCATATCCCCCTATCTCCTCATCTACTGCCGGTAAAGATATATTAATTAGTTTGATTAAAAAACATGAAATAATCATACTAAATACCCCTAATGTATCTAACATCAATGATTTTAGAATGCCCCCTTTCCTAATCTTTTATATTTTTGCGGCATGATAAAAATGGTTCGCGACAATATTTTCAAGCTATACATTATAAAAATCGCGAAAGTGAATATTAAAAATACGAAGGACGGGTAACCTCGGTTGGTAACTTTTCGGAAGCCATTGCCGGTATTTTGGGCGGCCTACTGACCACCATAACTCAGCCTGCCACTCGTTTAGCATAGCGCAACGAGTGGTTCTCCCCCAGTTGGCTTCAATTTAACACACATTCACTTGAATAAAACAATCCAACAAGCTTTATTCAAATTTAATAAAGCCATGTAAGAATGTTTTGGATTGTTAAATAAAGCAGAAGAATAAACCCCAAAAACTACATCCATCTTTCGGCATCTCCTCTGTCGGTCCAAAAGAAAAAGCGTTGTTAAAAATAGTATATATTTGTACTATAACTGTTAGTGAAAACCACATTGGGTTCGACAAACAAAATAGCAAACAACAATTTTACAACTAACACCAATTAATACAAACAATACTTTTTTATTATGAATCTGAAACTTATTTTACTTGCTTTAGCCGCATGCGGCACAATGTCATTAGGTGCACAAAACTACACAAAGGGCAATCCGTCGAATCCTACAGATTACGGATACCTATTGGATTATCAGCCACTTAAGGAATATATTGACTATGAAAAGTATCCAAACTTTAAGGTAGGCCTTGCCGTAGGTGCCAACGATTACTTAAACAACAGCACTGTTAAGGAAGTTGTAAATGGCTATTTTACTGAAACCGTAACCGGCAATGCAATGAAGATGTCAAGCTGTGTAAGGAACGACGGCTCAATGGATTTCAGTACAGTTACCAGTTTTGTCGATGCCGCAACAACAGCCGGTGTAAAAATATACGGCCATACGCTGGCATGGCATGCACAACAGCCTACCGGCTATCTAAACGGCTTGATCAAGGATATGGACCCCCTGCCTTTTGAAGACAGTGACACAACTTTATGGACAGTGTTAAAATCAAAAGATTTCACACAAGAAAAGAGTATAGGTTGGACATCGGACAAAACAACGTATGGCTTTTCTACCTCGTTTGTTAGTGATGGTCTTCAGGTGCATACAACCAAGTTAACCACCAACTTTTGGGATGTTCAGTACATTGTTATGGACAACATCCCGACTGAGAACGGTTTGGACTACAAAATGACAATTACCGTAAAAGGATCGGATGCAGGCAATATTCACAGCAAACTTGGAGACTGGAGCGGCGGGCCAACTGCCTTAATACCATTCACAACCGATTGGACAGATGTGGTAATTGATTATACAAGCACTATCGATAACAGTTTCCTGCTTTTACAGCACGGAGACTTCGTAGGCGACATCTGGATTAAGAACATCAAGTTTGAAAAATCGGTGGAAGGTAAGAAAGCCACACGTAACTGCATAGTAATGAATGCCACAGCTAAGAATGAGAATGCATGGGATAACCAGTTTTGGATTAAGCTGGGCAGTTTTAATAAAGGCGACAGCTATGAATTCTCTGCCGAAGTGCGTGCCGACAATGTAGCTAAGGCATCAACTCAAATACATAATGCTCCAGGAGACTATGTACACTACCAGGCAGTTGGCGATGTCAACTTCACAACAGACTGGAAAACTGTGACCAAAACAGGCTCATTTGCCGAAGCCGGACAGTCAATTGCTTTCAACCTTAACGAATTTAACGGTGCCAACTCATACTATTTCGACAACATCAGTTTCAAAGTAAATGGTGTAGAACTTATAAGCAATGGCTCTTTAGATGGAACCGATGTTTCATCGTTTGCATGGAGACACTATGGCGAAACTGCTATAAACGATGCCATTATAACTACTGATTACCAATACGTTCAACTACCTCAGAGCATTCCATTGTCTGATCAGGCCAAGCATGACACGCTGGTATATGCCATGGATCGATGGATTGCCGGTATGATGGAGGCCTGCGATGGTAACGTAAAAGCGTGGGATGTGGTTAACGAGGCTATTTCGGGGGGCGATTCCGATGGTGATGGTGTTTACGATCTTCAGCATTACAACGGCAATGACGGCGATTTCTTCTGGCAGGATCATATGGGCGATTTGGAATATATGCGCCAGGCAGTGCGTTTGGCTCGTCTTCATTATGCCAATTCAATGGCTTCAAAAGGTGGAGATGATGGTAATCTTACGCTCTTTGTAAATGACTACAACCTGGAAAGTGACTGGGACAACAACGGAAAACTCAAATCACTGATAAAATGGATTGAGCGTTGGGAAGCAGACGGTGTAACAAAAATTGACGGCATTGGATCACAAATGCACATATCGTGCTACATGAATGAATCGACTCAGAACAGCAAGAAAAAAGCTATTGAGAACAGCTTCAAGCTTATGGCGGCTACCGGAAAATGGGTCCGAATCAGTGAATTAGATATGGGCATGGTCGATGCCATCGGTAATGACGTGGCAACAGCCAATATGACAGAAGATATGCATCAGCGCATGGCTGACCTGTACGAATGGATTGTTAAAAAATACCTGGAGATTATTCCTGCTGACCAACAATGGGGTATCTGTCAGTGGTGTGCTACCGATTCACCAACAAACAGCGGCTGGCGTGCTAACACACCGGTTGGACTGTGGACACTCGACTGGTATCGTAAACATACCTACGCCGGTTTTGCCCGCGGTTTGGGAGCGACACAAAACACAACAGATGTTGACCGCCTCATGAATGATACAAAAAAGCAGTATTCATCACCCTATTACTACGATCTTTGTGGCCGCAATGTAGGCAAAGATTTTGAACAACTCGCTCCCGGCATTTACATTCACAACGGCAAAAAGTACATTAAGCGCTGATACTTAAATTAGCACAACACAAACAACTCATTGTTAGTGATTAAAAAAAACACTAACAAACTATTGCAATTCAAAACAATATACTTACCTCTCGTTTTTTGCAAAGCAGAAGCGGGAGGTAAGTTTTTTTTGTATGTAATACTTAAACCCATTGTTCTACTCTCCATATTAGCTTCAAAAAGTTATCGATTAACCCACATTGGGTATTTAATCCAAACACGCAACCAAACTTTCGAAATGGAATTAATTGCATCAATAAGTAAATATTTACTATAATCATCAAAGGAATACCCAGTGTTTAAACTTAAGTAACTATCCCAGTCCAAATTACCTGGGTTCTTTTCAGATGGAATCATTTTGTAAGCAGTTAAATAAGAATACTGTATAATCGCTGCCATAAAATCCCATGTATTACCATTTCCTGTACCCCAGCTTAAATTAAAGTCTCTTTTAATTAGTTCCTTTTCTAACCATTCGGCGAGGTCTGTTTCATCCTTTTTCAACGGGTAACCTTCATCAGTAGTGTTTGCAAAAAATAAACACTCCCCCCAATCAAACATTATCCCCCTTTCCCATTCTTTTATATTTTTGCGGCATGATAAAATTGGTTCGCGATAATATTTTCAAGCTTTACATCATAAAAATCGCAAAGTGGTTTTCGCTGATCATGCCCATTATCGTGCTTTTTTATCAGGACAACGGGCTGAGCATGACCCAGATATTCTTGCTTAAATCGGTTTATTCGGTCGGGATGCTGGTTTTTGAAATCCCGTCGGGTTATTTTGGTGATGTGTGGGGGCGTAAAAAAACATTGATCGTGGGCACCCTCATGGCCACACTTGGCTTTTCTTTTTATTCATTTTCGTTTGCATTCTGGCAGTTTATGGTGGCCGAGCTGGTGTTGGGCATCGGGCAAAGTTTTATCTCGGGCTCCGACTCGGCCATGCTATACGACACCCTTAAAAGTAAAAACCGCGAAAGCGAATATTTGAAATACGAAGGCCGGGTAACCTCGGTTGGTAATTTTTCGGAGGCCATTGCCGGGATTTTGGGCGGCTTGCTGGCCACCATAACCTTGCGGACCCCGTTTTTCTTCCAGGTGGGCATTGCGGCCATGGCCATTCCGGCTGCACTCACATTAACTGAACCCGATTACATCGACAAAAAGCGCATTGCAAGCCTCAAAGATGTTTTTAACGTGGTGCGTTATGCCATGGTTGATTACACCAAACTGCGTTATTTCATATTGTTTTCGTCGTTAATAGGCACCGCTACCCTCACCTTTGCATGGTTCCTTCAGCCTGTGTTAATTGAGATTGACATACCGGTAGCGTTGTTTGGAGTTTTCTGGACACTTCTCAATATTACGGTTGGCACTTCATCGATTTATGCCCATAAATTTCGCGAGCGTTTCAGCCAAAAGCAAACCACCCGCTTTATTTATATTTCAATTGGACTGGGGTACATCATTACCGCTGCTTTTATTTCGCTGTGGATCATCCCGGTATTGTTTGCTTTTTACCTGGTACGTGGCGTGGCCACCCCGGTATTGAAAGACTATATCAACTACCTCATTGAATCAGAAGTGCGGGCTACCGTGCTATCGCTGCGCAATATGTTTATCCGCATCAACTTTGCCATTATAGGCCCGGTGCTGGGCTGGTTCACCGACCACTATTCGCTCAAAACCGGACTGCTGATTGCCGGTATATTCTTCCTGCTCAGTGGTGCTGTGCTGTTTTACTTTACGTATTCCGTGCCGGTGAAAAGGATAAATTCTGGTTTAAAAGAACAACCTTAATTTGCTTAAAGCCCAATCAGCATTAAGCCGCCTTTACTAAACATCCAACATTGATATAAACGCTATCCATTCATGTTCTACAACATACATGGAAAAATCATTCTAAGTTCTTCTTCTAATAAAATATCGTATATTTAAAAACAGTGGGGAAAATTATTCATTCTATAACCAATTTGATATTATACAATCATTATGCTATCATTACCGGGGAGATTCATTCATTATGACAAATAACAAAGAATACGAAAATGCCTTCAAAAATGAGGACTTTTATGAAGATTTATGCTTAAACTCTACCATACCCATCTTTTTAAATGCCATCCAAGATGGATTGGTAATATTCGACAATGATTTCAATATTATCAAAACCAATCAATGGATTGATGACAGATTTGGAGACTCCGCTGAAATTAAATGTTTTGAACAACTAAGGAACCAGAAAGATAAATGTGAAGATTGTCCTGTAGAGAAAACCTTCAAGCTTGGTGGCTTTTTTAAAAAAGAAATGCCTTTTATTACCAGGGAAGGCAACAGCCTGATTATCGAAGTTAATACCTATCCGGTAAAAGATAAAAAGGGAAACATAAAATATGTAATTGAGCATTTAAAAGACATCACCGAGCAAAAAAGCATGCTCAACAAGCTAACCCACATCGATGAATTACAAAAGGCGATACTAGAATCTACCTCTGATGGCATAATTGTTTTCGATTATGACGGAAAAATTCTTTCATACAATCAACGCTTTCTCAGTCAATGGAATATACCTGTGGGGACAATTATAACCAACAACGATCAAATACTATCTTATCAAGTACTGGATTTGATAGCAGAACCGGATAAATTTTTAAAAAAGGTAGAGGAAATATGCCACAATAAAGAAGCCAAAAGCTTTGATGAAATTTATTTTAAAGATGGACGGGTGTTTGAACGTACTTCAAAACCACTCACCGTCAATAATCAAATTGAAGGACGGGTGTGGAGTTTTCGTGATATCACAAAAAAACACCTGGCCGAACAACAAACAATAGATAGCAAACATAAATTAAGAACCAGGAGCCAGATTACCGAAGCCTTTGTGAAAAATGATTATAATGAGGCATTCTTTCAGATATTAAAAATTGTATTGAATGAGTTTCAATGCAAATTTGGATTTTTTGGCTACATTGATGAAAAAGGCCAACTGGTATGCCCTTCAATGACAAAAGATATTTGGGACAAATGTCAGGTGCCTGAAAAAAACATCGTTTTTCCCCGTGATTCATGGTCAGGAATTTGGGGAGAAAGTTTGCGGCAGAAAAAAAATCTTTTTAAAAACGAAGGACTCCAAACACCCGAAGGGCATATTAACCTCAACAACGCCATGGCTGTTGTAATAACCTTCAGAAATACCTTAATCGGCCAAATTGTTGTAGCCAACAGAAAAGAAGACTTCACAGATGTTGATCTGAACATTCTTGCAGATATTTGTGATTATATTTCCCCAATGCTGAATGCTGTAATAACTGAAGAAATTCATAAAAAAGAGCTTATTGAAACAAAAAACAAAGCTCAGGAGAACGAAGCCATGCTTAAGGCTGCTTTAGAAAACAGTCAGGCAGGTATTGCCATTGCAAGTGCACCTTCCGGCAAACTCCTGTTTGTAAATGAAGCGGGGCTGAAAATCAGGAGTAAAAACTATAAAGAAATTGTTGAAGATATAGGTATCGACCAATATGTTTCAAGTTGGCAAATCCATCATTTAGACAACACCCCTTATCAGTCGGACGAGGTTCCTCTGGCAAGGGCTGTGCTCCATGGCGAAAAAGTACACGAAGAGTTTAAAATCCTCCGCGACAACAAGGAAGAACGATATGTTTTGGCACATGCCGCCCCTATAAATGACAACCATAAAAAACGTGTTGCTGCCATCGTCGTTTTTCTGGATATTACCGATAGCAAAATCGCAGAAAGAGAGCTCTTAAAAGCAAAACATAAGGCAGAAGAATCTGACCGGCTTAAATCGGCATTTCTGGCCAACATGAGCCATGAGATCAGAACCCCGATGAACAGCATTTTAGGGTTTTCTGAACTGCTTAAAGAACCTGATCTTTCAAGCAATGATTATGAAGAATTCATTAAGATTATCCAGGACAACGGAAAAAGGATGCTCGAAACGGTGAATGACCTGGTAGATATATCGCGTATAGAAACTGACCAGGTTCAAATCAAAACCCAAAAAATAAACCTAAAAAAAGAATTAAGATCGTTAGTTGAAGCTTTTAAGGTTGATGCCCGGAATAAAGGATTAAAAATTATTTTAAAATTCAACCATACTGAAGAAGATTCTTTTATAGATAGCGATCATCAAAAATTAATTACAGTTTACACCAACCTTATTAAAAATGCCATCAAGTTTACCAACAAAGGTTTTATTGAAATTGGTGCTGAACTTACCAATACAGAATTAAGAAGTTATGTGAAAGATACAGGGATTGGCATTCCGGAAGATAGAAAAAATGCCATATTTAAGTTTTTTGAACAAGCCGACATTGTTAACAAAAAAGCATATCAGGGTAGTGGGCTTGGATTATCGATAAGCAAAGCCTACATCGAAATGTTAGGAGGCATTATCGGGGTAAATTCTGAACAAGGAAAAGGTTCTACTTTTTACTTTAATATCCCCTTAAAATCAACAAACGCAATATCAAACAAAACATCACATCAAACAGCAGCTAATACCATCAACAAAAAGCTGAAGATATTGGTTGCTGAAGATGATGGCGCCAGTTTTTTACACCTGTCAATACTTCTAAAAGATATATCCAGTCAAATACTGCATGCTAAAACTGGCTCCGATGCACTTGAATTTATCAAATCGGACCCTGAAATTGACCTTGTTTTAATGGACATAAAACTTCCCGACTTAGACGGATACACTGTAACCAGGGAAGCACGAAAAGTAAAAAAAGATTTACCAATTATTGCCCAAACTGCCTTTGCAATGGCCGAAGACAAAGAAAAAGCGTTAAATGCAGGGTGCAATGAATATGTAACTAAGCCCATGAGTAAACAAAGTTTGTTTGAAGCCATAAGCAGGCTGATTAATAAATAAGAGACCGATCAATAACAACTTTGAAGTCAAAAAACATATACAATGGACAACAATCAAAAGAACAATTCATCGACAAATAAAGCAGTAGTTTCACATTCTTTCATAAAGGCCGAAAAAACTACGCGATGGGTACATTTATCTCTTGTTATTTTATTGTGTTTTATTGTTGTGTTCTCAATCATTAATATCCTCAAACCCGAACTGTTTTGGGATCATTTCAATTATACCAACTACCAGTTCCATTCAGCCATTGAAGCTTTAGGGGCAATAGCCGCAATATTAGTGGCATTTATGCCCTTGCAATTGTTTTTCGGAAAATACAAACCTTCTTATATTTTTATTTCCACGGGTTTTTTAGTCATGGGTTTACTGGATTTGTTTCATTCTTTTTACAAAGAAGGCCATGGATTTGTTTTTATTCATACCACTGCTTTACTTGCCGGGGGCCTGTTTTTTATGCTGTTTATATTCCCCTGGAAAATAAATATCGATAAAGCAAAAACACGATACATGCTAATTGCAGGTATGGCAACCATTGCGCTGGCCATATTCGTATCTGTTAATCGCACAATATTCCCCGAAATGATTATTAATGGAGAATTTTCCCCATTGGCCGACTATATTAATATAGTTGCGGGGCTCTTTTTTTTAATAAGTGCATTTAAATTGATCAGTATTTATCTCCGGGAAAAAAACCTTGGTGTACTCATTCTCATATTTACCGCCATCAGTTCTGCAGTAGTAGGACTTACGTTTCATTATTCCAGTGCGTGGTCAGACAGTTGGTGGCTATGGCATATTATCCGTCTGATTGCCTTTCTGGCTTTGTTGGGATACCAGTTTTGGCGTATACAAATTGTGAGTGAAGAAAGAAGCAAGGCACTGAACAGCATACAAAACCAGCAGAAACAATTACTGGAAAGTGAAGAACGTTTTCGCTTGGTAAACGAAGCTACCGGCCATGGTTTATGGGATTGGGATGTAGGCAACAACGAAGTTTACTTTTCACCGGTTTGGAAAATGCAGGTGGGATACCGCGATAATGAACTTGAAAATAATTTTGACAACTGGGTAAAACTCCTTCATCCCAATGATAAAGAACGTAGCCTGAAATATGTAAATGACTATTTAAAAAATCCCGTAGGAAAATTCATTATTGAATTCAGGTTCAGGCATAAAAACGGGCATTATATATGGATTCACAATGAAGCAGCATCGGTAAAAGATACGGATGGGAATGTTATTCGCTTATTTGGCGCCCATACGGATATTACACAACTCAAAGAAGCCGAAGAAAAAAGAAAAGAAAGCGAGAAAATGTTTCGCATCGTGTTTGAAAATTCGCCAATTGGCAAATCGCGCACCGGCTTAGACGGAACATTGAACATTAACAAAGCCTTTACTGAAATTACAGGCTATGGCATTGAAGAACTTCAACAGAAAAACTGGAAAGAAATAACCCACCCCGACGACATAGAAAAAAGTGAAAAGGTTACCCAACTTTTAATCTCAGGAGAGAAAAACAATACACGCTTTGAGAAAAGATACCTTCATAAAGCGGGTCATTATGTATGGACAGAGGTGAACACCAATTTGTACCGTAATGAAGAAAACGAACCAAAGTTTTTTATTACTACTATAAGTGATATATCCGAGCGTAAAAAAGCTGAAAAGCTTATTCTGCAAAGTGAGCAAAAATTTAAAAACTTATTTAACAGCGACCCTAGTGCCATTTTTATTGCCGACCCCGAAACGGGTTATCTGCATGACACAAACCCTGCTGCTGAATCGCTCATGGAAATGAGCCGTGAAGAATTGATTGGCATGCACCAGTCTGAACTACATCCCGAAGATATCAGGCATGAACAGCAGGAAAAATTTCAAAAACTGAGGGCACAGCCCAATGTGTCGGTAGATTCGCTTGTTTTGACTAAAACAGGTAAACGCAAACCGGTTGAGATTAAAGTTTCAATTGTTGAAATAGATAATAAACCTTATATTTTAGGTATTTTCCACGATGTATCGAAACTGGTTGAAGGCCAACAAAAACTAAAACAAAGTGAAGAGAAGTTCCGAAACCTGTTTAATTCTGTGTCAATTCCACTATGCCATGTAAAAGAAGATGGAAAGATTGATGCGATAAACAACCGGTTTAAAGAGCATTTAGGATACACAATTGAAGACATTCCCCATGTTAACGATTGGTGGGAGAAAGCTTATCCCGATGAAAAATACCGCGAATGGGTAATTAACAATTGGAATAAAGCGGTTCAAAAATCAATTAAAAACAACACCGATATTGAATCGGACACATACCATGTAACCTGCAAAAATGGAGAGGTCAGGCAAATCATTATTGCCGGCATTACCTTTAAAAAGGATATTCTGGCGACTTTTATTGATGTAACCGAACAAAAAATAGCTGAAAAAGCGATCATTGAGGAAAAAGAATTAACCGAGTCGATAATAAATTCACTCCCCGGCGTTTTTTACTTGTTCGATGATCATGGCAATTACCTAAAATGGAACCAGAAACTGGAAGAGCTCTCAGGATATTCAGGTGATGAAGTTGCAGAAAAATCACCCCTCGATTACTTTGCTGAATACGACAGAGATAAAATCACCAATTCCATTGAAACAGTTTTTAAAGATGGGGAATCATCAGTAGAAGGGGATTTTTTGGTGCAAGGTAAACCTACTCCATTTTTCTTTACTGGCCGCGCAATAGTTTTAGGCGGAAAGCCTCATTTGCTTGGCGTGGGACTTGACATAACGCAACGCAAAGAAGCTGAAAAAAATAAAGAAAAAGCACTTTATGAACTAAATGAACGAGTTAAAGAGATGAATTGCCTGCTCGATGTTAATGAAACTATAAAAGATCCTGAGGTCGGCATACCTGATGTGATGAAAAAAATTACCAATACGGTACCAAAAGGCTGGCATTACCCTGAACACACAGCCGTAAAGATTGAGTTAGACAAATCGGTTTATAAAAGCAACATTTACGGAGAAAGTGAATATCATATAATGGAAAACATATCCATTGATGGCGAAAAGAGGGGTTACATTAAAGTCAATGTTTTTGGCCTCGATAAAGGGCAATCTGAACAGCCATTTTTTGAAGAAGAAAAAGAACTACTCAAAACCATTGCTGATAATATATCCATATACATCCATCGTGTAGAGGCCGAACGGGCCATTCGTGAAAGTGAACAAAACTTCCGGAACGTTTTCACCAACTCTCCGGTTTCATTGTGGGAAGAAGACTGGACCGAGATAGCTGAAATGATAAAAAACCTAAAAGCAAAAGGGGTAAATGATTTCAATAAATTTTTCTACAACAACAGGCAGTTTGTAAGTGAAGCCCTTTCTAAAGTAGTGGTCAACAATGTAAACATGGCCACACTTGAAATTTTTGAAGCAGAGAACAAAAACGATTTACTAAAATCACTCGAAGTCGTTTTTGCTACCGACGATACCATCCCTGGATTTATAAGCGAGTTGGTAGCCCTGGCCGAAGACAAGCAGGTCTATGAAACCGAAATGAAACTCAACACGGTAAAAGGTAATTTAATTCATGTCATGCTCCGGATGTCATTCCCTGTTGCAAATGAAAATAAAAGACAGGTACTGGTGAGTATAATGGATATCACACCTTTAAAAATGGCTCAAGAAAAATTAAACGAAACCCTCGAAAATCTCAATCGATCAAACAAAGAACTTGAACGCTTTGCTTATATAGCATCACATGACTTACAAGAGCCTTTACGCATGGTTTCGAGCTTCACCCAGCTATTGGAGCGACGTTATAAAAACCAATTGGATGAACGTGCCAATAAGTACATCTACTATGCCGTTGACGGGGCTAACCGGATGCAAAACCTCATCAACGATTTACTCGACTTTTCACGCATCTCAACCCGTGGGGATAAATTTAAAAAAACAGATACAAACCTTGTTATTAAAAATGTTTTAGAGAACCTTTCCATACGGATAGAAGAAACCGGGGCACAAATTAAGACTGGCAATTTACCATTGATCATGGCCGATACCGGTCAGGTTGAACGCCTCTTCTTGAACCTTGTTGCCAATGCATTGAAATTTACCAAACCCGGTGAAAAACCAATCATACAAATTGATGCTGAAGAGCAAAATGACAATTGGTTGTTCCGTATAAAGGATAATGGTATTGGCATTGATGAAAAATACAAAGAAAAAGTTTTTGTTATTTTTCAACGTTTGCATGGTGCATCTGAATACAAAGGCACCGGAATTGGCCTGGCAATTTGTAAACGGATTGTTCAGCGTCATAAGGGTGAAATCTGGTTTGAATCTGAAAAAAATGAAGGAACAACTTTTTTCTTCACGCTGAAAAAACACAAACATAAAGATAACACAATTGAACAATAATTTTGAAAACACAAAAAATTATGAAAACTGAAAACTTAGAAGAATTAAAATCGATAGACATTCTGCTTGCAGAAGACAGTCCTGGTGATGCTGAATTGGCAAAAGAAGCCCTGGAAGAAAGCAAACTAAAGAATAGGTTATACACAGTAGTTGACGGGCAGGAAGCATTGGATTTTCTCTATCAAAAAGGAAAGTACCAGGATGTACCCCGCCCCGATTTAATTTTGCTTGACTTAAACATGCCCAAAGTGGACGGGCGCGAAGTTTTGAAAATCATAAAGGAAGACGAAAAACTGAGAAGTATTCCCGTGGTTATATTAACAACTTCAAGGGCCGAAGAAGATATTTTAAAAACTTATAACCTTCATGCCAATTGTTACATCTCCAAACCACTCGACCTTGATAAATTTATGGAAGTTGTGGCTGCCATCGAGAATTTTTGGATAAGCATTGTGGCACTGCCAAAAAAAAGTGAATAGTTGCTTTTAAACTACATATTATGCAAAATTATAACATACTATTAGTTGAAGATAATCCCGGCGATGCAATGCTACTGGAGGAGTTGCTGCTTGACAATAAACGCTTTAAGTTTAAGATGGACGTAGCAGACACATTGCAAACGGCGATAAAAATGGTGGAGGAAATCAGGTATGATATTATTTTGCTCGACCTAGGCTTACCCGACAGTAACGGGCTTGATGCGTTGCAAGTTATAAATAAAAAAGTTAATAATATACCCATATTAGTTATAACAGGGCTTGATGATGATAAAACCGGGAATGAAGCGATTAAAATGGGGGCGCAAAGTTATATTGTAAAAGGACTGTATAACAGCCGCTTAATAACCGATTCAATTATACATGCCGTAGAACGAAACAATAATTTAATCAAAATAAGAAAAGCAGAAGAAGAACTAACCTTGTACAATGAAGAACTCAATAAAGCCAACAAAGAAAAGGAACGCTTAATTGCATTATTGTCGCACGACTTAAGGGGACCAATCAAAACATTAGTGGCCTTGTTGGAATTATTGAATGAGGAATATGATGAGATGGAAAAAAGCATGCAGCGTGAAATCATCCAAAAAAGCATTAAAACCGGTGAAAACACGGTGAATTTATTGGAAACCTTATTAGAATGGGCGCGTCTTAAGGCCGGTAAGATTCAAATACACCCAAAAATAACAGAAGTACATAAATTTGTTAACAGCTCCATCGAAAGTGCTTTAGATATGGCCAGCCAAAAGGAAGTGGAAATTATCAACAACACTCCTGAGGGGCTTCATTTTTATGCCGATGCCAATATGATTGCAACCGTTGTTAGAAACCTGTTGGGAAATTCAATTAAATTCTCGCATAGGAGATCAACAATTTCGATTGAAGCTAAAAAAACAAACAATGAAAGTATTGCTATTGAAATAAAAGATGAAGGTAAAGGAATAAAGGAGGAAGACCGCCTGAAAATATTTGATATTACCGAGGGCTTTACCACTTTAGGAACAGAAAATGAGAAAGGATCCGGATTTGGGATGATCCTTTGCAAAGAACTTATAGAAGAAAATAATGGAAAGCTTTTTATTGAAAGTGAATATGGTAAAGGAACTTCTGTATCTTTTATTTTACCCTCTGAACATAATGCGGATTCAGAAAAATAACTCCAGCCCATCATAAGCAAATTCAACATTAGCAGGCAACTCTTTTGACACCTCGGCACACAAGCCCATTTGGTGGCTTACATGGGTCAGATATGCCTGCCGTGGGTTCACAGTCTCAATCAAAGCCAACGCACGGGGCAGGTTCATATGCGAAAGGTGTTCTTTTTTACGAAGGGCATTAATCACCAGGGTGTCAACACCGTTTAGCTTTTCTATCTCCTCGGGCTCAATGGTTTTAAAGTCGGTGAGATAGGCAAACTTACCAATGCGGAAACCCAAAACCGGCAACTTATAATGCATGCCCCTTATGGGCACAATTTCCAGCCCGTTAATATGAAATGGCTTATTCTTAATATCGAACAAATTCATTTGTGGTATGCCGGGGTATTTTTTACTGGCAAACACGTACGAGAAAATGCGTTTAATGGAATGGTGCACCCGGTGCTCGGCATAAATATCGGTAGGGCGTTGCTGAACCCAGTTAAAAGCCCTGATATCGTCGAGCCCTGCAATATGGTCGTAATGCTCGTGGGTTAGTAAAATGGCATCAATGCCTTTCACCCCGGCTTTCAGCATTTGCTGCCTGAAATCGGGGCCGGAGTCAACCACCAGTGTTGTTTCATCCGTTTCGATTAAAATTGACGAACGCAGACGCTTATCATGTTTATCGGTAGATTGGCAAACCGGGCATTGGCAGGCAACCACCGGTACACCTTGTGATGTTCCTGTTCCTAAAAATGTAATTTTCAAAACAATATATTTTTACGTTGCTGTATCAATGATACAATAATAAAAATCAGCATCAAAACAAAAATCAGTGCTAGTTAATTTACAAACAACAAGCCTGACTTGTCAGGTTTATTCGTGCAATGTATAAAAAATATTTTACGGATTACAAACAAACGATACAGGCACAAAAACTGATTCACACGATATTCAATTACCCCGGCTTTCAAGCCGGGGGTTTTAAGGTTCGACCCTCCTGTACGGTTAGTTCCGATAGGAACGGTAAAATATTGTAGGGTCGGGTTTCAACCCGATGGTAATGATCATCAAGAAATCGAGAAAAATGAGTTCCGTTAGGAACCTTGCATAAAATATACGATATGTTTTTTAACTTTGATTTGATTGTGATGTTACATGTGCCATGACTACTGCATTCTTTTTTCTTCATTCATCTTTTTTCCTATGGTTGAAACCAAACCGTGTCCCGAGAATCGGGAGGTTACAATATTTCACCATGCCAAATGGCATTCTGGTTTTACAAATTAAACCCTAATTATTCACTATTAGTTTTTGTTGGAAAACAAAATGATGAATTCATGAAAATTAACCCCGTTTTCTCCAAATACGAATATTAATTCGGAATTCGTGGTTTATATATTAATTTGTATATGCATTTTTTAATTGATTATATCAATTTATTAGAACAGAACTAACAATAAAAATTTAATAATCCACACCTTGTTTATACAAATCAGTTATCAGAATATTATATTTTTGCCAAAATTAACCATAAAACCAATCGAATGCACCCTGTTATTCAAATCACCAACTTAAAAAAAACGTATCAAAACGGAAACGAGAAAAACCAAGTACTAAAGGGCATTAACCTGAACATTAACCCGGGGCAGATTATTGGCTACATTGGTCCAAACGGTGCGGGAAAAAGCACAACCGTGAAAATCATGTGTGGCCTGCTCGACAGCTTTTCGGGCGAGGTACTGGTAAATGGCACCGACATAAAAAAAGACCCGGTTAAAATAAAAAGCCAGATTGGCTACATCCCTGAAAGTGCTGATATTTACGATTCGATTACCCCTTATGAGTTTTTCTCATTTATTGCCGATATGCGCGGGTTAAATGTCGCGCACACACTTGATAAAGCTCAAAACCTGTTAAAGCATTTCGAAATTGAAAACACGGCACATCAACGGGTTGGCAGTTTTTCAAAAGGTATGAAACAGAAAGTTTTGATTATATCTGCCCTGCTCCACGAGCCCGAAATTTTGTTTATGGACGAACCGTTATCGGGCCTCGATGCCAATGCTGTAATTAAAGTGAAAGAAATGATTACACAAATGGCAAACGAGGGTAAAACTATTTTTTACAGCTCGCACCTGATGGATATTGTTGAAAAAGTCTCGAACCGGATTATTCTGATCAACGAGGGCAACATTATTGCCGACGGTACTTTTGATGAGCTTAAAGCTGCAAACCACGACGAATCGCTTGAAAAAATGTTTGCCCGCCTTACCGGACATGAACAAACAAATGCATTTAACCTAACCGCTACCGAAAACTAAACACCAATGCGCGTACAAGCAAAATACCTGCTCCTGCCATTTAAAGCGACCATCAACAAATCGGGGGCAAATTACAGCCAGGTTTCAAAACTTATCGACCTCAAGTTAATGCTCGACAACCGCCGCAAACTTCCAAACTCGGGGAAAAAAGCTGAACCCAAAAACTCAATTGTAAAACAATCTCTAAGTTTTGTATTAGTTGGGGCAATATTATGCTTGCTTTTACATAACTCAACCGATCCCTACCTCTTCTTTTTTATGTTCCACACCATGCTTTTGGTAATGAACTCACTTACTATGCTGGCAGAATACTCGGTTTCGCTTTTCGACCCACGCGAAAACAATACCCTGCTGCCGCTCCCGGTTAACGGCCAAACCATGGGATGGGCACGGGTAATGCACATTTTTATTTATCTTTCGGTACTTTCGCTGGGATTAATGTTGCCGGGTGTTATCTTGTCGATTTTCAAATTTGGTGGTATAACCTCTTTTATATTTTTCATCTCGGTATTCTTCAATTCATTGTTTACCCTGTTCATAACCGTGTACATTTACCTGGCACTCATTAAGCTTATGGATGGCGAGAAACTTAAAGACACCATGATGTATGCACAGGTGGTAATGACAATTGCAATAATCGTATCCTATCAGTTTATCCCCGATTACCTGATGCCTGAAAACGGCAAGATGGTTTCGCTGCAACCCGAATGGTTTTTCATTTTTATCCCCCCTGCATGGTTTGCGGCACTTAGCAACATTTTTGAAAGCCCCACACTGATTAACAGCACACTTACAGTCATCGGGTTTGTTATCCCCGCGGCTTCCATTTCATTTTTGGGCAAAAAAATGTTTTACGGGTTTAACGAAGGGTTGATTAAAATGAACAGCCAATCAAGCAAAAAAGCATCCAAAACCAACGAAAAAACAAATGCAAGTTTATGGTTTACCATATCGAGATACATTGCCGGTATAAACCAACATGAATACCCGGTTTTCAAAATCATATGGAAAATAAGCGGACGTGAACGAATGTTTAAACAAGCATTGCTCCCTATTTTAGCATACATTGTAGTTATACCGGCTATCTCAATTTTTTTCACCGGCAACATGGAGCAAGTTGAAACCACCTACGTTACTTTTTTGTATTTTACAATAATGAGCAGCAGCATGTTGCCAACATTATTAACCATTGGCAATAGTAAAAATGCACACTGGATATTTTATTCATTGCCCAATATCCGTCCCGATGTGCTATTTAAAGCTGCCATAAAAGTAGGTTTAACCAAATTTTACCTGCCTGCCTACCTGCTCATTTCACTACCGCTCATCTATTTTAAAGGTTTGGGGGGTGTGTTGGACATTGTAACAATCTTCATCTTCAACTGTCTGATTGCATTCATGTTTCAATATATACAAACACCACATCTATTTTTCACCCGTGAAAAGTCAGCCTCCCAGGGCGGGGCTACTGTACTTAAAATGCTTCTAGCCATGTTTGCCGGCATTCCATTGGGATTTCTGCATGCACACCTTGCAGAAAAAAACCCATGGTTTGTTTTATTTTTTACAGCAACATACATTTTGTTGCTGTTGCTTATTACCAAAATAGGTTTTTCAAAACGATATACCTGGAAATATGTAAAAAATGCCAACAATACATTTTGAAAAAATGCCACGAATTAATTCATTACATAAATTATAAAAACATTAGTTTTATTTGTGAATTCGTGGCTTGAAATCTTAAATGCGATTGCCTTTGATTTATGTCTCTTAAATACCATAAAGGAATTTATTTAATGTATTTTTGCAAAAAATAGAAATATGAGCGGAAAAATATACCTGATACCAACCACCCTGGGAAGTGAAAATCCTTACCAGGTTCTACCATCGAACATTAAACCCCTTGTACAAACAATAAAATTTTACTTTGTTGAAAATTCGCGCAGTGCCAGGCGCTTTTTAAAGAAAATCGACCAGGATATCAATATTGACGAACTTACTTTCCTGGAAATAAACAAGCGCACACGTCATGACGACATGGTAGCTTTTATTGAAGACGTTGCCGGCTCAAACGATATCGGGGTTATTTCAGAAGCGGGGTGCCCGGGCGTAGCCGACCCCGGTGCTGAAGTGGTAAAAACAGCCCACAAAAAAGGGCTCGAAGTTGTACCATTGGTAGGGCCTTCGTCAATTTTATTGTCGTTAATGGCCTCGGGCATGAACGGACAAAGCTTTTCGTTTGATGGTTATATACCCATTAAACACCCCGGAAGGGGCAAAACGCTGAAGTTCATGGAACAGGATACCCTGAAACGCGAACGTACGCACATTTTTATCGAAACGCCTTACCGCAACAATGCACTCATGGCCGATATGGTAAAAAGTTTAGACAGCCGCACCCTGCTGTGTGTAGCCTGTGATATTACCCTCGAATCTGAATTTATTAAGACACAAACCATTGGTGAATGGAAAAACGACATGCCCGACCTGCATAAAAGGCCGGCAATATTTTTGATTGGACGCTGATTGTGTTGAATTTATCCCCTGATTTATTATTTTTGAAATCCATTTATCCATTAACTAGTTAACTAAACCCAGGTATATGGCTACAAAAAAACAAGAAAAACAACCGATACTTGCACGTGGGGAAAACATCTTTCAAAGTAAAGCAAACTTAATTCTTTACCTATCTCTTTTTGCCTCTTTACTAATTTCGGTATTGCTGTTCAACCGCGATGTTTCGGTTGGGGGCGATGATTCTGGCTATATAAAAAGTGCTTACGATTTTGCAAAAGGCAATTCATTCCCTGGCTGGCACAGTTCGTTTTACAGTATTACATTATCATTGTTCATTTCAATATTTGGGGTAAACCTTGTCATACTAAAAGGGGCATCGGTATTGTTTAACCTGGTTTCAATCGTTTTCATTAACAAGTTTTTTCGCAAGTTTACAACTTACACTGTTGCAGCCTTTGTAACTATTGCAACAGCATTGAGCTACATGTTAGCCGATTATGCAAGTACCACATATTCCGAGTCGTATTTTTTTATGCTTCAAGCACTCTACCTCTATTACTTTTTGTCGGTTGTACACAATAATGAATTCAAAGCCGGGTGGGCACAAAAAAATGAATGGCTGCACTACGCCGGACTCGGTGTTTTCACATATCTGATATTTCAAACTAAAGCAATTGCCCTTGCGGCATTTGTAGTATCAATTTTCTACATTATTTTTAATAAAAAATATATTAAAGCCGCTGTTTATACTGTAACTGCAGCAATATCACACGCTTTATTTACACTTTACAAAACAATTGCATTTAACTCACAGGGCGTAGGCTTTGAGTCGCAATTACAAACCTTGCTTCAGAAAGATCCTTACAACCCTTCTGAAGGAACAGAAACATTTTTAGGTTTTTTTCAACGTTTTTGGGACAATTCGGAGCTTTATTTATCAAAGCACTTTTTAAAAATGTCGGGGATATTTCCGACCGATTATATACAAACAAGTACTTTCCTGACCATTCTTTTGTTTGCCCTGTTTATTAGTGCTGCAATCTATCTTATACGAAAAAACCGAAAAAATCTATTTTTAGTTTTATATCTGGCAGCCATGATTGGTGGCACATTCATTATGTTGCAAAAGCAATGGGACCAGGAAAGGTTGATCATGATATATTTCCCTTTTATTATTGGAACCGTTTTTCTCGCCGCATTCAAGTTTTTCAACCAACAAGAAAAAAGAAAATCGCAATGGTTACCTGCAACAGCCATGGCGCTTATTGTGTTACTTATGGCCGGGCAATCCATTGGTGCCATTTCGCGCAAAATTGAAAATACAGGGCTAAAAACCGAACAATTTGAATCGTATTATCCCGATTGGCAAAATTATATGGCAGCCTGCCAGTGGACAGGACAAGCCCTGCCTGAAGGTTCAAGAGTATTATGCCGCAAACCAAACATGGCATGGATTGCCAGCGGCGGACAGGATCTTTTTAAAGGTTTATACCGTTTAAAATACCGCAACCCTGATTCTACGTACATGATGTTTAAAAACTGGGATATCACACATGTTATCATGGCTAAACTCAGGGTCATCCCGCATAAGAAAACACCAAGAACCATTAACACCATTCAGAATTCACTTACCTATCTGCTTTTGAAAAACCCGGGATGCCTATCAGAAGTAGCCGAATTTGGAGACGATGAAAAAGCACGGGTTTTTAAAGTTAACCTTGACGCTGAAAGGGGTTCACCTGAATATATAAAGAACCTCGA
>JASMTI010000202.1:0-24356 GCA_041694375.1 Bacteroidales bacterium | reverse complement strand
TAATCTTTATTTTCGCCAACTTGAAGCACTTCTGTATATTCTACGGATTCAACTACCAAAATATCGGTAATATAAGTAGTGCCGGCACCAGAACCTATTGTAATATTTACATATTCGTTTTCATTGCCCTGATATGTATACTCGGCATACTCCAGCGAACTGGTACTGCCACTCGATGTTGTATATGATTCACCTCCCTCAATAGAAAAGTCAGCCGAATAATAATATGTAACCCTGATTTTATCACCCGGAGAAACCGGAACCTCAATTACGTCTCCTTCTTTTCCGGCCAAATGTCCTTTATTTACTTCGTTTTTAAGCTGACCACCTAATAACAATCCGTTATATGCCTCCATGCCTGATTCAATTACTTTATCATCAAAAGACCAATGTCTTACAGGCACAAAAGTCAATTTCTTTGAAACTTCGGCTTCGTTAACAGTCAAATTAGAAGTTAAATCAAGTTTTACCGGGTATTCATCCAGCCCGAAAAAATCAACAGAATATACCCCGTCTCGTAAAGCAATATTCTCTACACTTTCAAAGCGATAAACATAACCATCTTCATTGAGGTTTGTAAATTCAAGACCTAACTTTTCTTTTTGTATATCAGATAATCCCTGAGTATCAAATACAATATTATATACAGGCTTAAGCTCAAATGCAATATCTGATAATGTATCGGCATTTCCAATCTGGATGGTATTTTCAGGCATATAATAATCATTCACCCCCTGCGCTAAAATTGTATATTCACAATTTGGTTCTAATTCAACAGAAAAAGCAGCAGCTTCAAAATCAATTTCCGGCTCAGGTATAAATATTTTACCGGCAGTTTCATCAGGCTTAAAATCTATATTCAAATTCTCAATTTGATCACCTAAACCTGTAATATTACCAGTTAACGTATACAACTCAACTTTCATTATTTCAACATCATGAGAAACTGACTCTTTTGTTACCTCAATCTGCTTGTCATTACTAATGATAAAACCATTTGCACTGTAAACACTCAAATTGTAAACATAACCGGCAGGTATCGTAACACTGTATGAGTGACCATCCATTTCGGCCTCCCATACTTTCCCGGCCTCATTGGTAAAATGAATCGCGTAACCTTCAGGAATGCCTTCAGCATCACTAACATCAATGTTACCTGACAAATCAACATAATCAGCATCTTTACGATAAATTCGATAGTAGCTTGGTTTATCCTGATCATCAAAAATATGATAGGTGCCATCAAACCGGGCTACAAACTTAAACTCCTTTATTTCTGAAGAAATTGCAGCAACATCAGTTTGAGCATCAGGATCACCCACATACTGAAAATTCATTCTACCACCACCCCGTTGTGACAGTGCCACTATGGTAACTTCATCATTTTCGCTAAGGGTAAGACTAAGATAGCGTCCGGTATTAGCACCTGAATTTACATAAACTCGTCCGGTATAGTCCTCTCCCGAAATATTCTCATCATAACGGGTCAGATTCGTGTTAGAAGTTCTAAGACGGTCATTTCCACCACCTACCCAACTCAAAACGCCGGCCGAAAAGTTTGGCAATGTATGCCCACTTGTACCTACATCAATTGAAGCATCGTACCATGAATTAATGATTTCTTCATTTAGTTTATTATTATATTCCGACTCATCAAATTGCTCTGCACCAAAATCCCAAACATCAATCTTACCGTTTCCACTTATAATCTCAGCTGCATTTTCAATGGTCACACCATGAATATAAATCTCAGCGGTAGGATGTTCTTCACTTATCAATGTAGCCGTAACAACACCTGCATCACCTGAGTAGGTGAAACTATTGGTACCACATGTTCCTGTGCCAATATTATGAGCATCTGTTTGACCTAAAACAGTACCATCTGCATCAGAAAATTGAAAAACAGCATCTTCAGCACTCCCATACTGGCACGTACCAAAGGTCATGGTTGCATTGCCTGCCACAACAATATCCATTGAATTGCCTGAAAACATAACAGCTCCGTGAGACGAATCATGATATCCAAACTGCAATGATTCCTCATCGGTATTACTGCCAAGGGTTAATATACCATCTTCGGAAACAAAACTATTATAACGTAATGACTTGTACCCTGTTTGTGGCAACACCGTCCCATCAGCAAAGCTATAGCTATATGTTTCACCAGGCTCAGCCGTAGCTTCAACACTACTGTCGTCGATGATAAATTTATAACTTGTCGGCTTTGAACCTTCATCATTGAAATACACGAAGAGTGTATCTCCACTAATTTGCACATCTGTAATATCTCCGGTTATTTGAGGCGTATAGCTGTCAAGCGTATTTCCCTCAATATCCATACGCAAAAAAGCCATTTCTTCGGTAGTACTACCAACCAACCCTTCACTCAAAGTAACTTCAGGGGCTTCAGATTGTGATTCACCTGAAGTATAATTAATCTCAACCCCGTTTAAAGCAACAGTTCCCGATTTTTGAACCCATGGGCTAAGTTGTACATCATAGGTTATTGGCACAATTTCAATTATCGGAACATAATTAGTACCTTCATAAGTCAAGCTCACATCTCCGGCTTCACCAACGTATGTAAAATCAACTGTTGAGCCGTCATTCTTATAACATTCGGTTGTTTGTAACGATTGAGAATCAACATCAAACGTTCCAGTTTCGCTTGACAACGTTACCGTTCCACCGGAATATTGACAGCCGGCAACTTTAATTTTTGAAGTTCCTGCAACTTTCAATGTGATAACATTCCCTGTTTTAAGTATTGACCCATGGTCGGTTCCATTATATCCATATGCATTTTCGGGACCACATTCAATCGTAAAAAGCCCTTGTTGAATTGTATAATTACCATTTAAATCGGTATCATTGGGGATAATACTTCCATCACGCAAATCGAAGTAATAAATAACATTTTTGGCAGCACTTTCTATATTCGCACCATTTTTTGGAGGTACAATTTCAATTTGAGGCAGATAAACATCACTCCCATCGCCTGTCGCCTTAAAATTTACCGTAGCACCTTCACCATCGTAAACAAAATCATAAGTGTCAACTAAGTCTTCAGCAACAACAGTACTTTTTACACCGATATCACCCTCTGAAACAACAGATCCAGCCATATTAAGAGACGAATATTCAGAACCCAAAAACCTGAAAGTACACTTCTCTTCAACAGCAATATCAATTTCACTGTCAACTTTCATATTTAACCCATAATTTTCGCTATGGTAACTATAAGTGCCTGATAATGTTAAATTACCATCTTCACTTTTACCGTTTTCAATAACAGATCCATCCCTGAAATCGTAAATAAGATTCTCGGATGTTTGCCCGGCTGCGGCTAAAGCACACACAGACATTACAATAATTAAAGTGTAAATTTTTTTCATCATAGCTTTTATTCGTTAAATTTAGTTGTAGAAATTTACTATGAAGCAATTAAAATCGTTTGTAGTAATTACCGCAGTTATGGTAAAATCTGCCGAAAACATGAGAAACAATGAAATAAATGCGGTTTTGTGATGATTTACCCCCCCAAAACAAGAATGTTAATATGTATATTTGCTACAATCGACTGTATTTTACAATGCGTTATAATATAAATATTATCATAATTTTATCTTTTTTACTCATACCTGTAAAAGGGATTAATGCTGAATACAAATGTATTTTTGAACATCTTTCAACAGAAGATGGTTTATCGCATAGCAGTGTTTCAAGTATGCTAAAAGACAGCAAAGGATTTATGTGGTTTGCGACCTGGGATGGAATTAACCGATTCGACGGGCAAAAATTTAAAACCTTTAAACCCAGTGATGATGCAGAATCGATGCCCGCTTCAAACCGCATTGAAACAATGAAAGAGGATGCACTGGGCAATATATGGGTACTAACATACGATGCAAAAGCCTACCGTTTAAACCGGCTTTCAGAGACATTTGAATCAATTTATTCCCCAACAATTGACTCAACAAACTTATCATTCAGCAGCATAATAACCCTGCCTTCGGGGCAAACGTGGTTAACAACCAACAATAATGGTGCAATTCAAGTTATAACAGACACATTAAACAACACATTCTCAATTAATCACTATCACCTTAATAGTACAATAAAACTCCCTTCAAATAATATTTCATCTATTGTCGAATCATTCGATTCAACAATTTGGATAAGTACTGACAAGGGTATTTCAACCGTTAAAAAAAACAACTCCCATCCACTGGAATATAAAAAGAGCCTGCAACTCATTAATCAATTTACAATAACCACACTCTACCCAACAAAACCTTTTCTGTATTTTGGAACAAAACAAGGAAAAATCATCTCTCTAAATTTGAATAATAAAAAAAGTGAGATCATAACAATTCCATACAAAACCCCAATTTCAATCTTAACCAATAAAAACGACACTATTATTGCAGGAACAAGAGGCAACGGCGTTTTCCTGTATAATAAACATCAAAAAGAATTTATAAATCATTACAACTTCCCGGCAATACATAACATCTTGAAAATATATCCTGATTCAAACGGGTTACTTTGGATTGAATCGTCACAACCTGGCATTTCAAAAATCAACCTACAAACAAACCAATATCAACATTACGAACAAGATCTGCGTGTAAATCCTGATGTAAGGGCAGGAGCCCAATGCGGTATTATGGAAGATCCATCCGGAACCGTATGGCTCAGCCTAAAGGGTGGTGGCTTTGGTTATTACTCTACCGAAACTGATGAGTTGAACTATTTTTTCAACAATCCAAATAATCCCGATAGAAAGATATCGAATTTCGTTAATTGTTTTTATGTTGATCCATTAGGTGTATTATGGATGAGTACCTATTTTAAGGGTTTAGAAAAGATCACATTTATTGATGATAAATTTGAACTATTTAAACCCACCCCAGATGCTGAAAGAGGTATTGAAAATGAAGTTCGGTCAATATTAGAAGACTCAAAAGGCTTTTTATGGGTAGCTACAAAAAATCAGGAATTATTTATTCTGAACAAAGAAAACCAAATTATAAAAAAAATAAACTCCCTCAACGGCGAACCAATTGGAAGAGTTTATGCAATGCTCGAAGATTCAAAAGGAAATATTTTTCTTGGAAGTAAAGGCAATGGCTTATTCAAACTCACCCGGGACAATATGCTCCACTTTAAATCAAAACACTACACACACCACAAAAATGATCCACTTTCTCTTTCAAATAATAATATATATACGATTTATGAAGATTATTGCAACAGAATTTGGATAGGCACTTACGGTGGAGGAGTCAATATACTAAAAAACAACGCATTTATAAACCAAAACAACAATCTCCCTCAATACCCCAAAAACAAATATCAAAAAGTAAGACATATTAACGGCGATAAAAACGGTAATATTTGGATAGGGACAACAGATGGCATTATTCTTCTACCCAAAGATGATAAAACAGCACCGGCAGATTTCACATTCAAACTATACTCCAGTGAGCAAAATAACATCGTAGGACTCAGGGGAAATGACATTTTCTGGATTCATTGCGATAGTTTCAACAACATACGTATAGCATCACTGGGCGGTGGACTAGCCAAATTAACAAATCATACAAAAAACTATGACAAGCTTACTTTTTCATCCTTAACTAAAAATGACGGACTACCCAGTGATGTTATTTTTTCAATCACCACCGACTCTTTTAACAATCTTTGGATGGCAACTGAAAACGGCATTTCAAGATATAACACAAAACAAAAAACATTCAGAAATTTCAACCAATATGACGGAATAATAAATTCAGGATTCTCTGAAGCATCTGTTGCCATACGCGAAAATAGGGATATTTACATGGGGACAAACAATGGGACATACAATTTCACCCCTTCCGACTTCATTGACGACAACGATAAAATGAATATAATCTTTACTAATTTCAGCATACTTGGGAAAGAAGTAAAACCAGGAAAAGATTCTCCACTAAAAAAAACGATAACAGAAACTAATAAAATAACACTATTGAACAACCAGAATGTATTCAGTATAAACTGGTCAACACTAAACTACAGGAAACAAGACAAAATACAATATTCCTACAGACTAGAGGGGTATGATGAAATATGGCGTTATGCCGGCACACAAAATCAGGCTCAATACAATAAAATACCACATGGAGATTACATTTTTAAAATAAAATTTTCAAACCCTCACCTTAATAATCTAAATAAAAATAAAATACTAAAAATTGAAATACTTCCACCATTTTGGAAAACTACATGGGCATACATTATATATGTAATTATTGCAATCGTTCTGGCAGAAATGATCAGGCGTATTGCTACAACAATGATTAAACTTCGAAATAAAGTAGTGATTGAAAAAGAAATAACAAATGCAAAACTGAACTTTTTCACAAAAATCTCGCATGAGTTACGCACTCCACTTACCTTGATCCTTACCCCTGCCATAGAATTAAAGAACAATGAAAATCTCAGCGAAAAAGGAAAAATTTATTCTCAACTCATCGAACAAAATGCACAACGTTTATTGAAAACAGTAAACCAATTGCTTGACTTTAGAAAAGTACAAAACCATAAGATGCCACTTCTTATACAAAATACAGACATCGTTCGTATCATAAGAAAAGCTTGTCTGAACTTTACCGAAATAGCCAGGGAACAAAACATTCAATTTAGTGTAACCATACCAAATGAAACAATAAATGCTTTAGTTGACGAAGAAAAAATAGACAGCGTCATCTACAACCTCCTTTCAAACGCTTTTAAATTCACGCCTGATGGAGGAAAAATCACAGTTACCCTAGAAAAAAACACGCCTGCAAGCATTGGCATTGTAATATCAGACACTGGCTGTGGAATTACGAAGGATCAGGAACAGAACATATTTAAAATATACTCAAGCAATAACCACAATACACACAACATTCCAGGAACAGGAATTGGGCTATCGCTGTCAAAAGAACTTATGAAAATTCAAAATGGGGACCTTTTTTACCGTCAAGGTCAAGGGCGTGGCGCTACTTTCGTAATATTAATAAACACCAAACAATTTCGGGATAAAACTATAAAACCTGCAGACAATCATTCTCCCCACGAATTAAAAACACGGAATAACGATTCACCTGCAATCAACATAAAACAAAAAAAGGAACAGGCAAAAATATTAATTGTAGAAGACAACAACGATCTCCGAAAATTTCTGTGTCTGCAGCTTAAAAATAATTTTATCGTACATGACGCTGGCAATGGAGAAATTGGGTTAAAATACGCCCAAAAAATACAACCCGACATCATTATTTCCGATTTAATGATGCCTGTTATTGATGGCATTCAATTGCTCAACAATCTGAAAAACAACTTTGAAACCAGCCACATACCTGTTATATTGCTCACAGCTAAATCATCAGTCGATAGCAAAATTGAAGGACTCAAATACGGTGCAGATGCATATATCACCAAACCATTTAACACCGTCCAACTCGAAGCACAGATTGATAATTTATTAAATCAGAGGGCAATACTCAGGAAAAAATTTTCGGAAGAAACATCTCCTTTAAAAACAATAAAAAAGGATATTAATATAACCGATAATGATGCCAATTTCATTACTGATGTCGCCAAAATAATTGACAAAAACCTTTCAAACATCAAGTTCAGGACCACGGATATTTACAAAGAAACGGGAATGGGAAGAAGTAAATTCTATGATAAAATTAAAGGTTTAACAGGTCTGGCCCCTGTTGATTTTATTAAAGAATACCGATTAAACAAAGCGATGCAACTTATTAAAACAGGGAAATTCAACATATCAGAGATATCAATAATGACAGGTTTTTCAGATGCTGGTTATTTCAGTAAATGCTTTAAAGATCATTTCGGAAAACCACCATCACAATTCTAATTATTGAAAAAAACTTAAGAAATATATTTACACCATGCAAAAACGTAGAAATTTCATCAAAACCCTTTCAACAGGCACTTTCATTGCAGCAAGCCACCCCCTGGCCTTTGGAAGCAACCCCCAAAATACCCCAACCAACAAAAAACTCACCGAAAAAGTAAAAACAGCCATGCTCAGCATGCAGCGGGCATCTTGGGAACAGGGTGTTGCAGCACAGGCACTGCTCGAATCGGGCGATTACGGGCTCACCTATCTGTTTGCAAAAGAAGCAGTGCTAAGGCAGACCAATGAAGGCCGGTTGTCTGTTTTATACACTGACAATGGCGTTACCGACCCGGCAGCATCGGGCGAGGCAGTAATGAGGATGGCAAAAATGAAAAACGACAGTGAACTGCTTAACGCCCACAAAAAAATGCTGCACTACTTAATACAGGAAGCACCACGTACTGAAGACGGCATTATTCACCATACAATGAATTCTCCTGAAATATGGGTCGATTCAATTTACATGGCACCGCCATATTTGAGTGCCGCGGGTGAACACGTTGAAGCGATTAAACAAATTAAAGGCATCCGAAAATATCTTTGGAACGATAAGAACAAACTTTTCTCACACCGTTGGAATGCCGGGAAAAACGAATTTATCAACAAAAAATTCTGGGGCGTTGGCAACGGTTGGGCCATTGCAAGCTATGCACGCGTGATCGACAGCCTGCCACAATCAATGGAAACAGAACGCGAGCAACTTGTTAGCTATGCAAAAGAAAACATTGACGGGTGCCTGAAGCACTTAAGGGCTGATGGACTGTTCCACAATGTTGTGAACGACAGAAATTCTTTTGTCGAAACCAACCTATCGCAAATGATTGCCTATGGTATCTACAAAGGTGTTAAATCGGGCTGGCTCAGTTCTATTTATTTAGAAAAAGCTGAGAAAATGCGCAATGCGGCACATGCAAAAGTTGATGAGCTTGGTTTTGTGCAAGGCGCCTGCGGAGCCCCGTGGTTCAATAGCCCGGGGCGGGCAACCGAAAGCCAGGCTTTCTTTTTGCTTATGGAAGCTGCTTATAAAGAGCTGGATGCTTAATCGTTTTCTTTAAGCTTATTAATTTCTTCCTGCATTTTGAAAACCATTGATGAGAGTTTGCCCATGTCGATTTTTTCGGGTTCGGGAAGCTCAAAAGTAAGGAACCCCAGGGCTTGCCATATCTCCAGCACCGTATCGGCCCGGATGCTGTATGGCTCGTATTCTTCATTGTCCGACTTGAGCAACAATGTACCATCATCATCAACATGGTTATAAACCCGCTTGTAAACAATTCCCTCGTCGGCGGTAATTACAATGTATGGTTTACCTTCGTGGATACCACTAAACGATTCTACATAACTGCAAAAAATATAAGAACCGGGGGGGACCGGCAACATACTGTCCCCTTTGATTTGAAACACGCGGTAGGTGAGCCCCTGCGAAAGCTCTGAAACCGGCAGCGCAAAATGCGGCAGTTCGGCAACATATTCGGGGTCGGCCAGCCCGTTAAGATAACCGGCCGAAGCCTTAACCGGCACAATACTAATGCGCTCCTCGTTATTACTGTCAACCACGGTTGACAAAACACGAAAATCGCTTCCCGGCAAAACTTTTTCACGGGATAAGTCAACCGTTAGCAAGCGGTCGATGCTCAAACCAAACAAAAGCGACAGTTGCTGTATGACCAACAGCTTGGGCACTGCACGGCCTTCTTCGTACGCCCCAATCAGCGAACGCTTAATGCCCAGCTTGTCGGCCAGCTGCCCCTGCGTCAAACCTTTTTGTTTGCGCAGGAATTTGATATTCTGTTGTAAGTAAATCATAGCAAAACTTTTTAATGGTTGATATGCCCTGCCTCTTTATAATTTTGTAGCCCGGAGTTCAATATCCACATCCTTAAACAATCCGGTACCAGAACCCTGCAGCCACATTTTTTCGTTTTCGGGAGTAAGGATTACCGGCATGCGTTTTTTCGAGTTGTGTATTTCGCGCATTATCCCCTGTGCTTCGGTGGTAACAATGCTGTACGTGCGGATAACCTCACCGGTTTGCGTACTCACCCACTCCGACCATATCCCGGCATAGGCATACAATTCTTCGTTGGGTAAAGTAAGCAAATATTTTTGTTTGCGCCTGCCTTTGGGGTCGAGCCATTGCCACTCGAAAAACCCATCGGCAATTACCAGGCAACGTTTGTTTATTGAGTTCCTGAACGAAGGTTTTTCGCCCAATGTTTCGATTTTAGCGTTGATCGTATATTTTTTAATATCATCATTTTTAGCCCAATGCGGGATTAAACCCCATTGCAACTGTTGTATTTCGCCGGTATTATCGTTTGTAATTACCGGGGTACGTGGGAATTCAAACCCGTTATAATAATCACCGGGCTGAAAATTGACCAGGTCGTTTACCACGGCATTAAACCGCTTCTCAACTTTTGTGGCATCTTTGGTTTGCCGACTAAAAAAACACATAGCGTAATGGTTTTAAGTTCAACATCCTGTACTTTAACAATGTATGGTCATCACTTCGTTTAAACGCGTGGTGTAACGGGGCGAAAGTTTTTCCTGCCGCATTTTCCAGGTGCGCCCCAGGTCCTGACTGGCCAGTTTTATTTTTTGCTGCCCCAGTGCTGCATTCAGTTTGTCAACGGCTTTCATTAAACTCAAATGCTTCAGGTTGGGTTTTTCAAAGATAGTCATTTGCCGTTCGTTTTCGGGCACCAAATCCATAACAACCACCCCGGCTTTTTTATAGTGAAAGCCCTTCCTGAAAATATACGATAACCCGCGGGCGGCAAACTTTGCCAGTTCAATATCCGAATTAGTGGGGTACGGCAGTTTTACCACTACATTACGGCTGTATTGTGGCATATCGGGCTTAAAACCGTTGGTATGGACAAACACCATAACCGAAGTACAACAACTTTGCTGCTTGCGAAGCTTCCCGGCACAGGTAACCGCAAAGGTCACCACCCGTTCTTTCAGCTCATCAAACTCGGTGTACATTTTTTCAAACGAGCGGGTTGTCGCAATGTTCTTCTTTTCCTTCGCCACTTCCAGGGCCAATGTAGCTTCCCCCTCAAGGTCGTGCTTAAGCCGCAAGCCCACAACCGAAAAGTTCTTTTTTACCCAGGCATCGGTTTTTTGGGTAAAATCGAAAGCCGTATTAACACCGTAATATCGTAATTTTTTGGCATACCGCCGTCCAATGCCCCACACGTCATCAATGGACAACCAGCGCAATGCCTTTTCACGCTTCGCGTCATTATCAATCACATAAACACCTGACGTGCGGCCCGGAAATTTTTTGGCAATGCGGTTGGCCACCTTTGCCAGCGCTTTTGTTGGCGCAAACCCGATGCTCACCGGAATACCGGTTGAATCGAAGACCCGCCTGCTCATTGCTTTGCCATGCTGTTCAAAGTTTAGGTAACCACAATTGCGGAAGCTCAAAAAAGCCTCATCGATGCTGTACACTTCAATTTCGGGCGACATTTCGCCCAGTATGGCCATTACCCGGTTGCTCATGTCGCCGTACAGGGCATAGTTCGATGAAAAAACAGCCACCCCGTTGTCCCTAAACAACTTATCGAACTTAAATGCCGGCGCCCCCATGGGCACGCCCAATGCTTTTGCTTCGTTGCTACGGGCAATAACACAACCGTCGTTATTCGACAACACCACCACTGGTTTGCCGTTTAACCCGGGACGAAAAACCCGCTCGCACGAGGCGTAAAAATTATTGCAATCGACTAAAGCGTACATGTTTTTGTTTCAGGTTTCAAATTTTAGATTTCAGATTTCAGGTTTCAGGTTAAAGGTTAAACTACGCTGCGCTCCGTTGATTTTCGCTACGCTCCAACTCAGGTTTCAGGTTCACCCTGTGAAATAAAGCCTTGTGTTAAAATCTCCGATTTTATTTCACAGGGTGAAGGTTTTTGGCTTTTGGCTTTTGAAATTTGGAATTTGAAATTTACGGAATTAAAAACTTTTTATCACGTGGATAACGACCCCCCATATCAGAAAATCATTATCAGATGTCACTTTTATGGGTTTAAAATCGTTGTTGGCCGGCAAGAGCCAGCAGCAATCCTTCCCGGTTTTTATGCGCTTCATGGTAAACTCGCCATCGAGGAAGCACACGGCAATTTTACCATCGGACGGGGGCAGGCTTTTATCAACCACCACCAAATCGCCATCGTTAATCCCGGCATCGCGCATCGACTCACCTTTGACCCGTCCAAAAAACGTGGCCGTGGGGTTGCGGATCAACTCCTTGTTCAAATCGATCGACAGATCGAGAAAATCCTGCGCGGGCGACGGGAAACCGGCCCTTATCCCGCCATCGGCAACCGGAAGCTCCAAAAGTGTATCAATCGCAACCGGGTGCATATCCAAAACGGTTTTCTCCTTCAATATCATCATCACTACTTCCTAAAATAGATCGTTAGATTTTAGACATGAGATTTTGAAAAATTGACTTTTGTGCACTTAAAATTAAATCAATCTCCATTCAATCTTTCTCAATCAACACCTAAAAAATTATACTCCTTGTCATATTTTCCTACTAATATTTTTAGTATTTTTGAGGCAAAGTTATGAAATAATCCGGCAAAATGAACAAAAAAACACAACAAAAGCTAAATATTTTAGCCGATTCGGCAAAATATGATGTATCGTGCTCATCGAGTGGCAACAGCCGGGCAAATACCGGAAAAGGAATCGGGAACGCCGTAAAAAGTGGAATTTGCCACAGTTTTACAGCAGATGGGCGTTGCATCAGCTTGCTCAAAGTGCTTATGACCAACCACTGTATTTATGATTGTGCTTATTGTATAAACCGCCGCAGCAACGACCATCAGCGGGCAACCCTCACACCACAGGAGCTGGTTGATATCACCATAGGCTTTTACCGGCGCAATTACATCGAAGGCCTGTTCCTGAGCTCGGGGGTCATCAAAAACCCCGACTACACCATGGAACGCATGATGCTGGTGGCAAAAAAACTGCGCACCGAAGAACGCTACAACGGTTACATCCACCTAAAAGCCATACCGGGTGCCAGCGAGGAACTGATACACGAAGCCGGGCTTTATGCCGACCGCATGAGCGTAAATATTGAAATCCCATCGAACCCGGAACTAAAACGCCTGGCACCCGAAAAAAACCACCAGTCGGTTTTACAGCCCATGGGGTTGATAAAAACCGGCATACTCGAAAGTAAGGAAGAACGCCGGAAATACCGCAAAGCACCGTCGTTTGTCCCGGCCGGGCAAAGCACACAGCTCATTGTGGGGGCAACACCCGAAAGCGACCAGCAAATATTATCGCTGGCCACCAACCTGTACCACCAACAAAAGCTAAAACGTGTATATTACTCGGGCTACCTGCCGGTTAACGGGTACGACAGCCGCCTGCCCGCGACAAAAACACCGCCCCTTGTGCGCGAAAACCGCCTGTACCAAAGCGACTGGCTGATGCGTTTTTACCGTTTCAGGGCAGATGAAATTGTGTCGGACGCGCACCCGTTCCTCGACCTCGATATTGACCCCAAGCTGGCGTATGCCCTCCGCAATTACCACTTGTACCCGGTTGATATCAACAAAGCCGATTACGAAATGATTCTCCGCGTACCCGGCATCGGGGTGCAATCGGCACAACGTATTATACAAGCCCGCCGATTCAGAAAGCTTAGCAGCGGGCATCTGAAAAAAATTGGCGTGGTGATGAAACGGGCCCAGTATTTTATAACCAACAATGAACTGCCCCCGGCCATATACGACATCACCCCCGAGAAACTAAAACGGCAGCTACTGCTGGCCGACCAAATGAAACGGACAAAAATTGAAGATACGCAGCTAACGTTGTTTGATTTTAGCAACACCCCGCAAGCGTTACTGCAAGTCAACCGTGAAAAGTTTTTGACACATTGAGTTTGACGCAGCCCGCCGGGCCGGACGGAGGCGGAAAGCCTGTTGATGACGGGCCCAATGTTGAGCTGCCCGGCAGGAGCGACCGGGGGGAGCTACCTGCCGGGTGTGCGAAACACGGGCCCGGCAAGACAGCTTGAAGCCGCAGGCCGATAAGCCCGCCAAATAAGATAAATTAAAATAGTTGTGATGATATTGTTATACGATGGTAGTTTTGAGGGGTTTTTGAGCGTGGTTTTTGAATGTTACGCGCACACAATTGAACCCGAAGATATTTGTACGGAGGAAATGTTTCAGGGGACGATGTTCAGCGAAAAGGTTACGGTGCATACCCATAAACAACATGCCCACCGCGTATGGAAAGGATGGCAACGGAAGTTGAGCCGCGAGCTGAACCAGTTGCCGTTTTTGGCTTTCTTGTCGGGCGAAAAGGGGATTGAGATGCGGCTGCTGCATTTTGCCCGGCTATCGTTTGCATCGCCCATTACGGTTGAAGGAAATTATGGCGACGAGCAGGTTTTGGCCATCCGTAAGGCATCGCGGCGGGTTACGCAGGAAGCCATGCGGATGATTGAGTTCGTGCGTTTTCAACTGACAAGGGATGGGATTTATTTTTCGGGCATCAGGCCACGGTACGATGTACTGCCCATGACACTAAAACATTTTAAAGACCGCTTTGCCGACCAATGTTGGCTTTTGTACGATATGAAGCGCGATTACGGGTTTTATTACAACCTGAAAAGTGTTGAAGAGGTGGCACTTAACAACAAGGCTTTTAATGTGACCGACAGCAAGGTGCGGGCCGATATGCTGGAGGAGGGCGAAGAGGTATACCAACGGTTGTGGGCAAACTATTGTGAGAATATTACCATAAAAGAACGGCTGAATCTGAAATGCCAGAAAAACCACATGCCCCGCCGGTATTGGAAGTTTTTGCCGGAAAAGCGGGTGATGTAAAATAACGGACGATTTGAATTAAAATCCGGATTTTTGGTTCTATTTGAACTGAAAAGGAAACAAACAACATAAGTTTCATGTTATTTGTTTTATAGTTTTACAACGAAAAATAAACTCGAAGGCATGAAAAAAGTTATAGCATACATCGAAAAATTCCTGATTTACGGCATTATATTGCTCATGTCGTTTATTCTGATACTGGCATTTATTGATGTTATTTTTGAAATTGGATCGCGTATTCTTGAGAAACCTTACCTTGTAGTTGATGCTGATTCGCTTATCGATTTTTTTAGCACTTTTTTAGTTTTACTAATTGGCATTGAGTTACTCGAAACCGTAAAACTATACTTAAAAGAAGATGTAGTACATGTTGAACTGGTTATATTGGTGGCCATTATTGCACTTTCACGCAAAGTAATTATTTGGGATTTCAATAAATACGAGGTAAACGAGATGTTGAGCCTTGCTGCCATGATTATTGCCCTTGGGGTTACTTATGTATTGGTCAAAAAATCGAACCTGAAAGTGAGGTTGCCCAAGAAAAATCTTTTAAATGATGAATGAGGTTAAACTACAAGCCCTCTTTAACATTCATTATCCGTTCGTATGATTCGCGGATGCGGCTTTCGCTTATTTTTCCTTCATCAACCAAATCATGAATAATATCCACGACATTGGCAACAATATCGGGGTTAAACGCATCGATGTTATTAGAGAAAACCAAGATGTCGCAGCCGGCGTTGATGGACTTTTCAATGGCCTCTTCAAGTCCAAAATGTTCGGTTATGGCTTTCATTTCCATGGCATCGGAAACGATGATACCATTAAAACCCATTTCTTCGCGCAACAAATCATGAAGGATTTTTTTGGATAACGTTGCAGGGTATTCACTATCGAGGTTCCGGTTGAACACGTGGGCACTCATAATCATTTTGCAATCGTCACTTTCAATGAGTTGCCTGTAAGGTTCCAGCTCAATATCGCTCCAGGTGCCTGTCACATCGGTTATTCCGAGGTGCGAATCGGCAGTAGCACTACCATGGCCGGGAAAATGCTTGCAGCAACCAAAAATGTTTTTCTGCCGGAGCTCATCGATAAACAAGCCGGCATGAAAAGCGACGGTATCGGGATTTGCCGAAAAACTTCGCCCTAAATTCCCAATTGCAGGACTTTCAGGATTTACATTTACATCAACCACCGGGGCAAAATTCATATTTATCCCCATTTCAGAAAGCTTTTGGGCAATACGGCCGGCATAAAACCGGGTTGTATCTTCGTTATTGGTTTCGCCCAGGTATTGGGCAGTTACCGTACCCGTGAAGCCATACTGTTCTTTGAGGCGGGTTACAACACCACCTTCTTCGTCAATAGCTACAAAAAGCGGCTCGCGGCTACAAGATTTCAGGTCGGCAACCAATTGACTAAGCTGCCCCGGCGATTCGACATTTCGTGGCCTTGATTGCGTGGGGCCATCTTTTTCATAAAGGATTACACCGCCCAGGTTGTATTGCCCTAAATCATCAATTATCGGGTTATCTTCGGTAAGTTCTGTCCCACGAAACCCAACAAGCAACATCTGCCCGATTTGTTCGTCAAGTGTTGCCTGCGGCTCAACATCCTCAGTACACCCCGTGAACAGGATTACCAAAACCACCAACAGGGGCAAATAATTAAAACGCACCATATTCTATTTTTTTAATATTTTAATTTTTAAGATATTTTAATACAATATCTTTAATATTCCACATTACATTTCATTCCTTTGAAATAAATACGAATGCAAAAAAGCAGAATATTATGCAGAAAATGACAATTTTATTATCAATTATTTTATTAAGTAGCGTATCGTTAATTGCACAAACAAGTTCAAAAGATGTATCGGATGCAGAGTTAGCCAATTTTGCAGAAGCATACAAAAAAGTGCAGACCATATCACAGGAAAGCCAGCAAAAAATGGTTAAAGTAGTACAAGACGAAGGTCTTGACGTGCAACGTTTCAATACCATAATGAAATCTCAGCAAAGCAATGAGCAAGACATAGAGGTTAATGATGCTGAACTTAAAAAGGTTCAGGCTATTAACGGACAATTAAAAGAAATTGACACAAAAACCAATAAAAAGTTACAAAAATCAATCACTGACAGTGAGTTGACTGTTGCCCGTTATCAGGAAATTATGGCATCATTGCAAAACGATAAGCAATTGCAAACGAAACTCCAACAACACTTACAGAATTAAGAATTTAAAAAAAATCAGCACCAATTTTGAGTGCTGATTTTTTTTGCCCCTCAATTATCAACAGCATATCGTTAAGTTTTAGATATAAGATTAAACTATTTCTAATTCTTTTCCTACCCGTGTAAACGCATCAACCGCTTTTTCAATATCATTTTCGGAATGGGCTGCCGACAATTGCACCCTGATACGTGCTTTTCCACGGGGCACAACCGGAAAAACAAAGCCGATCACATAAATACCTTCATCGAGTAAACGGTCGGCAAATTTTACAGCCAGCGGCTCATCGTAAATCATCACCGGAACAATTGCCGTATTTCCCTTAACCAGGTCGAACCCGGCCTGTTCCATCTTCGAACGGAACAAACGTGCATTATCCATAGTTTTATCACGCAGGTGCGATGATTCGTTCAACATCTCAAAAACTTTGAGGCTTGCCCCAACGGTAGCAGGTGCAAGGGTGTTTGAAAACAAATATGGGCGGGAGCGCTGTCGCAACATTTCAATAATTTCGCGGCGGCCAGAAGTAAAGCCCCCATTACCTCCACCAAGGGCTTTACCCAGCGTTGAAGTAATAATATCAACCCGGCCCATCACACCGCAATGTTCGTGAGTTCCTTTTCCGTTTGCCCCAATATAGCCGGTAGCATGGCTATCATCAACCATTACCAGTGCATCGTGCTTTTCAGCCAAATCGCAAATCTCATTCAACTTTGCAATGTCGCCATCCATAGAGAAAACGCCATCGGTTACAATTAAACGGTACTTTGCACCAGCCGATTCATTTAAACAACGCTCAAGATCATTCATATCGGAATGCTTAAAACGATACCGCTGCGCTTTACACAAGCGCACGCCATCGATAATGGAAGCATGGTTCAATTCATCGGATATCACAGCACTTTCAGCGTCAAGCAAAGGTTCAAAAACCCCACCGTTGGCATCAAAAGCCGCACAATATAAAATGGTATCTTCTGTGCCAAGAAAATCAGATACCACCTGCTCAAGTTGTTTATGGATTTGCTGGGTGCCACAAATAAAACGAACACTTGAAAGCCCAAACCCCCAATCATCCATTGTTTGTTGAGCAGCTTCAACTACTTTGCGGTTATTGGCAAGCCCGAGGTAGTTGTTGGCACAAAAATTAATAACATTTTTAGTTCCTTCAACCTGAATATTTGCATCCTGAGATGAAGTAATCACACGTTCAACCTTGTATAAACCTTTTTGTTTAAGCTCTTCTACTGCCTTTTGAAGGTCTTCTTGCATTTTTCCATACATATCTCATCCTATTTTAGTTCGATTTGCGATCATTATACTGCATCCGTTTCAAAATTAGGAAAAGACAAACAAAAGAGAAGTGATATTTGGCATAACTAATTTAGGCACACATAGAAATTGTAAATATAATGTGCCGTTATTCTTTTAATTCATCCAATGAATAGGTATGGTCTTTTTCAACCAATATACTTATCAGGTTATCCTTATCGATAATTTGAGGGGGCATATACAAGGTAGGGACATCAATACGCCTGTTGTAGGTTTTACCATTCACATAATCAATATCATTGTTGTTAATGATATCAACCGCAAGCTGTATACCTTGCCTTGCCATATCAGACATTGATTTGTAAACTGTCATGGTTTGTCCGTTATTGAGAATTGACCGGCAAGCTTCAACAATTGCATCCTGACCGGTAATCACCTGAGGACGCGGGAGATTGTTATCTTCAATAACGCGCAGGGCTTCAAGCGCAATATTATCGTTACTGGCCAAAACAACATCAATATTCTTATCAGAATAATCAATAACTTTTTGTAATTGGAAACGGGCATTCCTTTCAAGCCACCCATCAATATAAGTACGATAGATAACATTTACATCGCCCCGCTCTTCAAATTCCTGTAGATATTTATTTTGCCCTTCACTCATAAGCCGAGCATTATTATCGGCTGCACCACCCCAAAGCATCACATAATTACCTTTCGGCACTTTATTGTGTGCATATTCTGCCAACATCCTTCCAATTTCTTCATATTCATAAGAGATATAGTAGTCAAGCTCTGAATTCATAATTAAGCGGTCGTAACCAACAACCTGAATGTTTGCATTATGTGCGATACGCACGATCCCCGCCGCTGTGTTCTGATTAACGGCAACTACAAGCATTACCCCAACATTTTCATCAACCAGCTCGCGGGCTTGCTGCAACTGTTTATTTTCATCGCCCCCTGCCGTTTTAATCACCAGTTCTACCCCCATATCGGCAGCATGTTGTTTTAAATATTCGATATCATTAAACCAGCGCCCTTCCATCTCATGCAGAAGAATACCAACTTTGTTTTGTTGTTGTTCATGGCAAGCATTTAAAAACAGCAAAATAAAAAGGATATAACAAACAAATTTGGTTCGTGAAACAGCATTATTCATATCAGAAAATCATTTTCTTATATTTATTCAGCACACAAATTTAAAGCACAACAGGAACAAATATTAATACGATCCGATTAATTCCACATGCAATCTTACCATATATTATGATGTTTAATAATGAAAACTTAAAATACGCACAAACAACGACTCCCCTATCCCATAATCATTCCAATAATTGTTGCCGAAAGCAATGAAGCCAGTGTTCCTGCCCAGAGTGCCCTGAAGCCCAGTTTCGAGAGCAAAGTACGTTTTTCGGGGACAAGGGAGCCAATTCCGCCAATTTGGATACCGATTGAAGCAAAATTAGCAAATCCGCATAAAATATAAGTCCCCATAATAATTGATTTGGGGTCGGAAAACACGCCGGCAGCTTTCATTTCAGATAAACTTACATAACCTATAAATTCGGTCATTATCAGCTTTTCGCCCAGCAAACGGCCAACCAGGGTAATGTCGTTCCATGGCACCCCAATTAGCCACATAACAGGAGAAAACAAGTATCCCAGGATAAACTGCAACGAAAGATTATCGTAACGGCCATTGCTCATTTGTGCAATCGATTCATTCAAATCGCCAATGTTGCCTATTTTACCCAATATAAAATTAAACATGGCAATAAGCGCTATAAAAGTAAGCAACATACCGGCCACGTTAACGGCAAGTTTGATTCCTTGCGATGTACCATCGGTAAGCGCATCAAGCGGGTTGTCGCCAAATTTGTTGCGGCTTACGGTTACCGTTTTATTCACTTCGCCAACAGGCGGAAACAAAATTTTAGAAAAAATAATAGCACCGGGTGCCGCCATTACAGAGGCCGTGAGCAAGTGCTTGGCAAATTCAAGCCGCATCACAGCATCATCGCCCCCAAGCATGGCAATATAGGCTGCCAATACCCCACCGGCCAAGGTGGCCATACCGCCAGTCATGACCAACAGCATTTCAGAATTAGACATCGACGATAAATAGCCTTTGATCATCAGCGGCGATTCAGTTTGCCCAAGAAAAATATTACCGGCAACCGAGAGCGCCTCGGCACCAGAAAGTCCCATCAACTTTGAAAAAACGTAAGCAAGCCCTTTTACAACAACCTGAATGACCCCAAAATAAAACAGCACACTGGTCAAAGCTGAGAAAAATATGATGGTAGGGAGCACCTGAAAAGCAAAAATATATCCAAACCGGTCAACATCGAGAAAACCTTCAAACAAGAAGTTGGTGCCAGCCTCGGTAAAATCGAGGATTACGACAAATATTTTCCCAAAAAACTCGAAAACCCACTGGATAAAAGGCACATTTAGAATTCCAACAGCCAGCGAAACCTGAAGAATAATGCCCACCAGTACAGTTTTCCATGGAAAACTTTTACGGTTAACACTAAAAATCCATCCAAGAAACAACAAGACAAAAATGCCAAGTATCCCCCGCATAAAATCCAAAAAAGAAAAGCTGCCGGAATCGGAATTATCGATTAAAATATTTGATGTGCCCGTGTTTTGTACAGAATCAGCTACTTGCTTCAACGAATCGGTTAACGGCTGTGCCTGCCCCCGGATGCCAAAAAAAAGAGCAATGCCCAATAAAAGCACTGCCATAAAATATCGCTTCATTTTATTGTATTTTGTATTGGTTAGTTCCCTTTTTCCTTACGCTTCATAATTTCGTCGCGCAACTCCGATGCCAGCTCATAATTTTCTTCCTGGACGGCTTGTTGCAGCATCTTTTCAAGTTCTTCGAGGGTCTGCACTTCAAATCCGCTTTCATCTCCCGGCTCAGGTGGAAAAGCATCCTCATCGTCAACATGGTCAGAAACTTCAACAACAATACCGGCCTTACTCAAAATTTCATCAGATGTATAAATCGGGCATTTAAAACGCAGTGCCAATGCCACGGCATCAGATGTGCGGGAATCAACAGCAATGCGGTTGCCGTTTTGCTCACATATCAACTCTGAGTAAAAAATCCCCTCTTCAAGTTTGTAAATCACTATCTCAACAAGCTCAATATTAAAAGCTTGTGCAATATTTTTAAATAAATCGTGTGTTAAAGGCCGTGGCGGGTGCAAACCTTCAAGCTGGATCGCTATTGATTGAGCCTCAACCGGACCAATTATTATTGGAATTCGCCTGTCGCCGTTTTCTTCAGTTAAAACCAGCGCGTAAGCACCAGTTTGGGTCTGACTGACCGAAAGGCCAAGTACGTTCATTTTTATTTTCTGCATAAAAAAGGTTTTTGCAAGTCAAACAAAGATAGAAATTGTTTTTGCTTTGAGTAATTTATTTTCCCATAATTATGATTTTTCAGGAACCAGATATCAGGCATAAAATGCAACATTTTTAGGTTTAATTATTTGGCAATCATTCAAAATTATATACTTTTGCAGTCCGAAATGATTTCGAGTTGGCCCAAAAAGAGGGAGATACATTTTCCCCGCCTTCCGAAAATAACGTAATATTCAATAAAAATGTACGCAATTATTGATTTTGGCGGCACACAGTACAAAGTTGAAAAAGACAAAAAATTGTACGTAAACCGCGTTGAAACAGCCGAGGGGGAAACCTTCGACATTGAAAGGGTTTTACTGGTTGACAATGATGGCAAGGTAAAAGTTGGTACCCCTGTTGTAAAAGGTGCAAAAGTTACAGCCAAAGTTGTTGAACACATGAAAGGTGACAAAGTAGTTGTTTTTAAGAAAAAACGCCGTAAAGGTTACAAAGTTAAAAACGGCCACCGTCAGTATTTAACTCAGATTCAAATAGAAGAAATAGTAGGATAACAAAAAAAATTAAATACCATGGCTCATAAGAAAGGTGTAGGTAGTTCGAAGAACGGTCGCGAATCGGAAAGTAAACGATTAGGCGTAAAAATTTGGGGCGGACAAACTGTAAAAGCAGGAAACATTATCGTTCGCCAGCGTGGTACGCAACATCACCCGGGCAACAATGTTGGTATGGGTAAAGATCATACTTTATTTGCTTTGATTGACGGTGAAGTTGTATTCCGTAAGAAACAAAAAAACAGATCGTATGTATCGATTGCCCCGGCAAACGAGCAAAACTAGCATCTGTTATTAGAAAATATAAAAAAGGCTTCCGAATAATAATCGGAAGCCTTTTTTATTATCTCCGATTTTTAGATTTTAGACATGAGAGAACAGACAAAATTAGTACTATAAACCTAAACCTTTAAGGATCCCGTTAAATGTTATGGTTTGCCGGTTGTAGGATGACACATGCAGTGATGCATATCCCGACTCAGAAACAGACAGGTTAAAAGTGTATGTGTCAGAATCACCTTCGGCCTTGAATCTAATATCATAGCCGTCGTCATCTTTTTTAGCAGAATACTCTTCGTACAAAGCCTCCAGCTTAATGCCCCCATCAGTTCTCATATAATCGGCCTGGTATGCCCGGCCATAGTATGGTAAATGCACAAATACCGAATCACCTTTAACCTTCACATCGTATTCAGAAGTGAGGTTGACCACCGGCATACTCATAGGGTGGGCACTACGGGCCATAAAAACGTAATCCTTATCCGTAATCATTGAATCAACATGGCTTTGAATGCGCTCCTTCTTCTCAAGCCTGATTTCCTTGCGTGTTTTTTGCTCTTGCTGTGCAAAAGCTGAAAAGGATAAGACAAAAAACAAAAATGTTATAATTAAATAATTTATCGGTTTCATAAGCAAAGGGTTTTATCACATACTTTCATAACAAATGAGTATTAATATGTGTTTATTTATTCCCTCTTTCATTTATATTTTTTTTTCAGTATTTATTTTCTCGTTAAAAATTAAGCTAATAAAATCATGTTTTATAACAAAAAAAGCTGTTCAAATAGCTTTAACCACTATCTGAACAGCTCAAACATTGTTTGTTATGTTATTTTTAAATCACACCAACATCGGGTCAAAGCCTAACCGGTGGTTATGGTCGAGGGCATTAATGGCAGCCATGTCTTCACCGGAAAGTTCAAAGTCAAAAATGTCGGCATTTTGTTCAATGCGCTTCTTGTTTACCGATTTTGGGATGGTGGCCACACCACGCTGTAAGTCCCAGCGCAACACCACCTGCACTTCATTTTTACCGTACTTTTTACCAATTTCTTTTAGCACATCAATTTCAAATACTTTGCCCTGCATAATGGGGCTCCAGGCCTGGTAAACAATGTTGTGTTTGGCACACCTGTCGAGCAACGATTGCTGGATAAGGTAAGGGTGAAACTCCATTTGGTTTACCATGGGCATTACTTTTATATCGGGCAAAAGCTGGTCGAGGTGCACCTCAAGAAAGTTACTTATGCCTATGGCTTTCACCCGGCCTTCGTTATAAATTTTCTCAAAAGCACGCCAGGTATCTTTAAACTTCCCGGTAATGGGCCAGTGGATCAACAACAGGTCAACATAGTCCATCCCCAACTTATCAAGACTTGTATCATAAGCTTTCAGTGCCTGCTCAAAGCCCTGGTCGTCGTTCCATACTTTTGTGGTAACAAAAACATCGTCGCGGGCCACACCCGATTCTTTTATGGCCTCGCCCACACCACGCTCGTTACCATAAAACGAGGCCGTATCAATCAGCTTATACCCAGCATCAATAGCATACTTCACCGAGTTTTTCACTTCTTCGCCATCGCTTGCCTGAAATGTGCCCAACCCTAAATAAGGCATTTCATATCCATTGTTCAATGTAAATGTTCCGTTTAGATCTGTAATTTTACTCATAATCATTTTGTTTTGTTATTGAAACGAAAAAGAGGCTTATTGGTTCAACCTGTTAATTACACAGAATACCTTTTCCTATACCCATAAGTGAACCTTTTATCCCCATTTCTCCCCCTTTACTGTAAAATAAAA
>JASMTI010000201.1:0-56405 GCA_041694375.1 Bacteroidales bacterium | reverse complement strand
AAGTGGTTGGGTTTGAAGAAAATTAAAAAATGTACAGGTATTTTGGCTAAATAATTGAAGAAAATATCAATTAATAGACAAGAAATCCCCCATTCAAACCTAAAAATGATTATTTTTCAAACAAAATTATTTAGCTGCGGATTTGAGGTGTTAGAATAAGTATTGCAATTATTAATATTTTCATCTTTGACTGATTTGTATTAGATATAACAATAAGCTACACACTCATCTATGCCATTCTGGTAAGTGTCTTCCCACATTTGCTTCATTCCCAAATAATATCACCATAGGTGCAATTTTCAGCTACAGACCGTATTTGCTCATTCATATCCTGTCCCGTGGCTATATAACCCGGTGTGCCAAAAAAGTTTTCACTTTTACAGGGGATTTGCTTGTATTCTGTTAGATCGGTTGTGACAAAAATATCCATTGTTCCTGTTGCAAGAAACAAGACTGAAGAACCCAATAAAAAGGAATAAAAAAGTTACTCTCATGTTGCTAATGTGTTTGATTTTAATTGTTATCAAAAAATATAACCCGATCACCTTCATGGTTTTCTTTATTTTTTTTAATCATTACGTCTTTTGTTTCATGTTCAATAAAAATTGAATCTCCACATTCTAAATGATCAAATAATCCTTCTATTGCATTCAAGCTCCACATTAAGGTCAGGTACATTTTTTTATCTTTATAAACCTCGATAACTTTTATCGGGAGGCCTTCAACCGAAGTTGCCGGTTCCATAGAATGGACAACGCCTTTAAAACGGGTATTGAATAATTCTTCTGTTTTTTCATCTTGTTGCCCGTTGCCTGCGAACAAAGTAAAAAGGAATATGCAAATCATTGTTTTCATGAAAGGCTATATTAAAGATCAAATTTTACAATTTCTGAAAGATAAGTTTCTTCATTTATGCTAATACCGTACATCACATTATCCTGCAAACAAAACGATTGAATGGGGGTGTCTAGTTTATAATGATTAATAGGTGTGCCGTTCCAGTTGTAACAAAGTATGTGACTTCCTGACTTTGTAGAAGTTGTTAATTCTTCTACTGTTTTGTTTGAATATAGTACATAAACAAAGCGTTTACTGCTGTATGCCGCAATAAAACCAAGTTTTGACTTACGTGAAACGGCTGCCGATGTCATATTTTCGTCACTGGCGGGTGTGAATTCTACTTTATCGAAGTAAATTTTTGAAGCAACCGACTTGATTTCACCGTTGTCAGATAAATTAAATAAGTCGAGCACCCCACATTTGCTGTAATAAGCCAGAATGTGTTTTTTATCGGGCGATGAAACCATGCCGGCTTGCATTGCCATACCTTTTTCGGTGTTTTTCATTCCTTCGAGAAAGATATAGTCGGGATATTCATAAATGCATTCTGTTTTGTTGCTGTTTACATTGTATGAGAAATATTGGCAGTTGTTTTTTAAGTCGATTCCCGTAAAAAATATCAAGCTATCACTCACTTTAATTGTTTCAAAAGCCAGGCAGCCATTCAATAATAACCGTGATTTTTTTTGATAATTTCCTTCTAAAATGGAATTCCAGCTATACTCATAAATCGTTTGCGTTTGATGATCGAACAAACGAACTCTTGATGAATCATAATCGTTGAACAACAGTACATCTGAAAATTCACCATCGCCCCTGCCTTTTGAAAAGATCCTATTAACTACCTTTTTGTTTTTTAAATCATAAGCCACAACGAACTTGTCGAAACCAGGATCAACAACATATAGGATTGAGTCGTTAATTAGAAGCTGTTCTGGATTGATAAAAACACTGCTGTCGGCTGTAAGCGTTGTTGAATTTAGAGTTTCGGTTTTTTTAAAATCTTTAAAAACGGGGTTTCCAGGGTTAGGATGACACCCATAAATAGTTAGAAATATAAGAAAATAAACAAATGATGTTTTCATGTAAGAATATGTTATTAAAAGAAGTGCAAATACACACCTTTATTTACAAATTCAATATTATCTTAGCACGTCAACCTAATGGTCGCGTAAAAAATCAACACTACAACAGCCACTGAAACTTTCAGTAACTTTTTTTACTCCCCCCTTAAATATCCCCTGATTGCTTTTGGCGTTTGGGTGCCAAAAGAATTTGTTTTTTACTTTAAAGCTAATTTGCAAATGAATTAAGACTTAACCCCATTACATTTTTAAGTCTTTAATTTTCTGCCGGCATTTTACCATTTAAGAAAATGTTACAACAATGATATAAATCATTAATGTAACATGCAAATGGTTTTGCAAATTAAAAAATCATATGTTTCATGATTCTGTATTAAAAATGCCTTGTAACTATTAGAAAAAGAGAGTAGTAGTGGTAGTAGTAGTTTATTTTCGTTCTAAATAGTATTGTGTCGATATTCGCTTTGCTCATGTTTGATATTTGCTTCGCAAATGTTTGAACGCTCAGTTCTTACTTTCAGAACCTTCAAACGAGCGAATCCCTCAAACATTTCAAACAGTGAAACGTCAAATGGCATTGCCATCAAACGCGAAGCGTCAAACAGGCGTAGCATTCAAACTCTTCGAACAGCGAAGTGTCAAATACGAACCTCAAAAAGTTATTAGGTGTCAAAAGCATATCAATAATTAACCTGTGGCTAAAAACACATAAAATAACTTTTGTCTTGCTGAACATTTATTGTGCGCAACAAACATCCCCGTTAAGCAATACTCATTAAATTATATTTACATTTGTCGCATGTCGAAAAGAAATAAAAATCAACAAGATATTCTTGATAAATTTGGAATTACCACACTTAACCCAATGCAGGAAGAAGCGGGAAGTTTGATCCATACGAATTCAGATGTAATTATTTTATCTCCAACAGGGACCGGAAAAACATTGGCTTTTTTATTGCCTTTAATTGATAAACTCGATCCAAAATGCGGTGAAATTCAGTTGTTAATCTTGGTCCCATCTCGTGAATTGGCCATTCAAATTGAACAGGTGGTCCGAAAAATGGGGGCAGGATTTAAAGTTAATGCCGTTTACGGTGGTCGGTCGGGGACACTCGATAAAATTGATTTACAGCATCGTCCGGCAGTGTTGATTGGTACCCCGGGACGTATTGCCGATCGGTTGCGACGTGATAATTTCTCGTTGGAGCATATCAACACGTTGGTGCTTGATGAATTTGATAAGTCGCTGGAAATTGGCTTTGAAAAGGAAATGACAGAAATTGTTGAAGCCCTTCCCAGTGTGAAACAGCGTATCTTAACTTCGGCAACTAGCGATGTCAAGATTCCTGATTTTGTAAGACTAGACCGGCCAAAGCTGTTGGATTACAATAAATCTAAAAATAGTCAGTTAAAGATCCAAACCATTGTTTCACCCGAAAAAGACAAGCTGGACACACTTACAAAAGCGCTTCGCTTTATTGGTCCGCAGCCCGGCATTATTTTCTGTAGTTTTAAGGATGCGTTGGAGCGTGTTAGTCAGCATTTAGCCGAAAATAAAATTGAACATGGATGTTTTCATGGAGGGATGGAGCAGATTGACCGTGAGCGTTCACTCATCAAGTTCCGGAATGGATCGCACCAGTTATTGGTGGCAACCGATTTGGCAGCTCGGGGATTAGATATTCCCGAAATAAAATTTATTTTGCATTATCACCTGCCACTTCACAAAAAAGAATTTACCCACCGTAACGGGAGAACAGCGCGAATGAATAGCGAGGGGGTTGCGTATATATTACAGTGGAAGAATGAAGAGGAGCCGGATTATATTCAACAAATAGCACCGCCAAAAACAGAGGTTGCAAACCTTGAAGCCTCAAAAGCAGGACCTGCTGAAAAATGGCAAACGTTATATATTACCGGAGGACGACGAGATAAGATTTCGAAAGGTGATATTGCCGGGTTGTTGTTTAAAGTAGGGAAACTGGGTAAAGAGCAGGTAGGTGTTATTGAGCTGAGCCAGAATTGTTCTTACGTTGGTGTGCGTGCCGATATTGCAGGCCAGGTGGTGCCGAAAATCAATAATCAAAAGCTAAAAAAGAAGAAAGTCAGGATAAGTTTAATTTAGCCTTCATCATACTCCGGTCCAAATCTTTGTACTCACATTTATCTACTCAATATTTATTTTTACGTTTCACACCCCTGATGGCTGTTTCGTTCCAGGGGTCATCGGGCCAGGCATGTTTGGGGTAACGTCGTTTCAACTCTTTCCTGACCTCGAAATAGGTACTGTCCCAAAAGCTTCTTAAATCGGAGGTGATTTGTACCGGCTTAAACCCGGGGGAAAGCAAATGCATTACCAGTTTTGTTTTTCCGGCATTGATGGTAGGTGTATCTGCCATGCCAAATACTTCCTGGAGGCGAACAGCTAATATGGGCATTTCACCGTTTGCCCTGTATTCTATTTTTATATTTGAACCACTTGGTACTTTAATTCGCTCGGGGGCGAGGGTGTTGAGCTTTTCTTGTTGTTCCATTGTCAGGTGAAAATGCAATACCTCTTTCAGGTTGATCCGTTTCAAATCTTCATTTTTCCTGACGTTGTTTAAATAAGGTGAAAGCCATTCGTGGTTCGTGGCAATTAAAGCTGCTGTTGACACATTAGGCCAGTTTTCTTTAGGTCGCCATTTTCGTAAGCTCATCACCCTGTTTTGCCATTGTTCAACCTCTTTGTCGAAAGACAACAGGCGTTCGCCCTCTTTTTGGATGGCATTGCAAATTGCTTGTACTTTGTGTTCTTCGTTGGGGGCGGGAAGGGTTTTCGATTGTAGCACAATGGTGCCAATGCGGGTTTCCGATACGGCAACCAGTCCGCCTTTGCGGGTGTCCCAGGTAATTACTTTTTGTTGGGTAACAAGTGGGGCCAGGTCAGTTGGGTCAAGTGGCGAGGCTAAAAATATTTTACCCATCCCGTCGCGTGCATTCAGGTGTGCCACTGCCAACCAGGGTTCATGTGCCAAATCATCGTGGTGTGCGGCCATGGCAATGCTTCCGTTTGATAATTGAAATTGTGCATTATTGCCGGGGCGTGCATGGGCTATTCTTTCGGGGTAAGCATAAACCAATAACAAGCCGGTTTGATAAGGGTCAACAGGGGTATTGCTCACTGAACATTTCATCATTGTCCGGTATGATTCAGAAACCTTTTCAATTTGTCGGAATTTCTTTCCTAAGCGATGTTGGCTTCGTTGCGAACGCAAAGCTTCGATCCGCAAATTTATGTCAATCCCGGTTTCTTTGGGCAATGGGTCGCGTTCTTCTAAAACGGCAGCCAAATCACAGGCCAGGACCAGTTCTTCATTACCTTTGGCCAGCAATAACATGTGGGCAATACGCGGATGGCAAGGTAGTTTATGGATTGTTTTACCATGTTGCGTGATGATTCCATTTTCGATTGCCCCCAGCTGTGATAATAATTCAACGGCTTGTGCAAAAGCCCCGTTTGGCGGGGGTGTCAGCCAAGTAAGTTGCAATGGGTCGGCCACCCCCCATTGTGCTAAGTCGAGTGCTAAATGGGTCAGGTCGGCATCCAATATTTCGGGGATCCGGTGCTCTGCTAACTGTTCATGTGTTGCCTTGCTCCACATCCGGTAGCATTTTCCGGGCCCCAGCCTTCCTGCACGGCCTGCACGTTGGTCTGCCGAATCTTTCGAAATTTGAATGGTTTCAAGCCTTGACAATCCCGAGCGCGGGTCGAAGCGCAATGTGCGGCCAAAGCCACAATCAACTACGACGCTTACCCCTTCAATGGTTAAGCTGGTTTCGGCAATTGATGTTGCTAAAATTACTTTGCGCATACCGTTTGCATCGGGCAATATTGCAGCGCGCTGCTTGTTTTGGGGCAGCCGGCCATAGAGTGGGTGCAACTGGTAGTCGTCGTAACCGGTATCCAATAGTTTTTCACATTTGCGTATTTCGCCTTCGCCCGGCAAAAAAACCAGTATGTCGCCTTGGGTTTCTTTCAAGGCTTTTAGTACGGTTTGGGCAGTTAGCTCCGCAATCATAAAAACATCATTTTCACCGGTATATTCAATTTCTACCGGGAACTGCCGGCCTTCGCACTCAACCACATTGCATTGAAGCAATTCCGACAATTGGGGTAGGTTCAACGTAGCCGACATGATGACAAGGCGTAAATCGGGACGCAGTACCTGCTGCGACTCACGACTTAAAGCCAGTGCCACATCGGCAAAAATGCTACGTTCGTGAAATTCATCAAAAATGACCATGCCAACACCTTCAAGGGCATTGTCGGAATGAAGCATGCGTGTTAAAATGCCTTCGGTAACAACTTCTATTTGGGTCGTTTCACTTACCCGGTTATCAAAACGGATGCGGTATCCAACGGTTTCACCAACTTTCTCGTCAAGCAGTGATGCCATACGCCCGGCAATCGTCCGGGCAGCTATTCGCCTGGGTTCAAGCATGATGATTTTCTGGGTGCCCAGCCAACTTTCGCCCAACAAAACCAACGGTATAATGGTACTTTTCCCGGCACCGGGAGGCGCATTTACCAGCAAGGTGTTTTCAGAAAGCAACCGCTCTTTTAATTCAGGCAACAGCGATATAACCGGTAAATCGATATTTGTATAATCAAACTTCAATACAATAGATTGTTAGATTTTTAGACATGAGAAAACAGTCAATGGACAAAAATAGCAGAAAATATGGGTCTGATGATTATTGCAAATAGTATAACTTTGTAATTCAATATAAATAATAGAATATGACAATACTACGGTCAATTAAAGATGAGTTTTCATATTATCATCATTTAAAATTAGATACGCTTGTGGCACTTGACGCTGAGAACCACGCAGCTTTAATTGCCTTCAGAAAACAAAACAAGAAAGGTTCACCGAAATCGAAGTCCAAGGGTAAAGTGAAAGGATATCAATTTATTGAAGACGAAGAACTCGGAACCTTAAAGATTGATTTTTCAACCTTGCTTACCTTTGATGTTAATGATCTGGAAAAGGCAAAATAGGAGAAAGAAGGGGGGGAATTTAACATCTTCTCCTCGTATTATTATAACGGAAACGAAGGGTTTAGTTGTTTTCGTTTGAACAATAAAATTTCACCCCGCAATTAAACGTTTTTAAACCATGACAGATAAATTTCAAAATAAATACCGTATCGCATCGTCGCGTTTACAAAATTGGGATTACCGGTGGAATGCTGCCTATTTTGTAACCATTTGCACTAAAAACAGGGATCATTATTTTGGTGAAATTTCCAATGGTGAAATGAATTTATCGGGTATTGGCATTATTGCAGATATCATGTGGTATGAGATAAAAAACCATTCAAAAAATGTTGAATTGGATGCATTTGTGGTAATGCCCAACCATATTCATGGCATTATTATCATTAATAAACCCAATGGTTTGGTTGCAGACGTTGCCAATGGTTCGGACGGGGACGTTGCCAATGGTTCGGTTGCAGACGTTGCAAATGGTTCGGACGTAGAGACGTTGCATGCAACGTCTCTACCACCAACGCCACCAACGCCACCAACAAAAAATCAAACCATGGCAAATATTTCCCCCAAACGGGGGTCATTGTCAACCATTTTACGTTCATACAAATCGGCGGTAACAAACCATACCAATCGTTTGGGTTTTCAATTTGCATGGCAATCACGTTTCCACGACCATATTATCCGTGATGAAGATGAATTTCAACGCATTCGTAACTATATTATCAACAACCCAAAAAATTGGACAGATGATAGATTCAATAAATAAAATCTAACCCCACAATTGAACGTTTTTTCAATTGTTAACTGGTATTATTCTCTTGCTTTTAGTATCGCTGATTTTACCATTTTATTCAATTCATGGGCATCGCGATTTTCGGGGTGGATAACCGGTAAGAATTCAACGTTAATTTTGCTTCCCCGCTTTATTTTTTTTCCGCCCGAAGACATGGCTTCGTACGCCCCCGAAATGGAAACGGGCAGGATCGGAACGTTTAATTCTGTACTTAACAAGGCGTATGTCATTTTGAAGCTTCCCAGTTTGCCGGATTGCGAACGTGTGCCTTCCGGAAAAATAAGCACTTTTTTACCTTGTTTTACAACCTCGGCCATTTTATGGATGGAATATTTTAAATCGTTTGTCAGATCCATCACAATTACATTGTTGTGTTTTGCCAAATATGCCCGTGCCTTGCTGTTAACGTGTTCTTTTTTGGCGTATGAATAGGTGTTTTTCAATACCTTTTTATCTAAATACGAAAGCACCAGGAAAGCATCGAGTTTGGTTTCGTGGTTGGGTGTGATAAAACATGGGCCATTGGGTATATTCTCAAGCCCTTTTACTTCAAACTTGAAGAACAATGAGAAAAAAGCACGGATGGCACGCACAATTGGTTTTAAAAAAATGGAAGGTTTTGGTAATTCAACATCAACTGTATCTTTCATGTCGCCCGACCATGAAGTGTTTTCTTCGGTGTTATGAAACTTTTTTTCACGCTGGATGTAATCGGCTAATTCCTGCAAAGATGAAAATTGAACGAGTTGTTCTTCGCTGACTTCAACGCCAAATGATTTTTCAATGAAATCGATTAAGCCCAATTTTCCCAAAGAATCTAATGAGAGGTCGAATACCAAATGATGCTCCGGTTGAACATCGGCATCAACCTGACTTTCAATAAAGGTTTTTAATGCTTTAAATTCAGCTGTTGTTTTTTTGTTTTCAACCTTTTTTGTTTCAACTTTTTCTTCTAACAAATCGGGGAATTTGAAACGCTGAAGCTTGGATAAGCGCGTTCGTGGCAGCTCTGATTTCAACAGCGTAAATTGCATGATTCGTTTGTATGAGCTCACATCGGCATTGAAAGGTGCAATGATGTTTGTCCTGAAATAATCATATAGATCAGTGATCCCGTTTTCTGCGATAAAGTTCAGGTCGGGGTATATAAGGGCATGCAGTTGTTCTTTGTGCATAAACACACCGGCTTCTTTAATTGCCGGGGAATATCCATCCAGTTTCATTTCCAACTCAACGGGGTTGATGTTTTTTCCGTTTGGGAGCACGATTATTTCTTTTTTACGGCCTGTGATATACAAAAACCCGTCGTCATCCATCCGTCCCAGGTCTCCGGTATGCAACCAGCCATCAACAACAACTTCATCGGTTTCTTCGGGGCGGTTATAATAACCTTTCATGATGCTTGGCCCTTTGGCCACAATTTCGCCATCACGAATTTCAACCTGTAAACCGGTTAGGGGTTGGCCTGTAGAGCCAATTTTAACTTTGCCCGGACGCGGGAAGGTGATCATTGGGGCAGCTTCAGTCATCCCAAAGCCTTCTAAAATGTTAAACCCTAATGCATGAAAGAAATTCCCAACCTCAGTATTTAAGGCAGCACCCCCGGCAATCATGTAGTCCAGTTGACCTCCAAAGTTGTCGTGTACCTTCTTGAAAAGTTTTTTGCCCAGTTTTCGGTTTCCAGTGGAAAGCACCAGCTTTAACATTAAGCGGGCTGCCAAACTTTGATCAATTTTAGCTTTAATGCCACGGTACATTAACTCGTATAAGCGGGGTACCCCCAGGAAAACCCCAATATGATTTTCGCTGAAAGTTTTCATCAAATCGGCCGACTGCATTGATGCAGCCATTACCACTGTTGAGCCTACATATAAAGGGACAATCATCGATCCTACAAGGGGAAATACATGGTGCAGGGGCAAAAAAATCATCACCTCGCGGTGTGGTTCATAAATTTTCGCATTAACAACATCTTTAACATTCTCGAGAATATTGGTGAACGAAAGCATTACACCTTTAGGGCTCCCGGTTGTCCCGGATGTATAAATAATCACGGCAGTTGTATCGTTGTCCTGTGGACCTTGCCAATTGCTTGGTTTTTCTGGTTTTTTATCAATGTTTAATTCCTCAAATACAAAAACCCTGGGTTGGTGTTTTGTTTGCGTTTTAACTTTTTCATACGTTTCAACCATTGCCCGGCTGATAAATATAGCCTCGGGCTTACAATCATCAACAATGTAAGCAACTTCACCGGGGGCTGCCAGAAAATCGATTGGAACAGCAATGCAATTACTCTGAAAAGCAGCATAGCAAGCAGCAACCCAATCGGCACTGTTTTCGGCATATATGGCAACTTTTGAATAATTTTCACCTTTGAAAAGCGTTGAAAACTGTTCGATTTTAACAAGCAGTTGTTGGTATGTATAACTTCCGGTTGAAGTTTTTAAAGCTACTTTATCAAGATAACTCCTATTAATTATTGGTTGTTCCATAGTTAAATTCTTATATCGTTATGCAAGGATACAATTTAAATTATAAAAAAATAGTAAGGATGTCAATATTAACCCATAGTTTGAGCAAACCTTAAGAAACAATATGGGCCTTTGATGGTGGGGGGTGTACCGTGCAACAATAATCACATCGTATTTTTATCTTTAAACGATTAAGTCGAAAATATAATTTTTTTGATTTCTCATTCGATTAAGATTCTTCTTCATTATATTATACATTGATTTATATAAATACATGGTTTTGTTTTTAAGCTAAAAATGTATTTTTAAACATTCATTTTTCAAATAAGATATTAATATCAAAACAATAAATATTAAACCATGACAGATAAATTTCAAAATAAATACCGTATACCCTCGTCCCGTTTACAAAATTGGGATTACAGGTGGAATGCTGCCTATTTTGTAACCATTCGCACCAAAAACAGGCATCATTATTTTGGTGAAATGAATTTATCGGGTATTGACATCATTGCTGATATCATGTGGTACGAGATAAAAAACCATTCAAAAAATATTGAATTGGATGCATTTGTGGTAATGCCCAACCATATTCATGGAATTATTATCATTAATAATTCCAATGGTTTGGGTGCAGGCGTTGCCTATGGTTCGGATGGGGACGTTGCCTATGGTTCGGTTGCAGACGTTGCAAATGGTTCGGACGTAGAGACGTTGCATGCAACGTCTCTATCACCAACGCCACCAACGCCACCAACGCCACCAACATCACCACCAAAAAACCAAACCATGGCAAATATTTCCCCAAAACAGGGATCATTGTCAACCATTTTACGTTCGTGCAAATCGGCGGTAACAAACCACGCCCATCGTTTGGGATTTCAATTTGCATGGCAATAACGTTTTCATGATCATATTATCCGTGATGAATATGAATTTCAACGCATCCTTAAATACATTATATCAACAACCCCAAAAATTGGATAGATGACAAATTCTATAAATGATATCATCCTCTCCTCTTAATTTATTTTTGCTATCACGAATAAAGGATAATCAAGCGTATTTTTTACAGCAAAACCAGAATGAGTGGCACAATTTGAAGCGTTATCGTTCTTTTTAACAATCCTTGTAGAACAAAAAAAAACTGCCCCTTTTTACAGAAGAGCAGTTCTTAGGATATAAATTTTATTCTTCTTTATTTCTCTTTCATTTTCATTTTCATTTTCATTGGCCTGTCATATTTACAGCACCCCGGAAGGTTATTATAAATTTTATCGTCGGCTTTCATTATATCGGTGTCGTGACCAACTTTGGCAACCGCTTTATGCACCTTTATTATGTCGTTTTCGGCATTTGCCTTTTCAACGGTAAGCATTTGGGTTTCTTTGTTCCACGATGCTTCAGAGAAACCTTCAACTGCATTTGCTGCTTTTTCGATACGTGTTTCACACATGCCGCAATTTCCATACACTTTTAGTGTGTCTTTTTTGTTTCCTGCAAATGACAGTGTTACTGCCAGCAAGAAAAGAAATGTCATACTAATTTTTGTTCGTTTCATAATAATTTATTTTTATTTGTTTAATTTCTGTTTTAATAATTGGGCGTTAACGGCTACTATTATGGTGCTTAAGCTCATTAAAACTGCACCTAATGCTGGGCTAATGAGAATACCTGCACTTAACATGACACCTGCCGCCAGTGGTATAGCCACCACATTGTATCCGGTGGCCCAGATAAAATTCTGAATCATTTTTTTGTAGGTCGCCTTTCCGAACAAGATAAGCGAAGCGATATCGCCTGGGTTACTGTTTACCAGAATAATATCAGCCGTTTCGGCGGCAATATCTGTTCCCGATCCTACGGCAATTCCCACATCGGCAGTAGCGAGCGCCGGGGCATCATTGATCCCGTCGCCGGTCATGGCCACAAACTCGCCATCTTGCTGAAATTCTTTTACCTTCTCAAGTTTCTGGTCGGGAAGAATTCCTGCAAAATAACCGTCTAAACCGAGTTCATCACTCACACTTTTTGCGACCTTTTCATTATCGCCAGTCATCATGTATAATTTTATACCCGATTTCTTTAATGTTTTCACTGCTTCGTACGACTCTTCGCGTATTTCATCGGCCATGGCAATAAATCCTGCCAGTTGATCATCAACCAATATAAAAACAACAGTTTCAGCTTCATTTTTATAAGCTTTATCGGGTATCTCAATGTTCTTTTCTTTGACAAACCCCGGGCTTACAACCTTTACGTTTTTGTTTTCTACCCTTGCTTCAATCCCCTTTCCGGTAATGGCGTTAAAATCTTCTGCTTCGGGAGTTTCGATTTTTTCGTCCCTTATTTTCTGCATGATGCCCATTGCCAGCGGATGTTCCGATTTTCCTTCCAGTGCACCTGCCAGGCGTAATACCTGTTGATCATCCAGGGAGTCGTTTAGGGAGCCGTATCGGGTAACCCCAAAATTTCCTTTGGTAAGGGTGCCGGTTTTGTCAAAAGCCAATAAGGTTATCTTACGTGAATTTTCAAATGCTGTCCGGTTCCTGATGAGCAATCCGCGCTGTGCAGAAACAGAAGTAGATATGGCAACCACCAGTGGCACGGCAAGTCCCAGTGCGTGCGGACAAGTGATGACCATCACCGTGGCCATTCTTTCCAGTGCAAAAACAAAAGGCTTGCCCAATATTAACCATGTAGCTAATGTGCCAAAACCTACGGAAAGAGCTACAATAGTCAGCCAGAAGGCAATCCGGTCAGCCAGGTTCTGGGTTTTTGATTTTTTGTTCTGTGCTTCGCTCACCATGCCGATGACTTTGCTCAAATAGGCATCCTCACCCACCTGTTTAACATTAATCGTTATCGAGCCGTTCCCGTTTATTGTCCCACCGATTACCTTGTCGTTTTTGGCTTTTTTGACAGGTTTTGACTCGCCTGTAACCATTGACTCGTTCACATGGCTTTCACCATCAGCAATTTCGCCATCAACGGGTATTTTCTCTCCCGGCCGTACCAATACCTGGTTGTCTTTCTCAAGTTGGTCAACTTTGACATCCACTGTCTCCCCGTTTTTCAGCAGATGGGCTTCGGACGGCATCATCTCAACCAGTTTTTGTAATGACTGTGATGCACCCAATACTGATTTCATTTCGATCCAGTGCCCCAAAAGCATGATGTCGATAAGTGTAGCCAGTTCCCAGAAAAAGGTACTGCCTTCTACGCCAAAGGTAGTAGCAGTGCTGTAGCCCCATGCTACCGTAATAGCCACGGCAATCAGGGTCATCATGCCAGGTTGTTTCTTTTTCAATTCGTCGGCCAAACCTTTGAGGAATGGCCAGCCACCATAGAAGAAAACTATCGAAGAAAGCCCAAAAAGTAAATATTTGTCAAGTTCCTGGATGAGTGTAAATTCAAAGCCCAGAAGTTCTTGAATCATGGGCGATAAAATTAATATGGGGATTGAGATGGCAAGGGATATCCAGAACCGTCTTCTGAAATCCTTAATCATCATAGCATGATGACTCACGTGATCGTGTGAGTCGTGTGAATGATTGCCGTGATGATTATGTGAATCATTCGGGCTATTCTTATGTTTATTGTTTGCTCTTTTGTTCATGTTGATGATGTTTTTACATATAATATCACATTATGTCTTTCTTTCGTTGCTCAAACTCTTCTTTGTCGATTTCGCCCCTTGCATAGCGTTCTTTTAAAATGTCAAGTGCTGACTTGAATTCTGATTCTTTATTGTTTCTTGAATTGAAAACTTTGGTAAAAGCCCAAATAAGGAATATGAGAACAACTAAGCCGGCCAGCCAGCCAAATCCCATTCCCCAACTTATGCCATGCATTCCATTTCCAAATTGTAACAACATATCAAACTCCTTTCTTCTTTGCTTATAAACAGTTAATAGGCCATACTGTTTAAATTGAAAGTATGCCTTTTTCGTCGGAGCGTATTTTGTAAGCTTCATCAACCGGCGAAATAATAATCATACCATCGCCACGATATCCTGTACGTGCGTTTTTTCGGATGAGTTTAACTACCGGGCCCACATGTTCGTCTGAAACAAGAATTTCAATTTTAATCGCTTTAGCTGCATCTGCAAAAGGGTATTTTTCGCTAATGTGCTCCTTCTCGTGGCCTGAATATTTGCCAGTGCCTTCACATTCAACAAAGGTCATGCTTTGAAAACCTTCATTTCTGAGTGCATTAAATACATCTTCTGTTTTGTGTTGCCGTATGTATGCTTTTAATAGTTTCATTTGTTGGTTTATTTAATAGTATCCCGTGTTTCTCCACAACTTAACATCATATCGCCGAAATATGGGTTGCGGATTTCTTTTGTTTCGCTAAACCAGTATGCTCCCTGATCGCCGTTGGCCATGGGGCAATACTGGTAGTAAGTGGTATCGTTATCAATACCGAACATTTTCAGGCTTTTATAGAATGCCAGGTTAAAGGTGGCGTATTCTAACCGTTGTTTTTCGAGGTCGTTGTTATTTGCAATGTTTTTTAATGCGGGCTTCAGGGTCTCCAGTTGATCCATCCATGCCATGTGTGCGTCGCCTTTTAACAACCCCATGTCGACATTGGCAAGGGCTTCGGCTGCTTTTTTTGCTGTTTTGCTTACTTTAGCAGCGTCAGATTCAATAAATGCTTCGTTCATTTTTATATATGCCTCGTAAAAAGTGGTAAGCTGTTTTACAAATTTCGGATTTGTATTCACGGTTTCTGTCGCTTTATCCTGGCCGCCTGCCCCCATGTCAGTTTCTCTATGGTCGTGTGTGGCCGGCATGGCACCGCCTTGAGGGCTCATCATACTTTTTTTACCTTCGAGTTGGGCGGCAGCATCAATTTTGAAAACACCGTTGGTGGCAATTACTTCACCTTCTTCAAGTCCATCTGTCACCACATAATTTTTGCCGGCTACAGGGCCAAGTCCTATTTCGCGGTAAATGAAGCTTGGATTCTCCCTGTCGGGGATTTTTACATACACGATTGACCTTTTTCCGGTCCACAATACTGCTGTTTTTGGAATCAACAACCTTTTATCATTCCCGGCAATATTTGAACGGAGTTTGCCCGAAGCAAACATTTCGGGTTTAAGGTCTTGTTTGCTGTTTTTGAGCTCCACCCTTACTTTTGCCGTACGTGTTTGTGGGTCGATAAAAGGATCGATAAAACTAACGGTGGCTTTATATGTTTTGCCGGGTGTTGCTTTGATGTTTATGTCAACTGTATCGCCAATTTCGATCCAGGGCAGGTCGGTTTCGTATGCATCGAACAATACCCAGACATTCGAAAGTTTAACAATTTTGAATAGCGGGTTGCCAACTTTGATATAGTCGCCCTTTGCCACATGACGTTCCATAACTGTTCCGCTTATGGGCGACAATACGTCAAAGTAATTTTTGGGTTCGCCTTGTTGTTCAATGGCATCGATTTGTTCGTTGCTAAGGTCCCATAGCTTGAGTTTTGCCCTGGCTGCCCGGTAAAGTTGCGGGCGGCTTTCCTTTAGCTTTACAGCTTCGAGCAATTCGCGCTGGGCGGTTATCAATTCGGGAGAATAAATAGTAGCCATTTTTTCGCCTTTTTGAACCCGCTGGCCGGTATAGTTTACAAACAGTTTTTCAATACGTCCGCCAAACCGGGCGGTGAGTTCAGCAATATTACGCTCGTCGGCCATTACTTTTCCTTGCAGGAAAAAGGTATTTTCGGGAGTGCCACGCTCAACTTTAGTGGTTTGTATTTCTGCTAATTTAGCCGCCGATTGGCTCATCATAATTTCATCAGGCGAAATGTTGTCATCATTTGTTTCCATGCTCGATAGCGGAATTAAATCCATTCCGCATATCGGGCAGTCGCCCGGTTCGTCCTGCTTTATTTGCGGGTGCATTGAGCAAGTCCATGTTGTTTGCTCCTCAGTGTGTTCGTGCCCTGCACCTGACACTTCATTGTTTGCATTCTGGGTGACGCCAGAAGTGCCAAATATTAACCATCCCAGAAAAATGCCTGCAATTAAAGTGCCTGCTATGATTTTGTAGTTTCTTTTTATGTTGTTTATTAATGTCTTCATTTTTATATGTTTTTATTCTTGTCTGGATGAAAAATTAAAATTGGGCTAAAGCCCGTGACATGTGAGTCTTTTGTTAGCCCCGGGCTAAAGCCCGGAGTAATTGATTCCTTTCTATAACCGGGTTTAACCTTTTCCCATTAAATAGTTCAGGAATGCAATTGCTGCCTGTTTGTCGGTTTTAGCTTTCTCGAGTGCCAGGTGGTATTGAAGCACTTTACGTTCAATCCGTAACAGTTCTTCAAAGTTATTTCCCGAGGTTGCATATTCCGATTCAAGCACATTCAATGTTTTGCGGCCCAGCTCAAGTTGTTGGCGGTTAAGTGCTAAGCGCCGCCCGGCATCGATGTATTCGTTCCAGCTTTTGTCGAAAAGTGTTTCAAGCGAGTTTGTTTTGTCCGATGCCGCGAGCCGGTTGGCTGTTTCGAGGTATGCAACTTGGTTAACCATTGCTTTGTATTTGTTCCGGTACAGAGGTATTGAAATACCAACCGAAGGGAATACCAGCGCATCTTTCCCCGATAGGTTATTGTCGCCTTTTCCGATAATGGTGTAGTCAATGCCAACGTTAAAGCCGGGTTTGCCTTCGTGGGCAGCAGCTTCTTTGCGGTAAGCCAGTGCAGCCTGTTTTATGTCGAGCTCCAGTAAACTGTGGTTTTTGAGCCTGACTGAATCCATTGCAGCTGTTTTTTTAAGCGGAAAATTTGTTTCCCATAACGAATCGGGCAATTCAATATTGAACGCTTTATCGGTATGCAACAAGTTTTTGAAGCCGGTTTCAAGCGCTTTCTGGTTGTCGTTAAGCTTCGCCAATTCATTTTCCAGCTCGTTAAGCTCCATTTCAAGCCGGTATTCGTCGGCCATTGAAGCAGAACCGGCTTCAATTTTGATGGTCGCTATTTGTTGTATCGATTGCAAAAGCCGGATGTTTTCCTTTAGTATTGCACTTGATTTACGGTTAAGGTAAAGGTTGAAATATTCGGCTTTTACATCGTTAAACAATTTCGATTTGGCCTCTTCAAATTGTTCGTATTTTGCTTTTGCTGCTTCAGCTGCTGCTTTTTCGCGTGCATCGAGTGTTCCAAACCACGGGAAAAACTGCGAGGCTGATATTTTCAGTTGTTGGGGTCCCACACGGGTTTCAACCGGGCTGACAAACCAGGAAAAAGCAAGTTGTGGGTCGGGCAGGGTGTTTACCTGCGGCACCACTTCGAGGGCAGCCATGTACTCGTTGAACTTTGCCTGAAGTCCCGGATTGTTGGCTGCTGCCGTTTCGAGGTATTTGTTTAGCTTGTTTTGCGCCGTAACAAAAGAAGAAAGCAACAAAAGAAGTATGCTAATATATATTGTTCTATGCTTCATGGTTATCTGTTTTTAATATGCCTGTTTTCTTAACTTTCTGTTCCTGCCAAATGCTGTAAAGCACCGGAACAACAAACATTGTCAGGGCCTCGATGAGCATCCCCCCGAAAAGTGGGATTGACATGGGCACCATAATATCCGAGCCTTTCCCGGTTGATGTAAGTACCGGCAGGAGGGCAATGATGGTGGTGGCAGTTGTCATCATGGCCGGGCGTACCCTTTTTGATCCGGCTTCGATAATAATGCTGCGGACTTCACTTGCGCTTTGTGGTTTCTTTTTATCCATCAGCTGCTTGATGTAGGTGCTTATGAGCACGCCATCGTCGGTGGCAATGCCAAACAGCGCGATAAAACCAACCCACACGGCAACACTCAGGTTAATGGTTTTTATTTGGAAAAGGCCGCGCAGGTTCACTCCTGCAAACGATGCATCCATGAACCAGGGCTGGCCGTACAGCCAAAGCATGATGAACCCTCCCGAGAAAGCCACCAGTATACCTGAAAAAATAAGGGTGGTGGTTGTAGCGGATCGGAACTGGAAATAAAGAATAAGAAAGATGATGATTAAGGAAATTGGAATCACCAGCGACAGGCGTTTTGTGGCCCTTATCTGGTTTTCATAATTTCCGGTGAACACGTAGCTTACATTGGCCGGTAGTTCAAAGTCATCATTTTTGATAAGGCCGTTGAGATAATCTTGTGCATTTTCAACAACATCTACCTCGGCATACCCATCTTTTTTATCGAAAATGACATATGAAACCAGGAAGGTGTTTTCACTTTTTATCATCTGCGGTCCGCGTTTATAGTTGATTTCCGTTACTTCAGAAAGCGGAACCTGTGCACCTGTTGATGTGGGGATCAGTATTTTTTGTAAATCATCGGGGTTGTCCCTGAACTCCCTGGCATACCGTACACGGACCGGGAAACGCTCACGGCCTTCAACCGTCGTTGTCAGTTTGGTTCCTCCTATTGCCCCCGAAAGGATGTTTTGAAGTTTTTCAACCTGCAAGCCATAACGGGCCGCAGCTTTACGGTCAATCTCTATTTCGAGGTAAGGTTTACCCACAACACGGTCGGCAAAGACCGATGATGGGTTGACACCTTCAACATTTTTCAGAAGGTTTTCAAGTTCAAGCCCCGTTTTCTCGATGGATTCAAGGTCGGGCCCAAACACTTTAATACCCATTGGTGCCCGCATCCCGGTTTGTAACATGACCAAACGGGTAGAGATGGGCTGTAGTTTTGGTGCCGAGGTGAGCCCGGGTATTTTTGCCCTTTCGATGATGGTATTCCAAATATCATCGGCCGATTGTATTTCTTCGCGCCACTGCCTGAAATAATCACCGTTTTTATCTTTTATGAGTTCCTCACGCGGTATAAGTCTGAACGCTTCTTCCCGGGGATTGTAAGTATCGCCGTTGGCAAGCACAAATGCCCCGTCGTTATTGGTTTTAAACCGCATGCGGTGCCCGTCTTCGTCGAGAATGTACTCTGGTTTGTAGTTGATAACATTCTCGTACATTGATGTTGGTGCCGGGTCGAGTGCCGAATTTACGCGCCCCCATTTTCCCACAACCATGTCAACCTCGGGGATTGAGCTCACCTGCTTATCCAACATGCGTATAACATCAAGGTTTTCCTGAATGCCGGAGTGGGGCATGGTTGTTGGCATTAGCAGGAATGAGCCTTCGTCGAGCGAGGGCATGAACTCTTTGCCCAGCCCGGGCAGCTTTTTATCAAGATTTTGATAAACATGGGTGTTTTTCACAAACTGGGGCATGAAACCAACCATTTTATCAAACCCCTGCCATGCTGTAATCCCAAAAAGGATGATGATAACAGGCAGTGTCAGAAAAACTGCTTTGTGGTTAAGTATCCATTGCAGAATGCGTTGGTAATAGAATACAATCAGGCTCAGGATTCCAAGAATTACTGCTACAACGAGAATAACAAACAGGAAGTTTGAACCCAATGAATTTGCTGCACCCAGTGGCAGCCAAACACGTGATAAGAAATATACAACCACCGAGGCGGTAATGGCTATGTTGAAATAGTTGCTCCAGGCTTTTTTGTATGACGGCCAGTGGAGCTGCAATAAATTGTTAATGCCAAATAATGTGATAAACAGTGCAATGTAGTATCCCGAAAAAATTGCGATGATGATTCCGGCTAATGCCACGATGATGTTTATCACTTTTTTGTATCGCTGTTTGTTAAAACGGGTTGAAAATATCAGGTGTGCCAGCATTGGTATGATGATTAAGCCAATAATAAGTGCCGACACCATTGTAAAGGTTTTTGTGAAAGCCAGTGGCTTAAATAGTTTACCCTCGGCAGCCTGCATGGCAAATACGGGGAGGAAGCTTACAATAGTAGTGGAGATTGCTGTAACAACAGCCCCGGCCACTTCGGTAGCCCCGTTGTAAATTACCTTCATTAACTTTTTTCCGGTAGCACCCGCGTTTTTTCGCATTTCGATGTGCCGGATAATATTTTCGGTAAACACAACCCCCACATCAATCATTACCCCAATGGAAATGGCAATACCCGACAGGGCCACAATGTTGGCATCAACACCAAATTGCCGCATGGTTATAAAAGTCATCAGCACCCCGATGGGCAGTAAACTCGAAATAAGGAATGAGGCTTTGAGGTTTAAAACCAAGACAATAATCACCAGGATACTGATAAGAAGTTGCAGGCTGATGGCTTCTTCGAGGGTGCCCAGTGTTTCTTTTATTAAACCGGTGCGGTCGTAAAACGGCACGATGGTGACTTGCGATCTTGTGCCATCGTCTAAAGTTTTGGATGGCAGCCCGGGTGCAATTTCATCAATTTTTGCTTTTACATTTTCAATGGTTTTCATGGGGTTGGCACCATAGCGGGCAACCACAACACCGCCTACAGCCTCGGTTCCATCTTTATCCAGACCGCCACGGCGTGTTGCCGGGCCAAAATTAACTTTAGCGACATCGGCCACCCTGATTGGCACATTGTTCTTTACGGCAACCACACTGTTTTCGAGGTCTTCGAGACTTTGAACATAACCCAGTGCCCTCACAAGGTATTCCGCACGGTTGATTTCGATGGTACGTGCGCCAATATCGAGGTTGCTGTTTTTCACAGCTTTCATTACCTGCGAAATGTTTATTCCGTGAGCTTGTAATGCTGCCGGGTCAACATCTATTTGGTATTCTTTTACAAAACCACCAATTGAGGCAACTTCGGCAACGCCTTTGGCCGATGTTAACGCGTATCGTACCTGGAAATCCTGAATGGTGCGCAGCTCATGCGGGTCCCAACCCCCGGCAGGATTGCCTTTTTTGTCGCGGCCTTCGAGCGTGTACCAGTAAATCTGGCCCAGCGCTGTTGCATCGGGGCCCAGTGACGGTTTTACGTCGGGCGGCAAAGTGCCCGGTGGTAACGAGTTTAGTTTTTCGAGTATGCGGGTGCGGCTCCAGTAAAACTCAACATCTTCTTCAAAAATAATGTAGATACTGGAAACGCCGAATATGGAGTTGCTACGGATGGTTTTTACACCGGGGATACCCAGAAGTGTGGTTGTTAATGGGTACGATATCTGGTCTTCGATGTCCTGGGGCGAACGGCCGGGCCATTCGGTATATACGATTTGCTGGTTCTCACCTATGTCGGGGATGGCGTCAACCGGTACCGGGTCGTTGGGTATGACCCCGGTTTGCCAATTAAACGGCGAAGTAGCAATTCCCCAGCCAATAAAAACAATGAGGACTAAGAATGTTACCAGCTTGTTTTCGAGAAAAAAACGGATGATTTTGTTCATGATTATACATTATATAAGTGAACTATTATAAAATAGCAATAAGCCTTGTTAAAATGATTAAGGCATTCGATATTATTTATAGTTCATTCATAAAATGTAGACCTGCAAAATCGAAAGAAAGGTTTTTAAAGGTACAGGGGCCGGTGAAGTATATTTTTCAACGCCACTTGTTGTTTCTAAATCAATATTATTAAATACGAAATGAAATGCATTAACCAGATAAAGAATATGCTGGTGCACAGAAGATGCCTTATTAATTTCAGCTTTTACTGCATCCTCATCCATCATGATAACAGTTGTTGAGGTGTTGCAGCAATTATCGTCATCGCAGCATGGCTCTGCAGGCTGGTCTATTGAGATTGAAACCAATTTGTTGTTGCAATAATGTTGCGAAACAGCTATACCTGCCGACATAATAAGTATCAGCAAGGATAGAAAAAGCGTTCCGGTATTTTGCAACATCTTAGGCATATACAAAAGTAATTTAAATTTTAAATCCTATTATATTTGTAGGATGCAATAACACTTCTTTAACATGTTGGATTAATAAATGTTCAACTATTGGGTTGTGACTGGTCATTTTTTGCGTATCCCAACATTAGTTTTGATTCTAATGATGCATCGATGAATGCGTTGAGTGCTTCTTCTGCTTGTTTTTTTGGTGCATATTTTGTAAAAACGGAGAGCAATTCATTAAAACCAACAGGTTTTGCCAGTAGTTTTTCAATAATGAGTGCATGTGGTAACCCAATATTCGTGAATTGTACATTGCCTGTTTCAGGCTCCCTGTGCAAAATTACGAAATAGGCACCTTTGTCGTTTTCTGATATTGTTGTTGCATTTTTTAAATGGACCGGGTATTGTAACTGGAGTATTTTCAGCTCGGGATTTACAACATATTTTATTTTGCTTTCAGGAATAACGGTATAAGGGAACGGGGCAACATCCTCCATCATATATACTTCGATTTCTTCCCATTCAAAAAGCAACAAATCGAGTAAAAATGGATATTTTCTGATGATTTTATATTCCGATTCCACGGTAAATTGAAAAAATTCACCAGGCATTTGCCAAACCATAGGCGAGGAACACCGATGTGATTTCATAAAATCATGAACCAAATCATTCCATTCGTTTTGGTCCACAAGGTTTTTTGTTAGTGGAAAAGCAGATGCCAGGCTATCATCGAAAACGTTATAAATGAGTTCACGGTAACGGCCTATGTTTTTTTCAATAACCCCGGGGATAGGCGTATAGTTACCTGTTTTGCAATAATTGGCCAGGCTGCTTTGGTATTTGTATGATTTTGTATTAGTGTACATAGGATTTAGCTTTTTTTACGTTTATTTTAATCTGTCGGAGTTGATTAATTTCTTGCTGCATTTCAACGAGTTCAGGGATGTTAAAATCGCGTTCAAGTAAAACCGGCACATCGTTGTCAAGCACTTTTAGCGTATGCTCAAAAAGGTTATAAACCGGGTCGATTATTGGTTGTCCGTGGGAGTCAATAATTAAATCGTCAGAAACCTGGTCGTGCCCGGCCATATGAATGTAGGCAACTTTATCGAGCGGAAGGTGGTTGATAAAATTCACCGGATCGTACTTGTGATTGAATCCGTTAACGTAAATATTGTTAACATCAAGCAACAGGTCGCAACCGGCTTCATCAATTACCGCGTTAATAAATTCAAGTTCGCTCATTTCGGCAGCTACAGGGGTGTAGTAGCTTACGATTTCAATGGCAATTTTTTGTTCTAAAAAATCCTGAACTTGTTTTATGCGTTTAGATACATGCTTCACCGCATCGTTGGTAAACGGAATTGGCATTAAATCGTACAAATGTGCATTATCGCACTTTGTAAAGCTGAGATGTTCAGAGTATATTTTGGGTTGGTACTCTTTAATGAATTCTTTTACATTTTTCAAAAAGCCGTAATCAAGCTCATCGGGGCTTCCTACCGAAAGTGATAAGCCGTGGGTGAAAAGCGGGTATTGTTGGGTTGCTTCTTTAAATACTTTTTTCCAGTATCCCCCAATGCCCAGCCAGTTCTCGGGAGCTACTTCAATGAAGTCAGGCCTAAGCTTGTCACCGGCTAAAAATTCATCAGCAAAATCTTTTCTAAAACCAATTCCTATCATGTCAATAAATTTTAATGTTTAATATTTTAAAAGCAAAGCCGGCATGTTACATAAACAAACCGGCTTTTGAGCTTTTTTAGTTTCCGCATTTGCCTTCGCCACATTTTGCTTCTTTCGTCTTCGATTCTTTTTTAGCATCAGCTTTCTTCACTTTTTTATCACTCTTAGCCTCTTTCTTATCGTCACTATCTGACTTGGCTTTTTTGTCCGATTTGTCATCTTTTTCGGTTGCGCCACATTTGCCTTCACCGCATTTTGCTTCTTTGGTTTTCGACTCTTTTGATTTTGAATCTTTAGTGGCCTTTTCACCACATTTAGCATCAGTCATCATTTTAGTACCGTGTTCGGTTTCAAGCAATTCGCTGCGTAATTCACCGCCGCTTCCAAGATTGCTAAAGTTTAAAGCACTCGATGCACTGGCTGATAATGCTCCACCTGATACAATTGCGCTTGCAAAAATTGCGCTTGCGATAAAATTTCTTCCTTTATTTTCCATAATTCAAATATTTAAATGTTTGTTATTAAAATGTTTAATTGTTCATTCTTTTTACTTCTGCTCTTTTAGTCGTTGGAATAATAAAACCTGACAAAAAAGTCTTTTAATTTTTCAAAAAAATGTGTTTTATCTGTTTTGCTGAAGTTTATTATTTGTTAACTCTTTTTGAAACCAGGTTGTCAATACTTATTTTACCGGCTCCATTAATGAAAAGATATAATAACATGATTAGATAGTACAATGGGATTTCAAAACCATTATTGCCAGCATCGAATCCATTCCCGATGTGAACGGTAAAGATGGCCACCAACATGGTGAACATTAATGGTATGGAAATAAATCGTGTTGCCAGTCCGAGGGGAAGTAATATAAAAGCTAATACCTCGGTACCTGTTGCCAGGTAGGCGTTAAGCGTTGGGAAAGGTAAACCCATTTGACCAAACCATCCGGCAATGGAATCAATATTTCCCAGCTTCATCATGGCGGGCCCATAAAAGCCATAGGCCAAGATTAGTCTGATTATAAGGGGCGGTAAATCTTTTACTGCTTGAAGTTTTTCTACTCCGGTTTGATACAATTTTAAAGCTTTCATTTTTCTGTTTTTTAATGATACATAAATTAGATGTTTGATTAGGTAGTCGGGCAGGGTGTGAATTCCTTACAATTTGCAACGGAAAAAATGATTTTAATAACGATTTTTAATTCAATATCATAGACTTTGACCATGCCCAATGGCATTACGTTATTATCCGCCACCAATTCACGAATATTTTTATTGATAAACGCGAGTCCTTTAGATTACAAAACACGAATTTTAATTCGTGAATTCGTGGCATTAAGAAATTATGCTTCTCGTAAAATGGTTTGAAACCGGTTGACCTTTTAGTTCCGTTAGGAACGGTATAATATTGTAGTGTCGGGTTTCAACCCGATTATGATTTGTTGTCGAGTTTTTTGTAAATCGATTTTTTGAGTTTCTCGGTGTCCAACTCGTTTGTTGAAGGATGATGATGTTGGTGGGCTTCAATGCTATGTTCAATAAATGTGCTTTGTTTTTCGTATATGCTACATGCATCGCACATCATTTTATGCAATTTAAGTTGAATTTTCTCTTTAAAAGAAAGTTTAACCTGAAATTGTTTTTCGATAAGCTCGGTTGCTTTCAGGCACGATAAAAAGAGAAAGTGCATTATTTTCTTCATTGTTCTAATCATCATTTAAACCAGTTTTTATCGATACAATCACGCAGTTGTAATTTTGCCCGATGTATGATTTGCCAGTAATTTGACGTGGAAATATCCAGTTCCTGACAGATATCGTCACCTTTTCTTTCACTGAGGTACTTCAATTTTACACAAATGCCCCAGGTCTCGGGCAAGGCATCGAGGCATTGTTTCAATACTGAGTTAAAACTATCGTCGTCAAGTAAGTTTGTTTCATTTTCAAGTTGCCAGTTTCCGGGCTTTCGGTTTTCTTTCCATTCATGGTCTTCACCAAAGAAAAAGGCCAGTGTGTTGTTTTCAAATTGAATGGGGCGTTTTACTTTCTGGCGGTAATGGTCAATAATCTTATTGTTTAAAATTGAGAACAACCAGGTTTTAGGGTTGCTTTCGCCACGGAACGCGTTAATTTTTTCGGCGGCTGCAAGAAATGTTTCCTGGACAAGGTCGGCAGCAAGTTCTTTATCTGACACTTTATTTACAGCCCGCGCGTATAGGTCGGTTGTATAATCATTTACCCAGTTTGACAATGCATCCTTATTATCCATGGATTGGTTGTTGATGAACAAATTTTGGATAAAGATAAAAAAGAATAAAGAATGAATATTATTGATTGGAATAAATATGTGTTTTGAAAAAATGATAAAAATTTATGTCAGGTTTTGGATTAGCCTACGACTAACCTAATAAATAAAAACAGTTTATTATGAAAACATATGCATTTTGCCCAATATCAGATAAGCGGATAGATGAACGAGTAGTACGTATAAACGCTACACTCACATTTGCTTTTATACTTTTATTTGTTTTTACAAGCTCAACATGGTTATTGGCTATTTTAGCTGTTGATTTCTTCTTGCGAAGCTCACAATTTTCTAAATACAGCTTTATTGGCTATATGTCCAGACAAATGGCTAAGTTTTTATCATCAAAAATGAATTTTATTAATGCAGGTCCAAAAATATTTGCAGCACGTGTTGGGCTTGTTTTCTCATTAATGATTGTCACAACTTCGTTTCTTGGATTTGAGCTATTGGCTTTAGGGATAGCATTGGTGTTAGGTACATTCTCTTTTTTAGAATCAGCATTTGGTTTTTGTGTTGCTTGTAAAATATATCCCTTCATACATAAAATTTTGTACAGGGAGTGATTGAGCATGGTTGATGTTTGTGGGGTGAGAGGCTGTCTGAAAGGGCAGTCTCTTTTTAATAAACGCTTTTTAAGGTTTTTCTTTTGAGGATGTTTTTGCCAGTGTGGAATGAATTCCTTAATTTGAAAAACATTTGAAAAGAATTTAAAATCATTATTATGGACATTTTAAAGATAGTATTTGCAATAATACTGCCCCCGTTGGGTGTATTTTTAGAAGTAGGTATAACCAAGCATTTTTGGATAAACATCCTGCTTACTATCCTTGGATTTATACCAGGGATTATTCATGCTATTTGGGTAATTGGGAAGTATTAATAATAAAAGCTGGTTGTATTCCAGCTTTTATTATTGAATCGTAACAGCAACCAATTATTCTGCATGATTATTTCGACTGATTGTAGTATTTCATAGCCTCGGGCATAAATTTTTTCAACTTTCTGGTTCTTGTTTCATTAGAAGGGTGTGTGCTCAGAAATTCAGGTGGGCTTGCCCCTCCTGCATTCGACATCCTTTCCCAGAAAGGAATTGCTTCTTGTGGGTTATAGCCGGCCAGGGCGGCAAATATCAACCCATACTGGTCGGCTTCCGTTTCCTGCTGTCGCGACCAGGGCAAAATGGCCCCTACGTGGCTTCCAATGGCGTACGACTGCAAAAACAAACTTTGTGTTTCCTGGGGTTTTTTCGATAAAGCAACCTGTAGTGCCATGCCACCCAATTGTTGCATCATTCCCTGGCTCATACGTTCGCTGCCATGTTTTGCAATAGCATGAGCAATTTCGTGCCCAACTACAATGGCAAGCGCTGTTTCGTTTTGGGTTACCTGTAACAAACCGTTATAAACTACGACTTTCCCCCCGGGCATACACCAGGCATTAACCTCTTTGCTGTCCACAGTATTGAATTCCCACCTGAACCCTTCTATAACCGATTGTTGTCCCTGGCTAATGTAATAATTCGTAATTGCATTTGAAATACGCGCCCCAACACGGTCAACCATGGCTGCTTCTATATTGTCAGGGGCTAATACCTTGTGCTCTTCAAGAAAAGCACTGTACTGGCTGGTGGCCATTAATTGTAATTCCGATTCAGGAACCAAGCTTAACTGGCTTCGACCCGTAACCAGGTTTAAAACACAACCAGTCAGAAAAAACACACTGAGGAATAATAATATAAAATGCTTCATGGCAAAAATGTTTTAGAAAATCAATTGCAATTATTAAAGAAAAAATGTGGGCATTTCACCCACATTTTAAAACCAAAACTAACCTATGAACTATTATAGACATTCTTATATATGTCCGAAAGCCTGTTATGTCAATTTAATATCTGACTAATACGCTTTTGCAAGATTGTATGATACGAAGGTATTTCACTTAAGCCCATAAAATGTTACATAATTACGGGAAATAGTTACATCATTTACCATTTTTTAGTGCAATTGTCCTGTTAATTTTTAATCAGGCTTTTGAAACGTTTAAATATTCCTTTACATAGTCCCCGATATGCCTATGTTGCTCCCTTAATTTGCAGTTATACTAATGATATTCCCTTGTATTTCATCGCGATTTCATTTACCTTGCTTAACGCGGTTGTGCTATTCGGAAGCATTAAGGAAGAAAATAAAGCGTTGCAGAATAAATAAAACAATAAAATGTAAACTTATGAAAAACACAGATAAACATGCAGATTATGAACAAATTGCGAAGGACTTGAATTCAAAAATACTGAAAATTACCATGATGATTAAGGATGATTATCCGGGGTTGTTCCCTTATCTGGAAGAAATGCCGGTGACTGTTCCATCAGAAAATGATCCGGAAATAACACTGAACCAGTTAAAATCATACATTGAATCATTGAATTCGCTTCTTGAAAAATACAAAGATGGTTTTTATCGATGAGTACTCAATGGGCAAGTTATTTCGAGTCAGGTTTTTTTAATTCATATTGTTCTAACTTTACCTGCTGCTCATCCATCAAGTCTTTAATGGTTTTCGATTTCAGATAATCAACAACCTGGGTGTTTAGTCCATCCCAGAAATCTTTCATTACACAAATATTTTCCCGCTCACATTTGAAATTTGGTGATATGCAATCTACCACACAAACTTTGTGCTCAAAAGCGTTGTGAACATCAAGGGCCGTTATTTCTTCGGGTTTGCGGGTAAGTACATAACCACTTTTCCGGCCTCCGGCTTTTGTTACAATACCGGCTACTTTTAATGCGTTTATTATATGATCGAGGTATTTATACGAAATATCCTGGTTTTTCGAGATGTCTTTTTGGTAGATGCCCTCGTCATTCTCACTAAGTGCAATTTCAAGCACTGTGCGTATCCCGTATCGTGTTCTGGTGCTAAACTTCAAAATAAAAGTTTTAAAGGGTTTGTATATTGAAAACAAAATTAACAAAAATACGGTCGTGAACTTTTAATGCCCCAAAAAGTTTTTTTGGGGGCTCAAGGTTGAAATGGGTTAGATTTAAGGTCGCCTTTCCTTTTATTTCAACTTTATTATGGGTTGTTGGTGATGATGAATATTCAATTTGTGTTTGGTGTGTTTCTCCTGCCAATTTAATGGTGCCGTTTACATGTTTTGTTGCGTTGTTTTCTCCGTTGAATATCAATTCATCGGGATTGATTACAATTGAAATTGTTGGATGGCTTTTAGCTTTCACCAATTGACGAAAATCTGATGTGATTTTTTTGATTCCACCATGAAAACTAAAAACGGGTATTTCAATAAAATAGTGTTCCTTGTTTTGTGTGAAATAATTTTGGCTGATGTTGACCTTATTGCTTGTAAGCTGAAACTGATTAATTGTTGAGGAGCCTGAAATGGTGACAAACATTGATTTTTCAGTATTGTTTGTGTCGGTGTTTCCGGCAAAGGTGTTTTGCAAGTTCAATATTAACAGACAAATAATCAGTTTGTACTTCATTTGCATTTGTTTTAGCCCAAGATGTAATGTTAAAGTAGATACATCTACTTTGAAAGATTATAATCAACTATATTACAAATATATGAGCAATGATAAAAAATATTAGCCACAAATTCACGAATAACAAGCCTGGCTTGTCAGGCTTTATCCGTGTAATTTATTAAAATAATTTCACGGATTAGCTGCACAGGTGCAGCACAAAAATTAAATTCGTGAATTCGTGGCTTTAGAGTGTATATAGAGTAAACTACCCAAAATTGGGCTTAGCTAAGTCGGGGTATCCCGCTTTATGCAATCAGTTTTATCCAATTCGGTGAATGAAGCGGATTAAAAAGAAATTGCTGCTTCAAGTACTAAACCGCTAAATTTACCACCATCTATTTCTCCGTGTGCAGGTCCTTCATATGTTTGATTAACGTAATCGAGTTTTACCAATACGTTGTCAACCATGTTCCATCCACCGCCAATATTGAAACGGTTCACGGTTGAACCATTGTTGTCGTCTACATTGTTGAGCCTTGTGCCGGCATAAAAGTCGCCAATGCGATATAGTGCCTGTACGGCTGTTTGCGTATAATGCTGATCAGCACCTCTTCTAACGCCTTTCATGTTTTCATAAATTCCAAATACTTCAAGTCCGTGAAATTTAACGAAAAGGTTGGCCATGTAACTGGTCATTTGTGATTGGCCGCTGCTTGGGCTCCATCGCCCTGATCGGAAATTATCACCTTCGGCATCGGCCGTTTGCATTACGCTGTAATAACGGGCACCGGCACGGTCGCCGTCCCACAGGTAAGAGCTGCTGTGCCCCTCCGGTACATGATATCCCGATACGGTAGCACGCAGCCTCAGGTCATCGGTTAGATTATTATCATATCCCAATTTCCAGTTAAAAACCAGGTCATCGCCTATGTCGTTTCCACGCCCATAGTTCATGCGCCCGTTATTGGTACCAACCAATGCCAGTATTCCATTTTTACGGAACATAACCTCAAGTCCGGGATTCGTAGTATAAGCATCCATGATCCAGTTTCCTACAAACGGATTGTTTACAACATCGGCGTTTGTGCTCCTGAAATAATGCGCATCGCCATAATCGGGCATCATAACACCGGCTTTAATGGTAACGTATTCCATGATGTTATCGGTAACAGGAAAGAATGGTAAACGGTCCATGACCAGGTAACCCCCTTCAACCCATGCCTCATTGTGGTGGCGTGATGAAAGGTAAGTGTTCATGTATAATTGTATGCCCGGAGCCAGATCGGTTGTAATGCTGAAGTTGGCAGTTGGCAGGTTGAAGTTGTTTTTCAAATCGATTAATTCAACCGGTGCTTCATGTTCAATGGCCTGCAATTGCAAGGCAAAATCGGCACCTACTTTAACTTTCAGATTCTCAAAATTGTCGGCATCCAGTTTTGGCTGCTCAAATTGCTGTGAAAAACCAGCATTTGCCATTAATATAATAATGGCTGAAAATAATATTTCCCTCATAAATAGATTTTTAAAATAGTTATCCCAATTGTTTTATTTATTATGTTAATTTGTTATGGTAAAACCTCGGCAGAACTGCTTGATTCAAGTATGAATTCCAGTTCAAATTCAACAGTAATATCATCATCTGTCTTAAGTGTTCCGAGCATAGCTGTTGGTGGGTCGATACCAAAAGAGCTCATTTTCAGGTCAGCATTTCCGCTTGCTTTGAGTTGTCGGGGAGAGATGAAATTATATGAACAAATTACTGAAACTAATTGGGTGCTACCCGCAACTGTTAAATTACCCGGAATTGTGACTTTCTTGTCTTGAAAATTGATGTCAGTATCGTTTTTCAGTGAAAAACTAATTTTTGGATAATCATCTTCTTTCAATGCTTCGTGTGCATTTTTATCCATGATCCATTTATCGCTTGATAAATTTTTTACCGGTGTAGAAAAACTGACATTCAAAATTTCAGTTACCTGTTCGTCTTCTATTTCTAATTTAGTAATGGCAGTAAACTTAGTAGCTTCCATTTGCCAATCGTGCAACGATGAAGTACCTTTTACAGTCATGTTGCTGTTGCTGCTGTTTATCTCAAATACTTGTTGTGCGCTTGTATGCACCGTAATAAATGCAAAAAGCATGAACAGTACAAAAGCATTGTTTTTAATTTTCCTCATAAATGTAATTTTTAAAATAACAACCTATAAATCCTATCGCAAAGGTAGGATAAAATATTAACATATTTAAATAATTACTATCATTATTTGTTGGTATTTTTTGTCAGATGAGCCTGATAAGTGTATTAACACTGAGTTTAATATTGTTTTATTTGGGGCAAAAAATAGCTTAATGATTGCTTATCTTTTATCTTTGCTGCTGTTATGATCGAAATATTTGCTGAAGCTTTTACCTCCATGTTGGGTGCTGTTGGCCGGATTTTTCTGATAATACTGGCAGCAGGTTTTCTAGTTCGGAAGAATATCCTTACCGACGAACATGTTAAATCGTTATCAAAGGTGACGGTTAATATTTTATTGCCGTGCATGCTTTTTGCAGAGATCAGTTTAAACTTTCATCCTTCTGAGATGAAATACTGGTGGGTGATGCCCCTGAGTAGTGCTTCTTTGATCATGTTGGGTATTTTTTTTACATTTTTATTTTATGTTCGTTCTTTTCACGAGAAAAGCTTTTTGTTTCCGTTGGCCAGTATGCAAAATGCAGTGTACCTGGTTTTGCCAATTGGCCGTTTCATGTACCCCGAAGAATTTGACCAATATGCAATTTATAACTTTTTATTCCTGATTGGTTTTATGCCATTGGTATGGAGCCTGGGAAAAGTCTTGATTACCGGTTCCAGCTTTAAATCGGTTAAAGCCCGTGAGTTTATAACCCCGCCATTGGTTGCTGCCTTTATTACACTGGCAATGGTATTTACAGGTTTACGTAAGTTTGTCCCCGATTTGGTGATGGACTCGATTGGTTTGGTAGGGGAGGCAACTATTCCGGTATCGAATATCGTTCTTGGGGCAACTTTGGGTAGTATTTCATTTAAAATATTGCCCAAGTTATCAGATGTATTAAAATTAACCACGGTCAAATTCATAATCCTTCCTGTTGTTGTTATTGCCGTGCTGTATTTTGTTGGGTTGAAAGAGCAAAACCCGCTAATGGCCAATATGCTGGTAATTGAATCGGCAGCTGCCCCGGCAACCGCATTGGTTTTACAAGTAAGGGCATATGGCGGCGACCGCCAGACGGTGGGCAGCTTAATGCTGATAAGCTATGTGGTTTGTTTATTGGCAATCCCATTCTGGATTGGGGTTTGGCAGTTTTTTTAAGAAGTGGCTTTTGATTGGAACTTAAATTTTTTGTTTGTAATTTATACGGGCAAAATATTTTATATACACTTTTAATGCCTTTTTACATGAAAATTCCAAAAACATTATTTCGTAGCATTTTAGCTGTTTTATTATTGTCATTTGTTAGTGTGTCTGCTCAGGATGAACCTTTGGCAAGGCAAATAAAAGAAAAGGTACAGCATGAGGCTTTCACGGTAAACAGTATTATGCAAACCGGGGTCAGGTATTCACTTGCCGATGATGGTTTTCAGGGCGGCAGGACTTTTGAGCTCGGGAATGCACGGATCAGTTTACGGGGGAATATCGACAATGGCTTTTATTACCGTTTGTTCGTAAATTTTGCAGGCGAACCCAACCTGCTTGATGCATATATTGGTTACCGATTAAACGATGGTTTGCGTTTTACATTGGGTGCCATGAAGCCAAAGCAATCACTCGATTATATCCCTAGTCCTGCATCAACCGATTTTATTGACCGGACCCGTATTGCTGGCTTGCTGATACAATCGCGCGAACTGGGGCTTTCAGCCGAAGGAGACCTTGGCGGGTTTTATTATTTTGCCGGGTTGTTTAACGGGAACAAGCACAGGGCTGGTAATAACAATAATAAATTTTATACGATAGGACGGGCGCAATACACTTTCACTGAAATTGTACCGGGATACCTGCAATTTGCGGTTCAAGGTTCATATGGCGATACCCCGGGGGTGCAAACCGGCAACGCCGGCCCTGTACTTTCAGGTAAACGCTCAATTATGGGGGCAGACTTTAGGATCGAAACCAATAACTTTCTTTTGTCTGCAGAATACTTAACCGGTGATCTTGAAATTGAATTGAACGATGCTGAACAAACCGAAACCATTAGTGGTTACTACATAACAAGCGGATTCAATATTTCAGGTAAAACAATGATATTGGGGCGCTGGCAAAACTGGAACCGAAAAATTGAAAATACAGATGACAATCAATTGACCATAGGTGTTAACCAGGGGATTACGAGTATCACAAGCATGCAGTTTAATTTCGACACTTATTTTCCTCATAGCGGTGACACACAGTATGGATTATCAGTCTTGTTTCAAATTGCATTTTAAAAAAAGATATTATGGATAGAGAAGAATTTAAGAAAGAAGCACAACTAAAAATGAATGAGCTGTTTGCCAAAATCGACGAACTAAAAGTTAAACGCGATAAAGCAAACGCTGACACAAAAGCTGAGTACGATGAAAAAATAGCCAGGCTAAATCAACAAAAAGAAGAGGTTAAAGCTAAGTACGAAGATCTTGCAAATGCTTCGGATGAAAAATGGGATGAAGTAAAAGCAGCATTCAATGAAGCATCCGAATCGTTTAAGGAAGGTTTCAGGGCTATTGGTACGATATTTAAATAATATTGATAAAAAAACCACTTTCGTTTATGAAAGTGGTTTTTGACTTTATATTGTGTAACCCGGCGATCCGCTTGAGTGCAGTACGCCGTCTTACGTAAAAACCCCAACGCAATGTTGGGATTTTGTGTCTTATTTTATCATCAACCCGATGTAATTTCAGTTTTATCTTTTAGCTTATCAAATCGTTGAAATATAGTTATTAAATATTTGAGGTGATCTCAAACTTGCGTTATTTTACCTCAGAGCCATTTTTTACAGCTACCTCAGGCGATACAAATTTCAATGAGCCATCGGCATCTTCGGCCATTAGTATCATGCCCTGCGATTCAATTCCCCGTAGTTTGCGGGGTTCGAGGTTTACAATGATCGAAACCTGTTTGCCCACCACATCTTCAGCCTTGTAGTGCTCGGCAATACCCGAAACCACCGTGCGCTTGTCAATTCCTGTATCTACCAGCAGTTTCATCAGTTTTTTGGTTTTTGCCACTTTTTCGGCTTCTAAAATGGTTCCTGTGCGGATGTCCATTTTCGTAAAATCGTCGAACGTGCAATTTTCTTTGACCGGTTTGGCTGTTGCTTCAGCAATTTCATTTGCCTTTTTGGCATCCAGCAGCTTCTGCATCTGTGCTTCAACCACGGCATCATCAATTTTTTCAAAAAGCAGCCCGGGCTTGTTTACTTTATGGCCTGCCTGAATAATATCGGTGCGGCCCAGCTCGCTCCACTGCAACCTTTCAATGTTCATGTAGCCACGCAGTTTGTCCATTGTAAATGGCAGGAATGGCTCAAAAACAATGGTCAGGTTTGCTGTAATCTGCAGGCAAATATTCATAATGGTTTTTACACGTTCCGGGTCGGTTTTGGCAACCTTCCAGGGTTCCATGTCGGCCAGGTACTTATTGCCCAGTCGTGCCATGTCCATGGTTAGTTTCAACCCCTCGCGGAACCTGAAGGTGTCAAGGCTTTTTTCAACTTCATTTTTCAATGTTTTAAGCCTGTCAAGTGTGGATTTATCAAAATCGGTCAGGGCTCCCAGTTCCGGAACTTCACCATCGTAATATTTTTGTGTAAGCACCAGGGCGCGGTTTACAAAATTACCCAAAATGGCTACCAGTTCGTTGTTGTTGTGCGACTGAAAATCCTTCCACGTAAAATCGTTGTCCTTCGTTTCGGGGGCATTGGCAGTTAAAACATACTTCAGTACATCCTCCTTGCCCGGAAACTCCTCAAGGTATTCGTGCAACCACACCGCCCAGTTTCGCGATGTCGATATTTTATCACCCTCGAGGTTCAAAAACTCGTTTGCCGGCACATTATCGGGCAGGTTGTACGTTCCCTCGGCCTTAAGCATCGATGGGAATATTATGCAATGGAAAACAATATTGTCTTTTCCAATAAAGTGCAGCATGCGGGTATCATCATCTTTCCACCATTTTTCCCAATCGCTGCTCCACTCTTTCGTGGCCGATATGTATCCAATTGGCGCGTCAAACCATACGTATAGCACTTTACCATCGGCACCGTCAACCGGCACCGGAACACCCCATTTCAGGTCGCGTGTAACGGCACGTGGGTTCAGCCCTCCATCGAGCCAGCTTTTGCATTGCCCGTAAACATTGGGTTTCCACTCCTTATGTTGTTCTAAAATCCAGTCTTTCAACCATGGCTCGTACTCATCGAGTGGTAAATACCAGTGTTTTGTTTCGCGCATCACGGGCACGCTGCCGCTCAACATCGATTTAGGGTTAATCAAATCCGTAGCGTTCAACGATGAGCCACAGCTTTCGCACTGGTCGCCATATGCTTTTTCGTTGTTGCATTTCGGGCATGTACCCACAATGTACCGGTCGGCCAAAAATTGCCCTGCCTCTTCATCATAATACTGATCGTTCGTTTTCTCAATAAACTTACCGTCGTCGTACAATTTCTTAAAAAACTCCGATGCAGTTTCATGGTGCACTTCAGCACTCGTGCGTGAATAAACGTCAAACGAAATGCCAAAGCGCTCAAACGAATCTTTTATAATATTATGGTATTTATCAACAATATCCTGCGGTGTAACCCCTTCTTTTTTAGCCTTCAAGGTGATAGGTACACCATGCTCGTCAGAGCCACCAATAAAAGCCACTTCCTCACCTTTCAGGCGCAGGTAGCGGGCATAAATATCGGCCGGCACATAAACACCTGCCAAGTGCCCAATGTGCACCGGGCCATTGGCATAAGGCAATGCCGAGGTAATTAAAGTACGTTTAAAATCTGCCATTGTTTTTGATTTTTGAGCCACAAAGATAAAAATTGATTGTTGATTAATGAACTTTAAGCTCCCGAAGTATAAAAAAATGATCATTAGGGCGGCCGGGCGGTATCCGGCTTCTATTCGTACAGTCCGCTGCCGGGTTTCGCCCGTCGTGGGCGGGGGCTTCCGCTGGTCGCCCCGCCACTCCTGCTTAACCACGGCACCGGTCCGCACTCATATCCGCCTCCTACCTGCCGCACCGTTGCGGGCGTTTGTGGCACAAAAATAAACAGCTATCTACCTGTAACCCCGATGCGATTATAAATACCATTCACCTACGGCATTTATAAATAGAAAAGTCATTGGTCATTTGTAAATTAAGTCATTAGTGGATTGGCGGATCATAATTGGTTTTCTACAATATTGGATCATGCCAACGAGCTTTGCATTAATACACCTAATCTAAGTTGTTGACAATCAGATACTGGCACAAAACTTATCCGCAGCATATCAATTGCCCCGGCTTTCGGTTCATAATTGGTCATCTGTTTTCATATTCGGCTAAAGCCGGTTCGGTGTTCTGTGCCTTATCTGCATCCCACACTTAAAAGTGTGGGTAATTCATTTTGTCAACTTCGCTGTTATTATTGCAAAAAACACGAATTTTAATTCGTGAATTCGTGGCATTCAAATACTAAATATGTTTTTTAAAAAAACAGGTTGGAAACATGTTGTCCTCTTAGAAATAGCAGGTTGGAAACCCGTTGTCCGTTTAAAACAATGCTTCAATGTTATCCAATGGTGTACCTGGTGGAATATCGCATCCCGATGAGAGGATGAAATTGTCGTATCCTGCAGTTTCGTCGCGCAAATTTCTTATAGCAGTTTTTATGCTTTCAGGTGAGCCTGTTTTAATAAGGTTTGCCGGATCCAGGTTGCCAAAAACGAGCACACTTGGTGGTACTTGCGGTAATATGTCTGCCATGTTTACCGCGTTTCCAAAATGAAGGGCTGCGGCTCCTGTCCCTGCCATCGATTTTGCCAGTGTTTCGGTATTGCCACAATTGTGGAGCATGATCATAAACGAATCGTCCTGTACCTCATCAACAATCTTTTTGATGTATTGCGACGAAAATTCTTCGCACTGGCTTTCCTCCAGTAACCCGGCTGCAGGTTCGGCCATGATTACACCATCGGCACCGGTAGTTTTAATTTTTTTAAGGTAATCAATAATGAACTTTGTAGATTTGTCAACTAGTAAGTTTACTTCGTCGGGGTACATTAACAGCCCCGTCATAATTTCGGTAATATCGAGCAATCGTCCGGCAAGGGAGAAAGGACCGATGCAGCCGGATAAAACAGGTTTACCAAAATCTTCGTCAGCGGCCATCTGTGCAGCTTTTATAAATTCATTGATGCGCACGGTATTGGGTTTGGGTACCGTAAGCTGGGCTATTTCTTTGTAACTGTTTATAATTTTTCCCGTGATGGTGGGGACTTCGTTTTCAGGAAAACTCACGGGTGCACCAAAGGCTTCAGCTTCGAGCGATAAATCCATGCTCATGGGCAGTGCCGGCATATCGGGGAACCGATTGTTCAACGCTTTCATGCACTCAAACTGCACTTTGCCCGAGTAGGTTGCTTCTTTTATACTGTTGCCGGTGATTTGTAGCCCGGGGTAGGTTACAATGGGGAAAAAGGTTTTTTCTTTTCGGTTTTTTAGCTGGCTATGCCATTTTTTTAAATTCATAGTTGGTTGATTTTCGTAGTTGATACTGAATATGAATCAAAAGATATCTCAAGTCAAACTTACCCAAATATACTCATTACATCTTCTTTGGTCAATTTCTTCATAAAATTGTCATCTGTTTTGATAATACTGTCCGAAACTGCTTTTTTATCGCCCTGGTAATCCACAATTTTTTCTTCAATCGTATCCTTACAAATCATCCGGTAGGCGAATACATTTTTGTCCTGCCCGATGCGGTAACATCTGTCAATGGCCTGGCTTTCAACTGCCGGGTTCCACCAGGGGTCAACAATATAAACATAGTCGGCAGCTGTTAGGTTAATACCGGTGCCGCCGGCCCTGAGGCTGATTAAGAATACACGGCAATTGTCGTCTTCCTGGAACCGTTTCACGCTTTCTTTGCGTTGTGTTTGGTTGCACTGCCCGTCAAGGTACTCGTAATTAACACCCAGGTTGTTGATTTCATTTTTAATGAGTGACAACATTTTAACAAACTGCGAAAAGATTACAATTTTATGGTTTGCTGTTTTGTTTGTGATATGTCTGGTCAGTTCTTCAATTTTGATTGAATTGTTGCCATAACTATCGTTATCGGACAGCATCGCAGGTGAGTCGCATATCTGCCTTAGCTTTGTAAGACCTTCGAGGATATGTATTTTAGATTTTTCGAGCCCGTCTTCTTCAATCCGGTTGAGCAGTTGATTGCGAATTTCATTTCGGTAAGCATCATACACCTTGCGTTGCTTGTCGTCCATGGTACAATAGATAACGTCTTCGGTTTTTGGTGGCAACTCGGTGGCTACCTGCTCTTTTGTGCGGCGCATAATAAAAGGTGACACCATTTTTTGTAATTCGGCAGCCCGTTTTTGGTTGCTGTCGCGGTCGATTGGTGTTGCAAAATCTTCACGAAATTGTTTGTTGCTGCCCAGCGTTCCCGGGTTCACAAAACTCATTTGCGCGTATAGGTCGAAGGTGCCGTTTTCGATTGGTGTGCCGGTCATGGCAAGCCGGTTGTTGGCTTTGAGTATTTTTACAGCTTTAAAACGTTTCGATGCCGGGTTTTTGATGGCTTGAGATTCATCAAGTATGATATAATTGTATTTGATGTCTTTCAGAAAGCTAATGTCGTTGATAATATGCCCGTAAGTTGTAATGACAACATGATAGTCTTTAAAATGGTCAGTGCTTTTGGTGCGGTCGGGGCCATAGTGGAACAGTGTTTTAAGTGAAGGGCAGAATTTTTCAATTTCGTTTTGCCAGTTGAATATTAAAGTAGTGGGCACAATCACAAGCGAAGGGGCTTTGCTGTTTGTTGAGACTTTTTTCAGAAAGGTGATGGCTTGCAGGGTTTTACCAAGTCCCATGTCGTCGGCCAGGATGCCACCCCATTTAAATTCGTGCAGGAAATTGAGCCAGTTGAATCCTTCTTTTTGATAATGCCTGAGTGTTCCCTTGATTCCTGCCGGTAGTTTTACTTTTTTTATTTCAGAGAATGATTTCAGTTTTTGGGTTTTCTCTGACAATTCTTTTAGTACTTCTTCATCTTTAATATTGTCGAATAAATCGTCGATTAATGGGAATTTTGTTTTTGAAATGCGAATTTTGCCTTCTTTTATTTCACCTGCCCTGAGGTAACGCTCAAATTTATCAAGCCATTCCTGTGGGAGCAGCCCTATTGTGCCATCAGCCAGTTTGATGTACTTTTCTTTTTTGATAAGCGATTTCCGTACATCAGTCAGCGCTACTTTATTGTCGCCAAAAGCAATATCTACATCGGCTTCGAACCAGTCGCGCCCCGAACGAAGGTTGGTGTTTATTGAAGCCTGGTTGGTGTTGTACCGGAAATTCTTTAGTTCGTTAAGTCCAAATACTTCAATGCCGGCTTCCTGAAGTTTGGCAAATGCATCGAAAAACCAAAAGTTATCGATCATTTGTTCTGCCTTGAGGTTATAAAATTCGTAGGGAAATTGTTTCTGGAAATTGGGGTGCAACGACCTGAAAAATGTTTCAAATTCATCTTCGTAACCGGCATCGCGTATTTGCTGGTGAATGGTTTGCCCGTTTATTTTTAAGGGGATGCCCTTTTTTAGGATTTCTACTTCTACTTCATCCTGGTATTCAACAACAGGTTTGAACATGACAAAATTTCCTTCTCCACTTATGTAAATTTTTCTTTTCTCAGGTTTTAGTTTCATCTCTTTAACTTCAAAATTTTCAATTTTGTTAAACTTTACTTCAATATTTTCAGCCAGAGGTGTTACAAATTCTTTCAAAAAGGCTTCGGTATGTCCCTTAACAATTTTAAGGGGCTCAGGGTGCTGCATGTTTTTTAGTATTTCAATACTTTGGTGCTCATTTTCAAAAGCATAAATATTTTTACCCTGTTTAAAAAACAAGAAGGTGAATAAATTATGACGGTTCTCATCGGGTATGAATTCTTTATTGTTTACCTCGATGCGGGGGTGTATTTCAGTGAAAAACTCGTTTTGCTTGACCCGGTAGAAGAATTTTGCGCGTTGTTTTTGGAGTCTGACAGGCAGATTTTCTGATTTCCGGAGCTTGCGGTTGTAAAGGTCATAGGCAGTACCATCGTATAAAAACAAGTGTGGGTGTCCTGACAAAAGTTTGACGATTTCGTTGATGTATTGATGATAAAAGTGACTGCGTTCGCGTGAAGCATAAAGTTCGGGGTATTCGTCGGTTGTGATTTCTTTGAGGTAAAGTTGGCGGCTAACGTGTTTCTCCTGAATTTTTTTGCAAAGTGAAATGATTTTTTCATCTGTTGCAGTTTCGGTCACAGGAGTGTTATTATCATCATCATAAAGTTGGAAGTTAGAGATAATTGCTGTTTCGGCTTTGTTGAGTTTCCCGGATATTGGTACAATTTCAAAGCTGTTTATGCCATCATCGAGAATCGTGTAACCGATGGCGAACTTATTTTTTTGCATCTCATTTTCAACAGGCCTTTCTGAAAAATCGGGCTTTATGATGTGTGGGTGCTTATTGTGGTCTGGCATATGCTCAGATACAGCATGTTTAAAAAAATTTTCTTTCACGGGCATAATGCCTTTGAATTTATTGGGCATTACCGGATAAATGTTATTGTTTTCAATCCTGAAGGTAACAAATTCATCAGGCGGCACAATTCCTTCCAATCCATAATTGACCATAATATTCTCTTTGAACTTTTGCAGCTCTTCAGGGATTATGATGGTTGGAAAATACTCCATACGGCTTAAAAGATAGATGAGGAGTAGTTGGTGCTTGCAAAAATCGTTTGCATTTTGATTACAGGTGCATGAAAATTCAATGTTCCCGTTTTTATATTTTGCTATTACATGGTAGCTGTTTTGTGTCCAGTATCCGGTAAAAACTTTGCTATTTAGCTGGTTTTTTTGAAAAGATTGTAATTCAACTCTCATGTCGGACAGGTGGCCCGGCATAATATTGCGTTCGCGGAGCAGGTTGTCGGCAAATTCTTCATCAAAATTATCAGCCGGGATTGTTTTCGTAACAGGCGATAAATCCTCGGCAAAAGGTATTTCAAGTAGGTTGTTATGTTCGTGTTCGTCAAAATAAATCAGTGCTGCCACTTGGTGCTTGCAAATCCCCTTGCCAGAGTATGGACAGTTGCAGATGGTTTCTATGTGGTTGTCGTTGTATTGGGAAACCAAAACATCGTACACGCCACTGTTCCCGGAAACATTGTATTCTATGGACAAGGGGGCATCCGAAAGCTTTTCACTGTCGATGATGTTTCCTTCTAAATAATAATTAACACCCCGGTTAAAGCTTGATGGCAAGGCATAGCTTAAGCAATAATCCCTTATATGTACGTTGTTGAATTTGTGCATCCTAAATAAATGTAAAATGAAGAGGGTAAAAATAAGATAAAGGAATGAGGTGAAAAAAATATCTTGATACGAAAAAAATCGTATAAACATTTGCATCTACGAAATTTGTCGTATATATTTGTACGAATAAAATCGTAGTTAGATATGAGCGGAAAGAAAACAACACCAACTGCATCGGAGTTAGAGATATTGAACGTGTTATGGGCGCGTGGCCCTTTAACCGTAAAATCGGTACACGAGGCTCTTTTATCGACAAAGGACGTGGGCTATACCACCACGTTAAAAATTATGCAGAACATGCACGAAAAAGGTTTTTTGTCGCGCAAGCCCGAAGGGCGTAGCCATATTTACGAGGCTGCTTATGAACAGGAAGAAACCCGCGGTCGCCTGCTCGACCGTTTTGTAGAGTCAACATTCTCGGGCTCGGCTTCGAGCCTGGTGATGCAACTGCTTGGAAATAAAAAAACCAGTAAAAAAGAACTGGATGAGATTAAACGTATTATTGACGAAATGGATTCAAAATAAAAAAGAGTAGCTATGAATGCTTTATTCAATTTTATATCGCCTGAGTTTGTCGAGGCGTTTGGCTGGACAATTATTCATTCCCTGTGGCAGGGCATTCTTGTGGCCGGGGCAATTGTTGTTGTTTTTTCGCTTATGCACCGTAATAGTGCACAAGTGAAATATCTGATTGGTTTTTCGGGGCTTTTGCTTATGCTGGGCTGGAGTACTGTTACTTTTGTAAATGCATATGAATATGCCAGCGAGAAGAATGCATTAAAGCAAAACCTGGCTTCCACGCCCGGTTTTGCAAAAGTTTACCTCGAAGAGCAATTGTCAAAACGGGCAGCTGAAAACCAAATATCCGAAAATTCAATTAATTTGGATATGGTCAAAATGCGAAGCTTTTTTCAGCGAAATTTTCATATTGTGGTACTATTTTGGATGGTAGGCTTCCTATTTTTGGTATTCCGTATGGCCGGGGGATTGTTGTATAACCACAAATTGCGGACCCACAGGTTAATTGAAGTCGACGAAAAATGGTCAAAAATCATTAACGGGTACGCCACTCGTTTAAACATAAAGCGAAATGTTGGGGCATACTTCTCGCCGCTGGTTAAAAGCCCACTTACACTTGGCATTTTCAAACCGGTAATTCTTTTCCCGGTGGCAGCATTTACAGGGCTGTCGGTGCGCGATGTTGAGGCCATACTGGCACATGAGCTGGCACACATTGCACGCCGCGATTATTTGTTCAATATAATCCAGTCGGTTATCGGGCTTGTTTACTTTTATCATCCCGGTGTTTGGCTCATTTCATCGCTTATCAATGCCGAACGCGAAAACAGTTGTGATGCAATGGCCATTGAAATAACGGGCGATAAGGCCGGGTATATACGTACGTTGGCACAAACCGAGATAAGCCGTGCCGAACACGAAAATTTAGCCATGGCTTTTGCTTCCCGCAGGGGGAGCGTGTTAAGCCGTATTAAACACATACAAAAACAAAAAGCAATGAAAACAAACTTTATCGAAGGACTGATAGCCGCTGCAGTGGTGGTTACAGGGTTCATGCTGGTGTCGTTTACCGTTGGCAACAGGGTACACACACAAATGTTGCCCAACGAGGGGCCGGTACTTGAAGCGACCGAAAACGAAAGTGGGCAGGCTGCCAAGGAATGGACCAAACAGGAGATTGACAGCTTGAAAACCAGTGTTGAAAAACAATTGACCGAAAAAGAAGACGTAGAAGATGTTTCAGAAGAAGTAGAGCGCATGGTTGAAGTAGCCATGTCGGAAAACGACCCCGAACTACAAGCCGAGATTATGGACGAGGTTAACCGTGCACTTGCCGAAATTGATATCGATGCTGTTGTTCGTGAAGCGATGCGGGAGGCATCACATGCCATAAAAGAGGCACAGGTTGAGATTCGTACTGCGCATGAGGAATTTGATGGCGAAGAAATAAGGCGCGATATGGAAGAAGCACGCCGCGACATGGAGGAGGCACGCCGTGAGATTGAGGAAGCCAGGCGCGAGGTGAACGAAGAAATGCGCCGTGAGCTTGAAAACGCCGAAGGCATGAGCAAGGAAATGATAGAGCTGTCGATTCAAGCTGCCAATGCCGGTATTGACATTGCTTCGGCTGTTGTGAACAATATTGATATTGATGCGATTATTAATGGGGCGCTTAACGGTGTTGGTGCTGCTTTGGATGCTTTGGGCGAAATTGACCTTGATTCAATTGAAGCCAGCGATACACTAACGCAGGAGCAGATTGATGAGTTGGAAAAAATATTGGAGGCGAAAGAACAAAAACTGAAAGAAGAGAAGAAAAAACTAAAAGCGAAAGAAAAGGAACTCAAAAATAAATAAGGTAAAGTATATACAATTTTCTATTTTTGGCTGCCATAGACAGGTAGCCATAAAGTGAAAAAACAAAAAGATATTCGTTTTTATATATTTCCGACAGGTTTTATCTGGGTTGGGGCAGTATTGTTTTTATCCGGAATCATTTCAGCTTTGCTGTACTATTCAGGCGAACGCCCCGATGTGTTGAACATCGAGGCGTTTGCTGTTTATTCTTCTAACATCCGTACGAAATTCTTCACATCCGTTAAAAACAATATTATAGATGAAATGGCCGGGGTTTTGACCTTGTTGGGGCTTTTTGTGATGTTTTTCTCAAAAACTAATAATGAAAACAACGAAGTTGCCTTGCTGAGAATAAAGTCGGTTTTATGGGGCATTGTTTTTACAACATTGTTGTCGGTACTGTTTTTTGTTTTTGTTTATGGTTGGCCCATTTTTATTATTTCGTCTGTTTTGTTTTACGTGTTCTTGCTGCTTTGTGTTCTCATATTTCGTATTTTATATTGGAAACAGGCAAATAAAAAAACCGGCTAAATGCGGGATTCTATCAGAACCTTTGGTCCTTTAACAATCCACTAATGTTTAATTTGTAAATTCTCACATATTACTCCAAACAAGAATTTTAATTCGTGAATTCGTGGCATTCAAATACTAAATATGTTTTTTTAAAAAAACGGGTTGGAAACCCGTTGTCCTCTTAGTTCCGTTAGGAACGTTAAAATATTGTAGCGTCGGGTTTTAACCCGATGATTATAAGAATAACGAAAAAAAGAGTTCCGTGGGAACGGTGCATGTAATAATTATTTTCAATTTGTATTGATGGTTGTGGTTTTGCATTTATTATATGTACCATGCCTACGGCATTCTTGGCTGTACGTTCATCCATTTTCCTGTGGTTGAAACCACAGGCTACAATATTGAACCATGCCTAAAGGCATTGTGTTTTATCCGCCACTAATTCACGAATGTTTAATTAATAAATCCTCACAAATTACACCAAATACGAATTTTAATTCGAGCATTCGTGGCAATATGATACCTAATATGTTTCGCGAACGAAAAACAGGTTAAAAACCTGTTCTCCCCTTACCTCAGCCCGCAACTTTATGGTTTAAAAGGACCACGCTTTTTTAAAGGGTGGGGTAACGCAAACTTCCTTACAAAAAAAAACAGGTTAAAAACCTGTTCTCCTCTTAAAAAAACGGGTTACAACCCCGTTGTCCTATCAGTTGTCAAAGTATTATTAGAATCCCCAGAATTCATCATCGGTCATCCATTCTTTAATTTCCAAAGGCTTTTCACTGTTTTTAGATAATTGCTCATTGTTTTTGTTGTTGATTCCCCAAAAATCATCAGAAGCCATCCAGTCTTCAATTTCAAGAACTTCTTCTGTGTAATTGTTTTCGTTTTCGAATGTTGTTTCGCCGTGTGTTGTTGCCGATGTAAGAATGAATACTAAAAAGAATGCTGCGATTGTTGAAAATAAAGTATTTGTTTTCATGACTATTTATTTTTTAAGTGTTTTTATTAAAAGTTTTTTGCTTTATGATTATGGTACAAATCTCCGCAAAAAACATTTACTGCAACACTGAAAATATTTTAACAGCGGCAAAAAACAGGCAAGTGTATGAAAATGGTCGGTGAATATCTTCGTTGTTTAATTTTGTTTCACCATATCAATGAGGTATTTATAATAGCGGCTGTCGGAATTAAAAACCGCTTTCTTAATTTCTTTGACCCAGCTTTTCACTTTAGGGTTATTTTGGTTTGCTTCTGCAAGTACTTTTTTGATTTTACCAATTTGATAAGGTTCTAATTCGTTTAATTTTTTTGTAACGTCCGATAAGTGTTGCTTCTCCTGTTCGTCAAAAATTTCATGAAAGCTGTTGTGAAAAGAATTGAATTTGTTATCTAGGTTCATTGGTAATGGCCCTTTATTAGTTCCTTTGTGCAGGTTAAAGAAAAAAGTTGTTCCTTCGCCCTTTTGAGTGCTAAAATCAATAAAACCTCCATGGGCTTCGATAGCCATTTTGCAGAAGGTGAGCCCAATGCCCGTGGTTCCTTTTTGTTGTTTAAGGGTTGAAATATACTGTCCGAATTTTTTGAACACCAAATCTTTTTCCTCCTCGGGTATGCCTGGACCGTTGTCGCAGATATAGGTTGTAATGCCATCACTTTCTTCTTTAGTATAAACTATAATTTTTCCCTTAAAGGGCGAAAAACGGATGGCATTCGAAAAAAGGTTTATAAACACACGGGTTATAATGTCCCTGTCGGCATGTATAGAATGGGTATCTGAAATATTGAGATTAATCTCAATGCCTTTTTCTTTGATGAGGTATTTTAATTGATGTAAAGCCTGTTGCACTGTTTCAATTATAAGAATACTTTCTTTGTTAAGTTTCATGTCGGTATTTTCGTATTGTTGCACATCCAACAGGTTTTGAACAAGGTTGAGCATTTGGGTGCCGGCATAAACTACTTGTTCGTTGCGCGATACGTTTAATACAACATTGAGCGGGTTTTTGAGGTCATGCACAATCATTTGTGTAAGGTTGTCTTTAAAAACCGTTAAATTCTGAAGCTTTTTGTTGGTTGTCATCAGGCTTTCGGCTTGTTGTTCTATTTCTTCTTTTTGTTCTTGTATTTCTTGCGTGCGCTCCTGTATTGTTTCTTCAAGCTGGCGATTGTACAATTCAAGCTGGTGCGACAATTTTTCAACCCGCTTATGCGAAGTGGAAAAACGTTTTGATAAAACAATGGATTGAGAAACAGCTAAAATGAACAATCCGTAATGCATCAGGAACGAGGAGTTGATGATTTTGTTGTAGTAAAGCATATCGTTGGCCAGCAGGCCGAAAAACACAAGGTACCCAGCCAGGATAATTGCTGCATTTTCTTCGCCTTTCAAGGTGGCTTTTATCAGGGCAATAAAAGCATAGAGGGCTCCGGCGGCTAAAAGTATTTGATATATCAGCGGCGTGTAAGTAAATATCTGTACCGGGGCAAATAATACAATAAGCGTGAATAAAATGGCTAAGGTATATAAAGTATTGATTATCTTTTTTGAGAGGTAGCCGGGATAAAGCGAGTGTATAAAAGCAACCAGCAGTGGCAGTGCAATTTTATACGAGATATATTCGAGCTTAATTCCCAGCAGCCAGTTAATGTCGGGAAACAATTCAAAAATGATTTTCTCGCTTGTGGTTAAAAGTCTTAGCGCAATAAAAAAGCAGAGCAAACTAAATATAAGGGTTGATTTTTCGTGCCGGTACACATACAAAATAAAATGGTAAATGCTTAAAATTGCCAAAATGCCCAAAAGAAAAGCGTTGGTTATTATGATACGTTGTTTGTATTGGATGATATTTTGGGCTGTGCCAAAAAACATGCGGTCTTCGGCACCTCCCTTTCGGTGTAAGAAATTCGATATTTGAATGATAACCTCAATTTTGCCGTTGTCGGGTTCAAAAATTATTTCATTGCGTTTCCAGTTGGGGGTCATTTCTTCTTCCGATTTGCCCACTTTGCCGGCTTCAATATATTGACCGTTGACCCACAATTTGTATGCGGTGTCGAATTCTTTTACCCTGATGGCATATTGCTTTTTTTCGGGTGCCAATATTTTGAAGCGGTAGGTCGCATATCCCTTGCCACCAATGTTCTTGCCATTTAATTTAAAGTCGTTCCAAACGCCTGGAATTGTTATCATCCCATCGGGGGTAATGGATGTACCGGTTTTAAAATCGCTGGGGGTAAGCAGCTGTTTCCAGTAAAATTCAACCTCGCCGTTTAGCCCAATAACTTTATTGTCGGGTAGCTCTTGCCTGGTAAGGTCAAGTACACCGTCAACAATTTCAAACTGGTTTGATGATTTTACTTTATGGGTGTAGAATTCAGTGTAAACAAAAAACACCGAAAGGCTCAGGATGATAAAAATAAACAGGTATAAAGTTTCGTACTTCTTACGCATATTATTTGTTCAATATCAGTTCTGATTAAAGGTAGGCAAGTTTTGTTAAAATAGGAACGAATCAACTAAGTTTTGAATCATTAAAAATAATATTTCGATGATAAAGTGCTAAACACGAATTTTTAATTCTCATTACACCTCCGTTACTTTTCGTACCTTTGCAAAAATTCTTAAAAATATTATGGGCGAGACCAACTTTGTTGATTATGTGAAAATATTCTGCCGTTCGGGAAATGGCGGTGCGGGTTCGGCGCACCTGCGGCGCGAAAAATATGTTGCCAAAGGTGGCCCCGATGGTGGTGACGGGGGACGTGGTGGCCACGTTATTTTAAAGGGCAACGCACAAAAATGGACACTTCTCCACCTGAAGTTTCAGAAACATGTTTTTGCGGGCCATGGCGAATCGGGCAGCCGGCAGCGAAGTTTTGGTGCCGATGGCGAGGATGTTGTGCTTGAAGTACCACTGGGCACTGTTGTTCGCGATGCCGAAAGCAACGAAATATTATTTGAAATTACCAATGATGGTGAAGAAAAAATACTAAAACAGGGCGGTCGCGGCGGACTTGGAAATTCGCATTTTAAGTCGTCAACCAATCAAACGCCCCGCTATGCACAACCCGGAGAAGAGGGCGAAGAGTCATGGTGCATTCTTGAGTTGAAAGTACTGGCCGATGTTGGTCTTGTAGGCTTTCCCAGTTCAGGTAAATCAACCCTTTTGTCGGTTGTTTCGGCAGCAAAACCCAAAATTGCCGATTATCCTTTTACCACATTGGTCCCGAACCTCGGAATCGTTGGCCACCGCGAAAGCCAGTCGTTTGTAATGGCCGATATCCCCGGTATTATTGAAGGCGCACACGAAGGGCGTGGGCTGGGGCTCCGTTTCCTTAGGCATATCGAACGCAACGCAATGTTGCTTTTTATGGTGCCCGCCGATAGCGATGACCACTTGAAAGAGTACAATATATTGCTTCACGAACTTCGGGAATATAGCCCCGAATTGCTGGATAAACAACGGTTTCTTGCCATTACAAAAGCCGATATGCTCGATGACGAATTGATGGACGAAATTAGTGCCGGGATTCAAGAAATTCCACATATTTTTATATCTTCGGTGACCGGTTATAATATTCAGCAATTGAAGGACCGTATTTGGAAATTATTAAATAGCTGACACTCATGTTCGAATGGCTCAACCAAATTGACACCCAGCTTTTTTTGTCGTTAAATGGGACTGCAAGCCCTTTTTTCGACCGGTTTTTTGCTTTTTTTACCAGTAAAGAAACTTGGTATCCTTTGTATGTTTTACTCATGTTGCTTATTGTGCGTAAGTACAAAATGCAGAGCATGTGGGTGATTCTCTTCTTTATATTGCTGGTTGTGTTGAGCGACCAGGTATCAGGACTTATCAAAGAACTGGTTGGCCGCTTGAGGCCAACCCATGAGCCGTCGCTGGAAGGGTTAGTACATAACCCGACTAAGAAAGGCGGATATTATAGCTTTTTATCTTCACACGCTACAAATTCTTTTGCACTAGCGGTGTTAACAGGGTTTGTGTCAAAACGCAAAAGATTGTGGATTGCTTTGTTGTTATGGGCCGCAGTTAATTCATATTCGAGGGTTTACGTGGGGGTACATTACCCGTTCGATATTATTGCCGGCGCCATCCTGGGCAGTCTAATTGCCTGGGGCGTGTTCCTGTTGCTGAAAATTTTTGACGGGCATTTTCAGCGTAAACGCATTGAAGTGGCAGGGAGGTGGAAAGCTAAACATGCAAATATGCTTATCGTGGCACTTCTCTTTATCGTATCAACACTATTAATCGTCTCTGAGCTCGGACCTAAATATTTCTAAAACCACCAATGAGCGAAGTAAATCTTCTTTACCGAAAACTGGCAGATAAGGCATTATCAAAAATAAAAAAGCTATCGAAACAAATACGTCTTTTGTCACTGGCAAGGCTTATTACTTTTCTCGGAATTATTGTTTCCCCTTTTTTGTTCATCCCGCAAAACTTACCTGTAGGGATAAATATCTCATTTGCGTCACTATTGTTATTTTTATTATTTGTGAAATGGCATTTGAAATTGCAGCGCGATAAACAATTCCAGCAATGTTTGTTGAAAATAAATGAGCAGGAGCTGAAGGCATTAAATCATGATTTTTCAGAATTTGACCCCGGGAAAGATTTCTTGAATCCCAAACACCGTAATTCTTATGATTTAGACTTGTTTGGCGACGGTTCTGTTTTTCAGTTTTTGAACCGAACGGTAACGGTGGGCGGTAAAAAAGTTTTGGCTTCTTTTTTTCAAAAACCCCTGTTAAGAAAGACCGATATCGAAAACCGTCAGGCATTTGTTAAAGAGCTGGCTGATGATTACCAATGGCGACAGCAGTACATGGCACATGGTATGATGTATGAAGAGTCGGCCAACGAAAGCGATATTTTTCAAAAATGGGCAGGTGAACCGTTCAACCTTAAGTTTATTCGTTTTTTTATACCGTTAAAATATTTTTTGTACGGATTGTCGCTATTTTCAGTCGTGTTTTGGATTGTTTATGGCAATTCTGCATTTTTTATGCTTTCAGCTACCACGCAAGTAGGCTTGTGGTTAATGAATAAAAGTAGTATCCAAAAAGTGTATGCCGAATTTGGCAAACGTGCCCGTGTTTTGGGGAAGTACGGGATGTTGTTGGCCGAAATTGAAAAAGCCGGTTGGAAAAGTGCCGAAGGGGCTGATATGGTTGAAACACTAAAAAAAGACGGGAGCCCTTCGGAAGAAATTGCCCGGTTGCGAAAAATTGTTTCAGCTTTTGACAACCGTAATAATCTTTTCATGGGAGCTGTTCTGAATGTGCTTTTCCTGTGGGATGTAAACTGTACATATCGCCTGATGCAATGGCATTCAAAAAATATTGACAAATATGAAATGTGGGGCAGGGCAATAGCCTATACCGATGCTGTTGTGTCAGTGGCAAACCTGGGTTTTAACCATCCCGAATATGTGTTTCCCGAAATCATCGGCTCAAATTTTGAAATCGAAGCCAAAGGCGTGGGGCATCCGCTAATTTTGCCCGAAAAGCGTGTTGATAACAACTTTACCTTCGATGAAAATACCGGGCTGATTATTATTACCGGGGCCAATATGGCGGGTAAAAGCACATTTTTGCGGACACTTGGCGTGAATATGGTGCTGGGGGCATTGGGGGCACCGGTTTGTGCTTCGTTGTTCAGGTTTAAGCCGGTTGAAGTGTACACAAATATGCGTACAACCGATTCGCTGGCCGATGATGAGTCGTACTTTTTTGCCGAACTTAAAAGAATTAAAGAAATACTCGATGAAATTGAAAAAGGGAAGGAACTTTTTATTATTCTTGATGAAATTTTGAAAGGAACAAATTCTATTGATAAACTTTCCGGTTCGCAACAACTTATTCGCCGCCTCATGGCAGAAAATGCAAAAGTGGTTATTGCCACACACGATTTAAAATTAACAGAAATGGAACGCGAATACCCTGATAAATTGCGGAATAAGTGTTTTGAAATAGAAATTATCAACAACGAGATGAAATTTGATTATCTTTTGCGCGATGGGGTTACCTCGGTAATGAATGCAACCTTTTTAATGAAAAAAATGGGCATTATTAAGTTGTTGTAAGTTAGGTTTTAGGGGCTTTAGGAGGGGGTGGTTGTTGATAAAATCATTCGTCAAAAAATGGTCATTTCGTTATATTTGTGCAAACATCAAAACAAAATATGCAAGAACAGTCAAACTATAATGAAGAATCGATAAAGACGCTCGACTGGCAAGAGCACATTCGTCGCCGTCCGGGGATGTACATCGGTAAGTTGGGCGATGGGTCGCAGGCAGACGATGGAATTTATGTGCTTTTGAAGGAGGTCATCGATAACTCCATCGATGAATTTATGATGGGGAACGGTAGAAAAATTGAAGTGAACGTGTCTGACGAAGAGGTTTCAATTCGAGATTACGGGCGGGGAATTCCACTCGGGAAACTTGCTGATGTGGCTTCAAAAATGAATACCGGTGCCAAATACGACTCCAAGGTGTTTAAAAAATCGGTAGGTTTAAACGGTGTGGGTATCAAGGCGGTAAATGCGCTTTCAGAGGCTTTTGTTATTCGTTCAATTCGTGAAGGCGAAGTTAAAGAAATTGAGTTTTCCGAAGGTGTTTTAAAGCGCGAGGAAAAGGTTGTCCCTACCGAAGAAACCAATGGTACACATGTGGTTTTCAAACCCGACGTTTCTATCTTCAAAACGTATCATTACATCAGCGATTATGTAGCATCGATGATGAAAAATTACACCTTCTTGAATGCCGGTCTTACCATCGTGTTTAACGGCGAACGTTACCATTCACGTAATGGCTTGCTCGACCTTTTGCACGAAACCATGGACAGCGACCCGATTTATCCGGTAATTCATCTCAGGGGTGAGGATATTGAAGTTGCCCTTACCCACGGTAACCAATATGGCGAGGATTATTATTCGTTTGTGAACGGGCAGCACACCACCCAGGGAGGGACCCACTTACAGGCTTTCAAGGAAATTGTAGTAAAAACCGTTCGCGATTTTTATAAAAAAGATTTTGATGCTTCCGATATTCGTGCTTCCATCATTGCGGCCGTTAGTATTAAAGTTGAAGAGCCTGTTTTCGAGTCGCAAACAAAAACGAAACTGGGTTCAAAAGACATAGCCCCCGGAGGTCCTTCGGTGCGTAATTTTGTGAGTAGTTTTGTGCAAACCGAACTTGATAATTACCTGCATAAAAACCATGAAACGGCCGAAGTATTGCTGAAGCGAATTCAGGAATCGGAACGGGAACGTAAAGCTATTTCGGGAATAAAAAAACTGGCCAAGCAACGTGCTAAAAAAGCCAGCCTTCACAATAAAAAATTGCGCGATTGCCGTATTCATTTTAATTCGAAGCATGAGCGTAAAAGTGAATCGAGCATTTTTATTACCGAGGGTGATTCGGCCAGCGGGTCAATAACTAAAAGCCGTAATGTGAATACCCAGGCTGTGTTCAGCTTAAGGGGCAAACCGCTAAACTCATACGGGCTTACTAAAAAAGTGGTGTACGAAAACGAAGAGTTTAACTTGTTGCAAGCTGCCCTTAACATTGAAGAAGGGCTCGATGAATTACGTTATAACAAAGTAATTATAGCTACCGATGCCGATGTCGACGGGATGCACATCCGTTTGTTGTTGCTGACTTTTTTCTTGCAGTTCTTCCCCGAACTGATTAAAAAAGGTCACATCTATATTTTTCAAACACCGCTGTTTCGTGTGCGTAACAAACGGAAAACCTATTACTGTTACTCTGAGGAAGAACGTCAGGCAGCAGTTAAAAAAGTAGGTGCAAACCCTGAAATTACCCGCTTTAAAGGCCTTGGTGAAATATCACCCGATGAATTCAGTGTGTTTATTGGCCCCGAAATACGACTTGAACCCGTAACCCTGCATAAAGGCGACTCAATTAAAAAAGTTCTTGAATTTTATATGGGTAAAAATACACCCGAGCGGCAAGAATTTATTATAGATAACCTTTATGTTGAAAAAGATGAAGTATAATCGTGCAGGACAACTGTTAATGATTAATAACACAGTAGGATGAGCAAAGAAGAAATCAATAATAGCCCCGAAGAAGAAAATACACCAGACGATGGGCAAAATAAAGAAAAGCACGAACTTGTATATTTAAGCGGAATGTACGAGAACTGGTTTCTCGAATATGCTTCGTATGTAATTCTTGAACGTGCCGTACCTTATGTAAACGATGGTTTAAAACCGGTACAGCGCCGTATCATGCATGCCATGCGCGAAATGGACGACGGGCGTTTCAATAAGGTGGCCAATATTATTGGACAAACCATGCAGTACCACCCGCATGGTGATGCTTCTATTGGGGATGCACTGGTTGGCCTAGGGCAAAAAAACCTGTTGGTTGAAACCCAGGGTAACTGGGGTAACATTCTCACCGGCGATGGTGCTGCGGCACCACGTTATATCGAGGCACGTCTTTCAAAATTTGCGCTTGATGTGGTTTTTAATCCCAAAACCACCCAATGGCAACTGGCTTACGACGGACGTAAGCGGGAGCCGATAACACTTCCTGTGAAATTCCCGTTGTTGTTGGCTCAAGGTGTAGAAGGTATTGCCGTTGGGCTTTCTGCAAAAATATTGCCCCATAACTTTAATGAACTCATTGATGCCGCTATCCTTTATTTAAAGGGCAAAACTTTCGAAATATACCCTGATTTCCCAACAGGGGGCATGATTGATTGTTCAAAGTACAACGATGGTCTAAGGGGGGGGAACATCAGGGTGCGCTCTAAAATTGAAAAGCTCGACAATAAAACATTGGTCATAACCGAAGTGCCTTTTGGACGAACTACTTCGTCGGTCATCGATTCAATAATTAAAGCTAACGAAAAAGGGAAAATAAAGGTTAAGAAAATTGACGACAATACTGCTGAAAAGGCCGAAATACAAATTCATTTGGGTAATGGCGTATCAAGTGATAAAACAATAGATGCGCTTTATGCTTTTACCGATTGTGAGATTTCAATTTCGCCTAATGCCTGTATTATCGAAGATGATAAACCGAACTTTATTGGTGTGAGTGATATTTTGAAGAAAAATGCACTTCAAACGGTTGACTTGCTAAAACTTGAACTCGAAATCAGAAAAGGGGAGCTTGAAGAGGCCTGGCATTTTGCATCACTCGAGAAAATATTTATAGAAGAGCGCATTTATAAGGACAAGGGGTTTGAAGAGAGCAGCAATATGGACGAAGTTGTTGCCCATGTTGATAAGCGGCTTGACCCGTGGAAGCCTAAATTAAAACGGGCAATTACCCGCGATGATATCCTCAAGCTGATGGAGATTAAAATGGCCCGTATCCTGAAATTTAACAAGGATAAAGCCAATGGCCATATTCATTCGATTGAAGATGAGATTGCAGAAATTGTTCACAATATCAACAATATTATACCTTTTACCATTGCTTATTATCAACGTATAAAAAGTAAATATGGCAAGGGGCGCGAACGTAAATCCGAAATCAGGAGCTTTGAAAATATCGAAGCTTCGAAGGTTGTGGTTGCCAATGAGAAACTTTATGTAGATTACGAAGAAGGTTTTATGGGCATTGGCCTTAAAAAAGCAACATTCGTGTGCAACTGTTCCGACCTTGATGACATTATCGTGTTTAGGCGGGATGGCACTTACTTTGTTACCAGGGTTTCAGAAAAAGCTTTCATCGGGAAAAATATCCTGCATATTGCCGTGTTTAAGCGGGGCGATAAACGTACCATTTATAATTTGGTATACCGCGACGGGCGGGCAGGGGCAACTTTTATGAAGCGGTTTGCCGTGCCTAGTGTTACCCGCGATAAAGAATACAATATGACCCAGGGCACTGCGGGGTCGAGAATATTGTACTTTAGCGCCAATCCTAATGGCGAATCGGAGGTGCTGCGCGTTACCCTGAAACCTAAACCACGGCTTAAAAAGCTTGTTTTTGATATTGATATGGGCGAACTGGCCATTAAAGGCCGTAATTCACGGGGTAACCAGGTAACCAAAAACGATGTGCATAAAGTTACCCTAAAAGAAAAAGGTGCGTCAACACTGGGTGGGCGCAAGATATATTTCGACGAAGATGTAAACCGCCTTAATGTCGATAAGCGGGGCCGTTTCCTGGGTGAGTTTATGGGCGAGGACCGCATACTGGTGATAACCAAATCGGGCGACTTTGAGCTGTATAATTTCGACTTGACAAACCATTTCCCTGAAGATATACTCGTGATTGAAAAGTTCAACCCTAAGAAAACCCTCAGTGTGGTTTATTGGGATAACGAACAGGAATATTACTACCTGAAGCGCTTCGAAATTGATGAAGATACACCGCTTAACCGTCCGCAAAACTTTATTGGAGATAATACGGAAAACAAACTCATCAGCATCACATGGGTTCATTACCCACGTTTTGAAATTGAATTTGGTGGCAAAAACGAAGACCGCGAAAATGAGATTGTTGAGG
>JASMTI010000200.1:0-4414 GCA_041694375.1 Bacteroidales bacterium | reverse complement strand
CCTTCTCAAATTTACCCGGATCAGCAGTTCGCTGGAGCCTCAAAAGGCCATCGCATGTTCGATATAGCTGCTCTGGATATCTGTCCTGTTTAAATAGCAGAACAAATAAGTTGAGAAGCTCCTTAGACCTGCTTTTTGCTTTGTCCATGTAATAACCCGGACTACGATTCTGATAATGCTGATGGGTTGAGCATAAGTGATCTTTGACGCTTGTATAGCGTCCTTTTAAATAACTTCTAAGATGAAAAGCTACCCGCTTACAATCAATGTAGATTGATACTGTAGAGCGTGTGTAGATTACCGTTGCCTGCTTGCCTATATGCACATAAGGAACACTGTAATAATGTTTGTCTTTCTGCAGGCAAATATGGTTATTGGGAGCTACCTTGTACTGCTTGTAATACTTCATTTCATATACAGTGCCAGGTAAGGCTTTTAACAGGTGTTTTTCATCGGCCAGGAACTTTTCTTCCCTGCAGTAATCTTTCAGCTGCATGCGGGTTTGATTATGAGCCAACACCTTTTCGAATATAGCCTCATTTAGATCCTGAATGCTAAAAAACTGACGATCCCGGAGTTTGGCATACACCCGGCTGTAAATCAGTTTCACCTGATTTTCCACCAGTGCCTTATCTTTGGGCTTGCGGGATCTTGCAGGTACCACTGTGGTTCCGTAGTGATTGGCCAGGTCATCCATTGCAGTATTAATGCCCGGTTCGTAACTATCGGCCTTGATAACAGCTGCTTTAAGGTTGTCGGGGACAAGAGCCTTTGGTGCGCCTCCCAAATGATTTAAACAGCACGTAAGGGCATAGATAAAATCTTCAACGCACTGACTTCTGACGGCCATGGCAAAACAGTAATCAGAGTAAGGAAGACAAGCAACAAAAACCTGACAGTTAATGACCTCACCTGTTGATTTATCTATGTAAGAAAGTGTTTTTCCGGCAAAATCAATATACAGTTTATCGGCAGGATCGTGGTGCAGCACAGCAGATGGCCGGGCTGCTACTTCTTGTTGATTAAGGTGATAACAAAACTGAGAGTGACTGTAGCCACCAGGATAGCTGGCTTTGTATTCTTCCCACAAGAGTTGTTTGGTTACACCCGTACGCCTAAGTTCTTTAAGGAAATAATCTACGTTGGCCTTAAAATGCTCGTAACGATCCTCTTTGTAGGATGGATTTCCGGCATGAAACTTTCCTTCCAGAAGGGGATCTTCCAACGTAAGTAGTTCCTTGATATGAAGACTGCTATCTTCAATTTTCCTGAGATAGGACTTAACCGTATTCCTGCTTATGCCAAGGATACGCGCTATCTCTTTTTTGCTTTCGCCTTGCTGATGTAGCTGTAAAAGTTGCTTTATCTGACTCATTGGTTTTGGTTTTCCTGCCATCATAAACTCTTTTAGTGACCAATTTTTGATCGCTAAAAAACCAAAATCCAATGTATAGATAACTATAGGGGGTCAATATGCTCCGGAGAAATGAGCAAAGTCCTCCAAAGAGGGGTCAACATGCTCCGGAATAATCGACGGAAATTTATCTTGAAAGGGGGGCAACATCCGCCGGAATGGCAGGTGCATTTCATCTTGATTTGAAGGAAAATCTCTCCGGTTTTAGGGGGTCAGCTTGCTCCGGATTATCCAGGGATTAAGGCAATTGACAATTATTAGTTTTTCGTTTTGCTCAAACCAATGAGCAAATTCTGATAATTTGTTTTCCATACCATTATTTAAGACATAATCATTCCTTTAATGTAGAATACCTGCACTAAAAAAGAATGTTTTATGTGATTTGTTTTTAATGAACTACACCACCAAAACAAGTACAACTACCTGTACAACCAGTACATTGTACTTGACATTTTGGACAACCTACAGGACCAGAGTTGTTATTTAACTGGTATGTAGGATTTAAGGGAGAATAAATCTCAAATTTTTCAGTTGAGACTTTTTTCGAATGATAAAACTCATTCTTTGATGCTTGTCTCTGGCTTTTTGTCAAAGTTTCCATGTTCATTTTTTTTTAAAGTTAATATTATGACGATGCAATTCTTATTATGGTGCACAACGGTTACGTGTATGGTGTCGTTTGGCGATTCGAAGCACAAACCTGTCAAACCGTTACAAAGTTTATTAGATGCAACGCCCTTGAAATTAGCACTATCCGCCAAATGCACTATACACGATGTTACCGCCTGGTGTTCAATCATTTATGTTGTTTTTCAATCAATTTGCTACTACTTTTCTGTCTGCCGTGCGTTGGGGTAGGCAAGCTCTTTGGCTGGTTTTGGTCGTGCGGTTGGCTTTTTTGAGCGACCAGCCAATGTGCTTGACTACGAAGCGTTAGCTATTCTTCATCTTCTTCGTCCTCCGTTTCTATCAATTCCAATTCTTCTTCCACATCTCCAACTTCTTCATCTTTAACTTCTGCTGTGATGCCGTACAGTTTATTTACCATTTCATCAATTTCCAATTCTATGGGCTTTAGCAGCTTTCTAGCTTCTACTTTTTCTAAATCTCCGTTGAAATATTGTTGTTGAATAGTTAAACACTCGTCAAATTTTGACTTAAAAGCGTCCAATTCAGTAGCCGATGGAATTTTAATAGGTAATTTTTTAATATCGTTAGTAGTAATGTTAACAGATGAATTAAAAAATTCACGCATTGTTTTGAAAGCTAAAAAGGAATTAATGATGCAGACATAATAATAATCTCCAATATCAATTTCATCATAAAGTGCCATTGAACCAACGTCATTAATCGTATTGTCTTTTAATCTGCACTTAAAGTATGTAGAATTTGGATTTAAAACATTTGTCCAGCAAAAACCATTACGGAAAAAGAAATCATAGCCTTGCCATCTTGCATCATCAGCAGTTGACAACTGGGAGACTGACTGCTTTTCCCAGTCAATTACATATGGAGTTTCAATAAACCACCGATTTCCTTCTTTGTCTCCTTTATCATAATTGACAAAATATCTTTCTCCGCTTATTCCTGTAAGTTTATCCTCTTCATTTACATTATCAGAATCTGTTACTAAATAATTAGGTACAATTCTATACATAAATCCCTTTCCAAAGCTTTTTATACCATGAACTTCTTTAATTTCATCATAAATTTTCCAAATTTCCTGTTCTGTAATTGAATTTAAAACATCTTCAACATCTTGTATTGTTTCTACGTTTTCAAGTAAACGCCAGTTTTCTTTAATTTCAGGTTTATCCAGAATTAAATTGTATAATTTTTTAACTCGTTTTTCTTTACAGTTTTCTGCTAACCTTGTACCTTCTTTATAGCCAACGTATCTGCCAACATTACCTGTCACTAATCCTTGGCCACCATCAGTTGTTAATCCAACAATAGTTAAATCCCCTTGTTTTAATTCATCAGTGTAATTTTTTATTAAAGACCGATTCTTCTTTATTTCCTTTGATGTATAAATTTTTTCCCACCAGTTATCGTAAGTTGATTTTATTGGGCTTATCACTTTTTCAAGTATCTGACAATTGTATGGAGTTGGTGAAAATATGGCGTAATTAATAGCCTTGCGATATGGTTCATATGAGAGTTTGAATTTAAGCAGACTTGAGTTATGGTCTTTAAGAACCTTATCACCAGCGCAAGTATGCGATAAAATCCAATCGGCTTGTTTATAACCTAATGCACTAAATGTATGTTCCAATACACGTTCCCAACCCGAAATGTTTTCTTTGGAAGTTTTAATTTGCTGCCATTGTTCTTCGGTAATTTCAAATGATTTCGCATTTGGTTTTCTCAAATCAACATAAACCATTTCTGCATTATCAGGAACTTCTTCCTTTTTTAGTGAGAATATGGCGGTGTCAACTAAAGCCGTAAAAGCTTTTGGTGTATTTATTATTTCCATTACCCGGCATCCGGGTAAAGTCTTTTTTTCGTTTGCAAAAAGACCGTCTCCGGTTTTCGTAATTAATGGAATTCCTAAAAATTCCCTTCGCATATTCTTTTTGCTTTGCAAAGTCAGGAATGTATCGGATGTAATGTAGCTTAATAAACCTCCTGATTTTACCAATTCCAGTCCACGAATCGTAAAATGATTGTAAAGGTCATCGGTATAACCATATTCAGAAGTCAGCTTTTTTGTTTGCCCCATGCTGTTAATTTGTTTGGTATTTACATAAGGCGGATTACCGATTACAATATCAAAACCGGGATTTGGATTTTTCTTGTTGAAAATGCCCGGAAAAACAACCCGTTCAATGAAATAATCTTTTATTGTGTTGCGAAAAACAGCCAATTCTGCAGCAATTCAGGGGATATTTTTAGGACAAAAGAAATAACTATAAATTAAAGAGTTGCAAAACTTGTAAAAAAATATTTTTCGCACTATTTTAGCAAACAGCACACCAGCCCCCGAAGGGGCGAGTG
>JASMTI010000199.1:0-38939 GCA_041694375.1 Bacteroidales bacterium | reverse complement strand
TTCTTGCCGGTAAAGAAGTCACAAACCCCGTTACCAAAACTTTCGGATGCTCAGTTAAATGGTCGTGGAAAAACGAATGGGCACAACAGGTCAACAAAGAATGGAAAGAAAAACCGGTGAATATTGAAACAATCAATGAACAAGGACTCGCTGAAATCATAAGAAACGATTCTGAAAAATTGAGGCTTGTTAACGTGTGGGCGACCTGGTGCACCCCTTGCGTGCTCGAACTACCCGATATCATTGAACTCCACCGGATTTACAGGAACCGCGACTTTGAGCTGGTGACAATTTCAGCCGATAAAATTAAGAATAAAGACAAGTCGTTGGAAATTCTGCAAAAACACCATGCATCAAATGAAAACTATATTTTCACTAATGATGACAAATATATACTAATCGAAAATGTTGACCCCGAATGGCAGGGCTCAATCCCTTACACCATCCTGATTGAACCGGGCGGTGAAATTGTTTACCGCCACCAAGGGACTGTAGATTTACACGAGTTGAAAAAAACAATTGTTGAACACCCAATGATGGGACGTTATTACTAAATTATGATGAAGACATTTATTAAAACAACAACGATAATCATTCTTTTTTCAATTTTTGCCAGACAAACAGGTTTTAGCCAAAAGATGAACATCCTCGTATTTTCAAAAACAGCAGGATACCGGCACGACTGCATTGAAGATGCAACTGCGGCCCTAAAAAATATAGCCCAAAAGCAAAACTGGCACATCGATGCAACTGAAGACAGCCTGGTTTTCACATCAGGCAACTTAAAAAAGTACGATGTGGTTATATTCCTGCAAACCACAAACAATATACTGAACCACAACCAACAGGAAGCTTTTGAAAGCTATATTGAGAATGGTGGCTCACTGGTTACCATACACTCAGGCACAGTCACTGAGTACGAATGGCCTTGGTACGAAAACGCCATAGGCGCATATTTCACAGGCCATCCGCCCGTGCAACCCGGAAAAGTCATTATTGAAGACCGTAACCATCCGTCAACTGAACACTTTCCCGATTCCGTTTGGGTAATTGACGACGAATGGTATAGCTTTGACCGCAACCCCCGCGAAGATGTGCACGTGTTGATGTCGATTGACGAAAACAGCTACGAGGTTGATGACAACCGCTGGTTTGAAGGTGTTGAACAACGAATGGGCGACCACCCGTTGGTGTGGTACAAAAAAGTTGGCAAAGGCCGCGTATTCCAAACCGCATTGGGGCATGAGAGTGAATTGTACCAGAACAAGCTATTTCAAAAACACCTGATTGGAGCTATTGAATGGGCCGGAAATAAAGAATAAATGAAAATAAAAAACCTATGATACAAAAGAAAGAATTTGGCAGGACAGGGCATTTAAGCACCCGCACAATATTTGGTGCATTTGCACTAAGCAATGCAACTGAAAAAGAAGCAGAAGAAGCACTTGAAATTGTACTTGAACATGATTTAAACCACATTGACACATCTGCAAATTATGGAATATCCGAACTAAGGCTTGGGCCATGGATGAAACACCACCGTGATAAGTTTTTCCTGGCCACAAAAACCGATAAACGAACAAAAAAAGAAGCCAAAGAAGAACTTCACCAATCGCTTGACAAACTTAAAACCGACCATATAGACCTGTGGCAAATGCACCTGCTTGTTGACCCCGATGAATGGGAAACAGCCATGAACGAAGGTGGTGCCCTTGAAGCATTTGTTGAAGCACGTGATGAAGGACTGGTAAGCTACCTTGGCGTAACCGGGCATGGGGTTACCATACCCGAAATGCACCTGAAAAGCATCAACAAATTTGATTTCGACTCAGTGCTCCTTCCATACAATTTCACCATGATGCAAAACGAAAAATATGCTGCAGGTTTTAATCAATTGCTCAACGAATGCAAAAAAAGGAACATCGCTGTTCAAACCATCAAATCGATTGCTAAAGGGCAGAACACCAAAAGCCACAACCCGCATAATGTTTGGTACAGCCCGTTAACAGATAATGAAGCTATAAAACACGCCGTACATTGGGTGCTGGGCAACGAAGATGTTTTCCTGAACACCTCGGGCGATATTGAACTAATGAAGAAAGTACTAGAAGCGGCCGAAACGTTCAAAACAAAAACAAGCGACGAGGTGATGCTGGCAGATGCAGAAAAACATGGCATCACGCAGCTGTTTCAGTAAAACCGAAAACAAGGCACTTTTATAAGTGCATCCAAAAAAATGCACTTATAAAGCCTATTCATCAAGTTCCATAACCTCGATCAACCTGAAATCGGTGGGGTGGCTTTCAGCTTGTATGGCAATATATCCTTGTGACAAGGGGCTGCCATCGTCAAGTTTTATGTTGGTGTAGGTTAATACCGTATCGCCTTCAATAATGTGGTGGGCAATAGAATCGCCGTGAACTACCAATTCAAAAGTTACCCAATCACCATCATAATATAGTTTTGAGCTGGAATTAAAGCAATGCCCCTGAACAACTTCACCATCAACCTCAACTGTGGTTCCGGGGGTGCAAACATTGCCATTGGTATTATTGGTGCTATCTCCATTGCTCAACAACTGGGCTTCAATTGAAGTTGGAAAATTTTGGTTGAGTTCCATTGACTGTGGCGACTGGGAATGAAACATCACCCCGTTGTTACGGTTTCCCCATTCAGGACCTCCCGGCATTTGCTGCCCCACAACCCGGTATTCAACCCTCAACTTGAAACTGGAAAAAGGTTTTTCGTAGAATAAATGTCCAAAACGGTTGTCAAACTCATCGTAATCTGCATAACTAGCCTTTAAGATACCATTTTCAACCCTGAATGTGTTTGCATAATTATCGCCAACTTCATGTCCGGTTATTTTCACCGTCCACCCATCAAGATTCTCACCATTAAAAAGTGGCACCCATTCTCCTTTTGAAGCATTCCCTGATTGGCACGAATGAAACATCCCTGCCACAAATAAAAAACCAATTATAAAAATTCGAAAAGGATTTTGGCACCCTTTTCCCCAAAACAATTCATTTATTCTTTTCATATCTTAAAATTTACAAACAAATATGAGCTTTTTTATTCGTATTCAAGCATATGGAAGTCATAAATATTATTTATACATTTAAACCCTAAACCTATTAGCATGTCTACTCCATATCTTGTTTTTATTGTTGTATCGGCAGTGGCTATACTGCTCTTTTTAGTACTTAAATTAAAAATCAGTGCTTTCATTTCGTTGCTTATCGCTTCAATTTATGTTGGGATACTCTCAGGGATGCCACTCGACGGGGTACTCAAAAGTATCCAAAACGGCATGGGCGGCACACTGGGTTTTGTTGCCACGGTTGTTGGCCTTGGAGCCATTTTCGGACAAATGCTTGAGAGCTCGGGCGGTGCTGTTTCGCTGGCCCACACACTCATTAAAAAATTCGGTGAAAAACGGGCACCATCGGCTATGGTGCTGGCCGGTTTCATAGTGGCAATTCCTGTTTTTTTCGATGTAGGGTTTATCATTCTTGTACCTATAATTTATGCCATGGCCCGCGATACAAAGAAATCGCTTTTGTTTTACGGCATCCCATTACTGGCGGGGCTTGCAGTAACACATAGCTTCATCCCCCCAACACCCGGCCCGGTTGCTGTGGCCGAAATCATCAATGTTCAGTTGGGGTGGGTCATTCTTTTTGGTATCATTCTGGGTTTTCCGGTGGCTGTTTTGGCCGGACCTGTTTGGGGACGGTTTATCTCAAAACGCATCATGGTACATCCGCCCGAGGTGGAAAATGATTTAATAACTGAAGAAAAAGACACCAACATTTCTCAAAAGCCACCCTCCTTCAGGTTAATCGCTACCTTAATTGGCATCCCGTTGTTTCTAATTCTGCTCAACACCTTGTCAGATGTCCTTATAAGCAAACAGGTAATAGACAAAACATTACTCACCAACACCGTCAGCTTTTTAGGGCATCCGTTCTCAGCACTTATCATTGCAACACTGCTTGCCATTTATTTCCTGTGTATCCGCCGTGGCATGCCGAAGAAAACCGTTCTCGACCTCAGCACCAAAGCACTCGGTCCGGCCGGCATCATCATACTGATTACCGGGGCTGGTGGCGTATTTAAAGAAGTACTGGTTGACAGTGGCATTGGTAAAATACTGGCCGAATCGATGGGTGGATCGTCACTGCCCCCAATTTTTCTGGCCTGGATGCTGGCAGCCATAGTAAGGGTAACACAGGGCTCAGCCACTGTTTCGATGATTACCGCAGCCGGAATAATGGCACCACTCATTCAGGAAATGGGACTCACCGATCCACACCGGGCATTGGTCGTACTGGCTATTGCATCGGGTGCAACCTTGTTGTCTCATGTTAACGACAGTGGTTTCTGGCTGGTAGGCAAATATTTACGCATGAACGAAAAACAAACCCTGCAATCGTGGACAGTAATGGAATCAATTATTGCTGTTGGCGGGCTGGTTACCACAATGATTGCAGGTGCTTTTGTGTAAAATAATTAAACATATTCTTCGCCTTTAGAAATGCGGATATCGTTTACAAATTGGCGGATCTGTTGTTCATCTTCCTTCTTGCATATCATCAGGGTATTGTCAGATTCTGCAACTATGTAACCGTCGAGCCCCTGAACCACAACAAGCTTGTCGCTGCCAACATTAACAATGCTGTTTTCGGTATTATAAACTTTAATGTTGTTGCCACTTATTGCATTTCTGTTTTCATCCTTATCTGAGTTATCCCAAAGTGACCCCCAAGTGCCCAGGTCGCTCCATCCAAAGTCGGCACAAAGCACATATACATTAGAGGCTTTCTCCATAATACCATAATCAATTGAAACATTGGGGCATTCAGAATATGTTTTACTCAAAAAGGCTTCTTCTTCTTCGGTGTAATAATATTTACCCCCTTTCGCGAAAAGATCGTTCACCTCGCTTAAATGTTCATCAAATGCTTTTAAAATTGATTTTAACGACCATAGAAAAATACCGGAATTCCAATAAAATTCACCGCTATCCATAAAAACCTGGGCCATTTTGGCATCGGGTTTCTCGGTGAATGTTTTCACCTTATGCAGGTTGGTGGCACCGTCAAATGATACGTTCCCGTTAATTTGTATATACCCGTAACCCGTTTCGGGGCGGCTGGGCTTGATCCCCAATGTTAACAAGGCATCATTTTGTTCTACAAAGCTTAAACCTTTTTGCAGCTCGTGAACAAACTCATCTTCTTTTGAAATCAGGTGGTCCGAAGGTGCAACAATAATATTGGCATTCTTATTTTTACTTTCAATCTTATGCGAGGCATAAGCCACACACGGTGCTGTATTTCTCCGCAAAGGTTCGCAAAGCACCTGTTCAGCTTCCAAATCGGGCAATTGTTCCAAAACCAAGTCTTTATAAATCTGGTTGGTAACAACAAGAAAATTTTCGGGTGGGCAAATTTTTAATAAACGCCGGTATGTTTGTTGTATAAGTGTTTCGCCGGTTCCAAGTATATCGATAAATTGTTTGGGGCGCGATGTTTTACTCAATGGCCAGAAACGGCTTCCAATTCCACCGGCCATAATTACACAATATGTATTACTCATATTTACTTATTTTTTGTTTTTCGGATAATAAATATAACCAAATTTTCAGAACCTGCCGGTTCTATTTCATGCTATAAAACCTTAAAAAGAAAACAAGTTTACAATCATGTTCAAAAACAACAGGTTATAAAATGTTTTATTTAGGCTGCATCCTTATAATTGGCACCAGCATTTCTTCTAATGAAATGCCACCATGTTGAAAAGTGTTTTTATAATAATTGGCGTAATAATTAAAGTTATTCGGATAAGCAAAAAAGTCATCGTTCATGGCAAAAATGTACGAAGTACTTACATTGGCAGCCGGCAAACGTGCTTCCTGTGGTTTTCTGATTTCAAAAACCTCTTTGGGGTTATAATTCAGGTTACGGCCGTGTTTGTAACGTAAATTTGTGTTTGTGCTGCGTTCGCCAATTACTTTTAGCGGGTTGTTAACCTTAATGGTCCCATGGTCGGTGGTAAGCACCAGCTCGTAATTATGTGCCGCCAGTTCTTTCAGTAAATCGGTCAGCCCCGAGTGCTTAAACCAGCTCACGGTTAACGAACGGTATGCGGCTTCGTTGCCGGCCAGCTCCCTGATCATGTTCATTTCGGTACGTGCATGTGAAATCATATCCACGAAATTCAACACCATTACGGCCAGGTCCGAATGTAAAATCTTATTCAAATTATCGCTCCCCTTTCGCCCGGGTTTTGAAGTAGTGATCTTTTCATAAAAAAGTTTTTCTTTACGACCGCCACGCGACATCTGTTCGTGCAACAAATCTTCTTCAAAATTATTTTTGCCGCCCTCTTCATTGTCATCATCGAGCCAGAAATCGGGATGGATTTGTTTAATATCAGCCGGCATCAGTCCTGCGAAAATACTATTCCGGGCAAACATAGTGGCTGTTGGCAAAATGCTTACATACATCTCGTCGTCAACCACCGAGTAATAGTCGCCAATAACCGTACTCAGTGCCCTCCACTGGTCGAACCTGATGTTGTCGATCAACATTACAAACACTTTTTTGCCTTCATCCAGTATCGGGAATATCCGTTTTTTGAACAAATCGGGCGACAACAAGGGGCGCTCATCCCCATCGCTCTTCAGCCAATTGAGATAATTACGCGAAATAAACCGGCAAAATGCGTGGTTGGCTTCTGTTTTCTGCATTTGCAACACCTCATCCATTGCCTTGTCATCCGAGTTGTCGAGCTCCATCTCCCAGTATGTGAGCTTGCGGTACACCTCTTTCCAATCATCAATGGTCAGCGAATCGTTGATCTGCATCCCCAGTTTCCCAAACTGCATTTGGTAGGCCGAGGTTGTTTGCCGGGTCACCAATTCTTTTTTATTAATATTTTTCTTTATCGACAAAAGAATTTGCTTTGGGTTCACCGGCTTTATCAGGTAATCGGCCATTTGCGAGCCAATGGCCTCATCCATAATCGACTCCTCTTCACTTTTGGTGATCATTACCACGGGTACCAGGCTGTTAGCTTCTTTGATATACCCCAGGGTCTCAAGCCCCGAATACCCAGGCATGTTCTCATCCAGAAAAATAATGTCGTAATGGTTCGCCTTCACCATGTCAATGGCATCGGCGCCATTGGAAGCCGAATCTACTTCGTAACCTTTGTTTTCGAGGAATATAATATGGGGTTTCAACAAGTCGATTTCATCATCAACCCAAAGTATTCTGTGTTTTTTAGTATCCATAGTCAAAATTTTTATGCATCCACACGGTTGCCGTATTAACATAACAAACGCAATGCCATCTTTATTGTAAGCCTCACCATAGTTTAACAACTTTTATTATTTGGCAGGCTGTGCAAAATAAGCATTCAAGATAAGTATTTTCAAGCAATTTAGAAAAACGCCAAAGGGATGGGCATATTAACACTGCGGTACTCCCAATATTACGGGATATGTTACGAAATTCACTTCAATTTATATTTCCAGGTAATGATTGGCATTATTGGGAACATGGCCACTTCGTACATTTTATCGTTCCGAAAGCCAAAATGCGTGGCATTAAATTTATTATAAACATTGTATATTCCGAATGTCCATGAGCTTTTTATATCGCCCGTTGCCTTAAGGTTAAAAGCAATATCCAGCCGGTGAAAGTTGTCCATGCGGTAATTGTTAACCTGCGGGGTATAATAAACATCACCTGAAAACCAGTTATTTTCATCGTTAATTGAAGGATGAAAAATTGACGGAAACTTAGCCGTGGCAACCGACAATAAGCGGCCACTTGAAAAATTAAAATTTGCCGAAAAGCTTTTCTTGAATTTTGCTTCGCCATTGTATTTAAAATTGTAGTTTACCGATGCCGAAATCTTATGAGGGATATCGTAATCATAAGGAAAAACCGCCCCATCGTACAACTCGGGGTACGAGCGCAAGGATCGCGACCATGTATAATTTACAAAACCCGTAAACCGCCCTTTATTTTTTTCGAGCATAAACTCAGCACCATATGCTTCACCTTTGCCCTGTAATACAATGTCGTACCAATTTCGCCCGGCGTCGAGTTGGGTAAAATCGGTTCCCGGGTAATAACAAATCACATTCGATAATTTTGAGTAATACGCTTCAGCCGATACCTGAAACAAATCGTTATGGTTATAATAAACCCCGACAGAATACAAATCGGAGTACGACGGGTTGATCACATTGTTCGATGTTACCCATAAATCGTTGGGCATTGATAAGCCCGAATTGGTGAGCTGGTGGACAAATTGTGCCATACGCGAATACCCTGCTTTGAAAGACATATTACGTGCAAACGTCCAGGCAAGGGATGCCCGGGGCTGCCAATACACATTTTTATTAAAGTCCGAAAACAACACACTGGCCCTCAGGCCTACATTCGCTTTCAGGTTATGCGCAATGCTTATTTCATCTTCGATGTAAATATCGGCACTTGTAATGTTGCCCGAAACATCGGAGAGGATGCGCCTGGCCGACTCGTTATTCTCATAGCTCTCCTCAACCGGTAAAAAGGATTTCCGCGAAAGCTTGGCACCAAACTTAACGTTATTGATCCCGCCCGGCATATAATCAAAATCGGACTTGAGGGCAATATCGGTTAACGATGAAGAATGCTCTTCCAAACTTTTTTGTTGCTCGCTTGAAGAGCCGGTACTCTCCATGTAATTCCGCTTTTTGTATTGATACAAGCTGTAATACGACGTAAAATTTGCAAAGAGTTTATTGGTAAAAACATGGTTCCACCGTAATGATGCCGTGTTGTTGCCCCAGCTAAATGTATTGTCGTACTTGTATTCTTCATAACCTTCATCAACCTTGTCTTTAAAAGCATCGTCGCCTTTATAAAAGCTTAAAAACAGGCGGTCTTTATCTGAAACACGGTAATTTACTTTCGCATTTACATCGTAAAAACCATAGGTAGTTGTATAATCACTTTCGGCAAAGTAGTAATAAGCCCGAAGCGGAATGTCGGGCCATGTTTTACGTAACGAAAGCATAAACGATGCTTTCTCTTTAATGATCGGACCTTCAACGGTAGCTTTTAGTGCCATGGTGCCCATACTCAACGATGATTTTAACTTGCGGTAATTACCATCGCGCGAGGTTAAATCGAGCACCGACGTTAAGCGCCCGCCATAACGCGAGGGTATGGCCCCTTTTACAAGGTTTACACTGCTTATGGCATCGCTGTTGAATACCGAGAAATAACCAAACATGTGGTTCACGTTGTACACGGGTACATCATCGAGTAAAATCAGTGTTTGGTCTGGGCTGCCACCACGCACGCTGATACCGGCCATACCTTCGCTGCCGTTGTTCACGCCAGGGAGCATCTGCACCGATTTCAGCACATCGCTTTCGCCCAATACCATGGGCATTTGCTCAATTTGCCTGGCAGTCATCCGGTTTAACCCCATAGAAGGCGAACGCAGTTCATTTTGAATGTTTTGCGAGGTAACTGTTACCTCATCCAGCTCGTTGTGGCTTTCCATTTTAATATACAACACCGAATCGGAGCAAGCCTGGCATGCAAACACGTAATTTTGATAGCCAACATAACTTACAAAAACCGAATCGGTATTGCCTGTGCTAATACTGAAATATCCGTATTTATTGGTAGTTGTGCCCTCGCTGTTGTTCTTGTAAACCGTAGCACCAATAAGGGGTTCGCCGCTTTCGCTATCGAGCACATAGCCCGATATATTTTGGCTTAGGGCCTGCAATGAAAATGCACAAAAGAAACAAAAAAGAATATTTTTAATCATACTGATAATTTTGGAAAAGGGGGTTATCACTGATTATGGTGTCTTTAACAGCCATAGAGCCGAAAATGCCCGTTCCGTTGTGTACATTGGAATAGATAAACGAGGGTTGGTAAAATATGGTTAGCTCGTCCATCATACTTAAATAATCGGCGTGAGATAGATATGTTTTCATGTACTTATCGTAATGCTCGTCAAACTCGGCCATGCAAAACTTACCATTGTTTCCAGAACTTAAATTGGAATAATATACATCAACTATAACTTGCCCTCCATCAAACCCATTGTCAGGAACTCGTAAAAAGGAGCCATAGTCAAGAGTGTAACCAAATAAAGCTCCGGGATCGTTTGTCACCATAAATTTATCAGCATACGGAGATTTTGTGTGTATTCTAATTAAATCATAAATAAGACCTCTGTTAATTATAGAATCGCCCCATAATTTACGTATATTTCTGATCTCGTAAACCCAAAACCAATACGTAGAATTCTCATCTTTCAGATCATTAATACTCATTTTGTAGTAATACCATGCGCCAGCAAAACGAGGACTGGTTTCAAGTGTATCACGTGTTACCTTTCCCAAACCTCTGCCTGATGGTATGGTTGTTTTGGCCCAAACAGTATCACCATCGACCAATGCATTTACACAGTATGTTTTACTGGGCTGCGGGGCAATGTTGCAAATATAACGGCCACTATCGGTGTACTCAAAAGCATATTTGTCATTGCCTGACTCGAGCCACATTTTCACCCCCTCAATGGGTAATATAGTTGAAGTATCGCCCATTTCCTGCGCATGGTATAAACATACAGTGGCAGGCATACTGTCGGCTTGTAATATCCCATTAAGAACAACGGGGCTTTTCCAGCCAGTTTGCTCAAATTCAAACTCCCGCTCGCAACTTATCAGAAACAATATAAGAGGTATTACTAATACAACCAGGACTTTTTTTTGCATCGCTATTTTAGATTATTCGTTTATTTCTTTTAAGCTACTGATTATCTATTGGATCGAAAGCCAAACTTATCATAACTTATGGGTCATCCTAATGGAACTCGCATATAATCACTTATGGTTATATTTAAGGTTTTAATGATGCTCGTTTCAATTCAAATTCACCAATGGGCACTGAAAGCTTAAATTTTATACCGCTATTAAAATGAGCTGCTTCCCCTATTTTAGGGGCTGAAGTATCATCGGGTTTACCTTCGAAATACCCGGGTATACCTTCAAAATAGCCGGGTATAACCATAAAAGGGGTCAAACTTGTATATTTTGAAATACTCAACTCAGCTTTCCATAGTTGAAGTTTTACGCCCAGTTCATAATCAAACTTAACCCATCGCGCATGAAGATTGAAATCATCGGTGTTACTTGCTTTTTCCCAGGCCGCAAATGTGTCTTTCATATTCTTGCTGGTATATGCCCTTATGCTACTGTTAAATGCAACATAGGGTTTAATCCAGCAGTTGTCCAATAAAACCAACTCTAAAGGCACCGTTAAATAAGTTAATTTGTAATTTGAATAGTCATAAAATGTTGCGTAATCAAAAAGATTATTTGTGCTATATTCAAAAAATTCGCCTTTCAAAACATTAATACCGGCACCTGTACGTAATTTAACCCACTTTATGGGTATGTAATCAATAAATCCGCTTAAGTGAAAAATTTCTCCATCGGTATGCCACAAACCCAAATAGTCAAAAAAGCACTTTGAACCTTCACTACAATTAAAGTAATTTTCTTTATACTCATCATAAACTGTCCCTTCATAGAATGTCTCATCAAGCCCGTAACCTATTTCAACACCGTATTGGAATTTTTGGGCAGAAGCAAAAAAAGAAACAAAAAGAAGAATAAATGACAATATGATTCTCATGTTTATATTATCTTAATAGTTGGATGGATAGCAAATTAAACAAACTCAAAACAACTTTCATCATAAATAAACTAATTTTAACTTTTATTCAACGTATTTAAACTTACCTATTGCTGATAATTTTGGGAAAGGGGGTTATCACTGATTATGGTGTCTTTAACAGCCATAGAGCCAAAAATGCCCGTACCATTATGAACATTTGAATAGATAAACGAGGGCTGGTAAAATATGGTCAGCTCGTCCATCCTACCCAAATAATCATCATGGGTTAGATAAGATTTCATGTACTTATCGTAATGTTCATCAAACTCAGCCATACAAAACTTACCATCAAAATTGGAATAATACACATCAACAACCACTCGCCTTCCATCAAATCCATCATCCGGCACTCGCAAATAGTGTCCATAGTCCAGGGTGTAACCAAATAATGCGCCAGGATCATTCGTTACTATAAATTTATCGGCATACGGAGATTTAGTGTACATATGAATTAATTCAGCCTTAATAATCCCTGTATTAATTATTGTATCTTCACGTATTTCCCATTTGATATTTAGCCCGTAAACCCAATACTTATTATTTACATCTACCACATCATTAATATCCATTTTATAATAACACCATGCGCAACAAAACGAGGACTGGTTTCAAGTGTATCGCGTGTTACCTCTCCCAAACCATTGCCTGTTGGTATGGTTGTTTCTGCCCAAACAGTATCTCCGCCGACCAATGCATTTACACGGTAGTTTTTACCGGGAAGCGGGGCAATATTACAGATATAACGGCCACTATCGGTATACTCAAAAGCAAATTTATCCTCATTCGATTCGAGCCACATTGTTGCCCCCTCAATTGGCGATATATTTGAAGTATCGCCCATTTTCTGCGCTTGGTACAAAAACACTGTGGCAGGCATACTGTCGGCTTGCAATATACCATTAAGCACAACGGGGCTTTTCCACCCTGTATGATCAAATTCAAACTCCCGCTCGCAACTTATCACGAACAATAAAACGGAGAGAATCAACCAAATATGAATTTGTTTTAGCATGATTATTTTGGATTATTCAGTTCAAATTCACCGATGGGTACTGAAAGTTTAAATTTGAGACCACTATTGAAATGAGCAGTTTCCCCCTCACTTGGGTTCACCGAACCATCCGGTTTATTTTCGTAGTACTCGGGGATCACCATAAAAGGGTTCAAACCTGTATAATTTGAAATGCTTAACTCGGCTTTCCATATTTGAAGCTTTATGCCCAGTTCATAGTCAAACTTAAACCACTGCGCATGAAGGTCGAAACTGTCGGAATTACTATCTTTTTCCCAGAGAGCAAATGTATCTTTCATATTTTTACTGGTATAAGCCCTTAAACTACTATTAAATGCAACATAAGGTTTAATCCAACAGTTGTCCAATAAAACCAACTCTAAAGGCACCGTTAAATAAGTTAATTTGTAATTTGAATAATCATAGGGAAATCTATGCTCCGAACCATAATCCAGAAATTCTCCTCTGAGCATATTTATTCCAACTCCAGAACGAAATTTCACCCACTTTATGGGAATAAAATCAATAAACCCACTTAAATGAAAGTTTTCCCCTTCGGTATGCCACATTCCCATATAATCGAAAAAAAACATTGAACCTGTTCCATATAAATCTTTATATTTCTCATTATATTCATCATAAACGGTAACATCTGATATTGCTTTATCTATTCCATATCCGATTTCAAAACCGTATTGGAATTTTTGGGCAGAACACACAACTGGAAACAATATAATAATAATTATTATTTTTTTATTCATTACAGAGCTTTATAAAAAATTATAAAAGTCTGGAAACAAGTTGATATTATCCAGACTTTTATAATTTTAAACTTTAGTTATTTACATGCCATTGAGGATAGCCATCTTGATATGTTGGATATTCAGGCTCTGAAGGTATCCCCCAGCCCAAATAACATCTTTGATTTCCAACATGGCTGCCTGCGATATCGAATCTAACAATAATACTAACTATGTCTGGTATCACATATAAATCACTAGGTGCTCCTTCTGCTCTTTTATATTCATCAAAAACAAACGTACCATAACGTTTGTCATTTGATGTAAGATAATTTTCATTACTGTAAATTTCATGATTTACATCATAGTAGTAATTTAAATTATCCCCCCACTGACCTCCAGGATAACCTATTACAGCAGCAAAACTAGTTATGGCAAAAATGCTTTTTCTTCTACTCCAGCCTCCGAATGTCCTATCCTTTTCAGCTTTGACCCATACGTAAGGTAAGGCTTTGAGCCGATTATCTGAGGCATCCCACCTCGAAATACACTCTAACCTAACAATTAGACGCTCATCATCATCGTCATTCTTCAAAGTCCATTCATGATAAGTCTCTTTTCTCACAAAATTGTTATAATATGGATCACTTTTAAGATTAGAATTTTGCTCTACATAAACGTTATTTTCACCCTGCTTTCCAGCATATTTTTCAGGATTCTTTTTAGCAACTTTTAGTTTATTCAGATCGCCATCTAAAACAGCAATATAATTACGTTCATAGCTATGCAAGATATCACCAATTTTAAAAACACCATTTTTATTCATAAGCCTCAACCACAACATATTACAATACGGGTAATCTACGTTATAATTGCCATCTTCATCTTTTTCTATCAGAAGCTTGCTTTTGTACTTTGCAATAAAATCATCGAGTTCTTGTTCCGATTGCAGGTTGTCATACTCCTGAAACACCGGTTCTAAATACTTCTCAGCCGAAACGAACCCCAAGCTTTTTTGCCAGGCTTCAAATTGTTCATCGGTGAATTGGTTTACAACTTTGTTTATACTGTCGAAAGCCGCTTCATTTTTAAACGTTAAAATGCCGTTTTCAACATAAACATCTTTCTGGATAGAATTTTGAGTTTTTAACTCATCTAAATTGCTTTCTTCATTACACGAAAGAAAGAAAGAAAGAAAGAAAGAAAGAACTAATACTAAATTACATTTTTTCATAAAAATTAAATTTTAAGAGAAGAACCGATTTATACGGTAGGGAACGATTCTTCGAGGGTTTAAAAATAGATAAAATTATAATTGACGTCTTTTATAATTTCTCAAGAATGCAAACATAATTATAATAAAGGAAACAAGCAAAAGGTAAAATCCCAAACACGCTTAAGCAATATATTACATATTTTCTTGCACATCCAAAAAACATACACTATGTTTGCATATGTAATATATTACCTATTAAAACATGGGAGAAAAAGAAAACATATTCGGATCGATACTTTACATTGCACAACTTTGGACAGCTAAAAGTGATGCCCTGCTGAAAGAAAAAATTGGCATCACTACCAAACAGTGGATGCTGCTTGTTATTCTTTCAAAACACTTCGCAGGTAAAAATCCTACCATATCACAAGCATCTAAAGAGTTTGGAAGCTCGAGACAGAATTTGAAACAGGTGGCTTTATCGCTTCAGCGAAAAGGTTTTATCCGAATAAAGCACGATAAAAACGATGCGCGCATCCAGCGAATCATATTAACCGGGAAACATGAAGCTTTTTTTGAAGGAAATGAGAATGAACAGTGGCAACAAAAATTCATCAACAACCTTCTGCAAAATTTCAGCGAAGTAGAAACCTCTCAACTCAATTCGTTTGTCGAAAAATTAAAAGATAACATTTAAAAATGAAGCTTAACGTAACAACATTTCTTATGGCACTAAGTATTTTATCATCCTGCACCTCAGCAAAAAAAATGTACGAAAAAGATGTGGGCAACCGCTTGGAAAGCCAGGATATTGCAACACGCACAATCACAAATTCCGACCTGGACAAACTCCCAATGCCTGTGGCAAAGTATCTTGAACATTGTGGATGGGTTGGAAAAAACATTCCCCGCAATTTCTTTTTCAGGTTTGATGGCAAGTTTAGTCTGAAACCGGGTAAAGAAATGAAGGTTAAATCGGAACAATACAACTGGCTGAAACAAGCACCCGCACGGTTGTTTTATATGCGAAACCCCATGATATCGGGCTATCATCGTTATAATGACAAGGGTGCATCAATGCTGATTAAACTTTTTGGGCGCATAAAAGTAGCTTATGAGGATGGTCCCAAAATGGACCAGGCCGAACTTGTAACTTATTTGAACGACATGTGCCTCTTTGCCCCGGGTGCCTTAGTTGAAGCCCCAATATTGTGGGAAACCGTTAGACCGAAAACCGTGAAAGCGACCATCAGCCAATACAACAATACAATTTCGGCCACCCTTTATTTCAACGAAAAATATGAGTTGGTAAATTTTGTGAGCAACGACCGCTTTGCAACAACCGGCAATGGCAAACCTGAAAATATCCCGTGGTCGACCCCCGTGAAGGATTATGCAGAGATAAACGGGATAAAACTGCCTTCATACGGCGAAGCCATTTGGCATTACCCCGATCATGATTTTTCGTACGCCAAGTTAAACATCAAAAATGTTCGGTGGAATGTGCATGAGTGATTCGCTCATTTTTTTTAAATTTGGGGAACTAACTTTTAAACATATGAAAACATTCGATTCAAAACTTATTGTTACCGGCATTTTGTTTTTACTGACAATAATTTCGGGCGTATGGTTGAGTAAAACCGGCAAACCTTATAAAATGGGGATTGTAACGGTTCATAAACTAATATCAATTGCAACACTTGTTGTGGCAGCCCTGGCCGTTTTCCAAATCCAGAAGGGCATTGCACTTAATGCAATGTCCGTCGTGCTTATTTGCGTTTCGGCAATCTTTTTTATTGCATTGATCGTATCGGGAGGGATATTAACCCGCCCCGACACTGAATCACTGCAACCTGTGTTATTCCTTCACAAAGCACTACCCATGATTACGTTGTTAGTAAGTGCTTTTACATTTTACTATTTGAGAAAATTGATGTAATAAAATGCCACGAATTCACGACTTAATATTCGTGAATTCGTGGCAAATTGATGACATTGATTTGCTGACTACTTCAACAAGTCTGAGATTTGTGCCTATAGTCTTTTATCTAATGTCTAAAAATCTAGTTATAGTTTGGTAACCATGAGTGCTCTTTCGAGTAGCGCATCATCTGCTCTGCATAACCTTCGGTATAATCGAGTGCAACATTGGTTATATTGCCATCATCGTCTTTTTCAACCTTATAAACCGGGTTTACAAAACCACTGTAGGGTGCAAGGTCGAGTTTTTTGTAACGCTCCAGCACTTCGGCATGTAAATCGCGGTCAATTTGTACGGCGTACTTTTCAATGAGTTGTTTAGCGGTTTCATAATCGCCTTCTGATTTCACGCGTTGAATTTCGGCTAAAAATTGACCAAACAGTTCGCGCAATTTTTTATAATCGTTGATCACATAAAATGTTTTCCCGTCCTCTATTTTCTTTTCAATCACATTCTCATCTTTCCCGTGTTCGTAAGCCCACCGGGCAATAAGCTGACGGTTGCGCATGTGTGCCTGTTCAACATTATCGCCAAGCTTAATACGTGTCAATTGTGTCATTAACCCATTACGGATGTAACTGTCGTATTCGGCTTTGTGAGCCTCCATGTCGGGCAACAAGCCCAATTCAACCATTTTTTGGTCGCCCATGTAATACAAGGCAAATAAGTCGGCACGGCTTTCTTCAATGGGTGCGCCATAAGCTTTAAGCTCATCACCGGCAACTCCGGGCAACAACTGCCCCGATCCATGTCCAAGGCACTCGTGCAGGTCGGTATGCAGGTTGTCGGCCTGAAAACCATATTTGCGGGCACGTTCGATTTCTTGTTGTGAATAAGCAAATTCTTCCAGGAAACCGTTTCCTTTGGCAGCCTGGTCATATGCGTAGGTGATATTTTCGATGGTTACCGATTTTGAACCATGCTCTTTCCTGATCCAGTCGGCATTAGGCAGGTTTATGCCAATGGGTGTGGCCGGGTAGCAATCGCCCCCAAGCATAGCAGCGGTAATTACTTTTGCGGTTACCCCTTTCACTTTTTCCTTTTTAAATTTAGGGGCAACCGGCGAATGATCTTCGAACCATTGTGCATTTTCGCTAATTATTTCGGTACGTTGCGTGGCCTCAATGTTTTTAAAGTTCACCAGGCTCTCCCAGCTTGCTTTTAGCCCCAGCGGGTCGCCATAGGTCTCAATAAAACCATTTATAAAATCAATTCGTGAATTCTGATCAGCCAGCCATGCAACATTGTATTTGTCGAAGGTTTCAAGGTCGCCGGTTTTATAGTAATCAACCAGGTAATCAATCACTTGTTTTTGTTGGGCATTTTCGGCAACCTTAGCTGCTTTTTCGAGCCAGAATACGATTTTTTTGATGGCTGGTGAATACACACCACCAACTTTCCAGACTTTTTCTGTAAGCGTGCCGTTTTCTTTTTCAAGCCTGCTGTTTAGCCCGTACGATATTGGGGTTTCATCATTCGGGTCTTTCAAATTTTCGTAAAAAGCTTCGGCTTCGTCCTGGGTTACATTTTCGCCCCAGTAGTTATTGGCCGAAGAGGCAATAATGTCAATGCCTTGTTCCTGGCTTACCCGTTTTGCATCAATTTCGGGGTTAAACATAACCGGCACAAGTGTTTCTTCGATATGCTTTTTACTGACCGGTAGCACCGCCCCGTCAATTTCGCTAATGAGCGATAAGAAATAATCCTTATCGAAATCGGGGGAAAACTTATCGGTTGAGTAATGATGGTGGATGCCGTTTGAAAACCAAACCCGCTTGAGGTACACTTCAAGTGCTTTAAAATTGTTGGAGTTACGGTCGCCCGTATAGTTTTCATATATCGCCTCAAGCGTGCGTCGTATAGCCAGGTTGTGTCGGTAATTTTGGTCAAACATAATGTCGCGCCCTTCAATGGCTGCCTGCGAAAGGTAATACAGCAACTCTTTTTGCTTAAGGCTCAATTCATCGAAGCCGGTTACCGGGTACCTGAGGATCTTCAGGTCGGCAAATTTTTCGACATTAAACTCGAAATCGCTCTTTATTTCCGTTTTATCCTCTCCATTTTTACAACTCATCATAAAAAATAATGTTAACATAAATAATATTAATATTCGTTTCATCGTGTAAGATTTTTGTGTAATTGGTACATCAAAAGTAAGAATAAAAGCTGAATTTTACTCAACAGCCAATTTTCTACATTGCGGGTACAACCTCCGGTTTTCTTTTTATCTTTGCACAAATTTTTGAAAAGCGAATAAATTATGAGTATCAGAGAATTAAGCGAACAGGAGATTATCCGCCGTAATTCATTGAAAAAATTACGCGAAATGGGCATCGAGCCCTATCCAGCTGCCGAGTACAAAACAACACACCATACCGAACTGATAAAACAACAATTTGAACAGGATGAAGAAAGCCTGAAAGATGTTTCCATAGCAGGTCGCATTATGAGCCGCCGCATTATGGGAAAAGCATCGTTTGTTGAACTACAGGACGAAACCGGCCGTATCCAGGTTTACTTTAACCGCGACGAAATATGCCCCGGGGAAGATAAAACTTTGTACAACGATGTATTTAAAAAACTGCTCGACATTGGCGACATAATTGGCATTAAAGGGTTTGTTTTCCGCACACAGATGGGCGAAATTACCGTTCATGTTAAAGAATTTACGATACTCAGCAAATCTGTACGCCCTTTACCGGTTGTAAAAGAAAAAGATGGTGTTGCCCATAATGCTTTTACCGATGCCGAAATGCGGTACCGCCAGCGTTATGTCGACCTGATTGTAAACCCCAAAACGCGTGAACATTTCAAAAAGCGCACCACAATCATGAACACCATGCGCCAAATGTTTAACGAGTATGGCTACCTTGAGGTTGAAACCCCCATATTACAACCCATACCCGGTGGTGCAGCAGCGCGCCCGTTTATCACCCACCATAATTCACTCGACATGTCTTTATACATGCGCATTGCCAACGAGCTATACCTCAAACGGTTGATCGTTGGGGGTTACGAAGGTGTTTATGAGTTTGCAAAAGATTTTCGCAACGAAGGCATGGACCGCACCCATAATCCAGAGTTCACCGTAATGGAAATCTACGTAGCCTATAAGGATTACAACTGGATGATGAAGTTCACCGAAGAAATGATCGAACGCATTGCCATCAACCTGCATGGCACAACAAAGGTACAGGTAGGCGACAAAGAAATTGACTTTAAACGCCCTTTTAAGCGCATAAGCATGCTCGACTCTATTAAAGAACATACGGGTATTGACATTAGTGAGATGAATGAGGCTGAACTTCGCGATGTGTGCAAAAAGCTTGAAGTTGAGGTGGACGACTCCATGGGCAAAGGAAAACTCATTGACGAAATTTTTGGTGAAAAGTGCGAAAGCAGCTATATACAACCCACATTTATTACCGATTACCCGGTAGAGATGTCGCCACTTTGCAAGAAACACCGCGATAACCCTGAGTTAACCGAGCGTTTTGAACTCATGGTAAACGGCAAGGAACTTTGCAATGCATATTCAGAGTTAAACGACCCGATTGACCAACTTGAACGTTTTCAGGACCAGCTTAAGCTGTCGGAAAAAGGGGATGACGAAGCCATGTTTATCGACATGGATTTTGTTCGTGCCTTAGAATATGGAATGCCCCCCACATCGGGCATGGGTATTGGTATCGACCGTTTGGTGATGCTCATGACCAACCAGGCATCAATCCAGGATGTGCTGTTCTTCCCTCAAATGAAGCCTGAACAAAAAGCAGTTCAGCTTACCGATGAAGAAAAAATGGTATTGAACCTACTAAAAAAACAGTCGCCGGTTGATTTAAACGAGCTGAAAGCACAAACAGGGCTTAGCAACAAAAAATGGGACAAAGCCATTAAAGGGCTTACAAAAAACAAACTGGCGAATGTTACCAATAGCAACGAAGGACTTACTGTTGAATTGGTGAATTAATAATACGAGTCATTGGTAAATTAGTTATTGGTGGATTGGTTATTTGTTATTTGAAAATATAGATTGGAAAATATTAATAACCTTTTAAAGCACAATAAATTTCATCACAGATTATAAAAAAAGCCGGACTGCAAATGCAATCCGGCTTTTTTATGTGATTTATTCTATTTTATTAACCTAGCGTAATACAAGTTTCTCCTCTTCAACAAAGTGACGGTAAGATTTGTAACCAATACTCTCACCTTCAGAGTTTTTCTCGGGAACAATAATATTATAACAATTAACTAAATGGTCCACTACAAAAGAGATGGTATCGGTTGGGTTTTCGTTATCAGTAAAAAGTATACGTTCGTACTCTAATTCACCTTTATATTCTTCCCTGATATAATCAACCTTTGTAACTTCTTTCGATGAATACACCCGTCCGTTGTCATATAATAATTTCAATACAGAACCATCGAAATCAACATTTACAGGTTTAGCATGAAAATAATTATCAAAAAACACATCATATAAGGGGGTCATGGGTGTTGACATCGCTTGTTTCTCAACACGAAATTTTACAGGAAAATATGACTGTGAAAAACTGCTCAGTGCAATCGAAGTTAATAATAATATGAGGAGTGCTTTCAGTTTCATCATTTCAATTTTTTTGGTGTTTCAACAATTATTACTTGTGTTTTCGTTTAATTCCAATACAAATAGACGAAAAAATATTCGATTAACACTCACGTTCAAAGGCACTTTTGACGAAATGCCATTTTGTGTTGATGAACGTCATCTCTGTTTATATTAAAAAGTACACATTAATTTAACATTGACGGTATTAAGCATTTTTCACATTCATTTTCCGGCTTTTCTGTGAGCAATTATGTATATCAAAAATGATTTTTGTACTTTTGCCACTCACCAAAGCAACAAATAATTGCATGTTATCAAACGCTAAAATAGGTATCATAGGAAGCGGAAGCTGGGCCACGGCTTTGGCAAAAATTTTGCTCACAAATGCCCAGTCTATTAACTGGCATTTTAGAAACCCCGACAATATTGACTTTATAAAAAAATATAGTCATAACCCCAATTATCTGGGTAATGTATATTTTGATACCGAACGCATCAATTTTTACACCGACATAAACAAAATTGCTAAACACTCCGATATTTTAATATTCGCCATCCCATCTGCCTTTCTTAAAGACGGGCTGAAAAACCTCAAGGTTGACATTAGCGATAAATTTATTATATCGGCCATCAAGGGAATTGTTCCTGATGAGAACCTGATTGTCGGTACCTTTTTCAACAAAGCTTATGGTGTCCCTTTCGACTCAATCGGCATTATTGCTGGTCCGTGCCATGCCGAAGAAGTTGCCCTCGAACGCCTTTCGTACCTCACCATTGCCTGCCCCGACGTAAAAAAAGCACGCGCTTTTGCATTACTAATTGAATCATCATTTATCAAGGCCAACATCTCCGATGACATTTACGGAACAGAATACGCCTCTGTGCTTAAAAACATATATGCCGTTGCAGCCGGTATTGGTCATGGATTGCATTATGGCGACAATTTTCAGGCCGTATTAATATCAAATGCCATACAAGAAATTAAACGCTTTGTTGACAAAGTACACCCCATTTCACGAGATATAAAAGGTTCAGCTTATTTGGGCGACTTGCTGGTAACAGCTTACTCACAATTCAGCCGTAACCGCTTGTTCGGCACCATGGTTGGAAAAGGGTACACCGTACGATCGGCACAATTTGAAATGCACATGATTGCCGAAGGATATTATGCTGTTAAGTGCATTAAAGAAATCAATGAAGAATACAACGTGAACATGCCCATTTGCGATGCTGTTTACAATATTTGCTATGAAAATATATCACCGGCTATCGAAATACGATTATTAACCGAAGACCTTCGATAGTTCGTGTTGTTATTTATTATAAAACAATAAACACATTGAAATATGACACTGATAAATTTAGATTTAAGCAAATCGTTTGCGAAAGCCGATGGATTTGTTTCTCCAGATGTTTTTGAGTCTTATAAAACCGAAACTGAAGAATTAAATGCCGCCCTTCATGAAAAAACCGGGCGTGGCAGCGACTTTGTTGGCTGGGTTAACCTGCCAAATGAAATCAGCGAAAGCTTTTTAAACGATATCGAAACAACAGCAAAAACAATACGCGATAAAAACATCGATGTATATGTTGTAATTGGCATTGGCGGTTCATACCTGGGTGCCAAAGCTGTAATTGACGCACTCAACAATAATTTCGCCCACTTAAATGGCGACAAGCCTGCTGTCCTTTTTGCCGGTCAAAACATCAGCGAAGATTACCTTGCTGAATTACGCGACCTTTTAAAGAATAAAGAATGGGCAACCTGTGTAATTTCAAAATCGGGTACAACAACCGAGCCCGCACTGGCCTTCAGGGTGCTAAAGCAAGACCTCGAAGAAAAATACGGCAAAGAAGAAGCAAAAAGCCGTATTTGTGCAGTAACCGATGCTGCTAAAGGTGCACTAAAAACACTGGCCAACGAAGAAGGATACAAAACTTTTGTTATACCCGATGATGTGGGTGGCCGATATTCAGTTCTAACCCCGGTAGGGCTTATTCCAATTGCTGTTGCCGGTTTCGATATTAAAAAATTGGTGAACGGGGCAAAAGAGATGGCCAAAGCCACCAGCCCTAAAGTGCCATTTGAAAAAAACATGGCATGCCAATATGCTGCTGCTCGCCACGCGATGTACTCGCAAGGTAAAAAAATTGAGATCCTGGTTAACTACCAGCCAAAGCTTCATTACATGGCCGAATGGTGGAAACAACTTTACGGCGAAAGCGAAGGGAAAGACAGCAAGGGAATATTCCCGGCATCGGTTGATTTTTCATCCGACCTGCACTCAATGGGACAATACATACAACAAGGCGAACGCCTGATGTTTGAAACTGTAATCTCAGTCAAAACCCCTAACCGCGAAGTTATTATCCCCGAAGACGAAAACAACCTCGATAAATTGAATTACCTGGCCGGTAAAAATGTCGACTATGTTAACAAAATGGCCGAACTGGGTACCCAAATTGCACACGTTGATGGCGATGTACCCAACATAAAAGTTGAAATTGAAAAACTTGATGAATACAATCTCGGACAATTAATTTACTTTTTTGAGAAAGCCTGTGGAATAAGCGGTTACCTAATTAATGTAAACCCATTTGACCAACCCGGGGTTGAAGCTTACAAGAAAAACATGTTCGCTCTGCTTGAAAAGCCGGGGTTCGAAACCGAAACAAAAATGTTAAAGGGACGAATTTGGAAAGCCCAGGTTGTTGAAGTTTAATAAAACATATTTGCAATTTCGCAAATCAAAAAAGCTGTCTGCATTTCAGGCAGCTTTTTTCAACAGTAACTGAGTACATATTATTATAATAAATAGCCACAAATATCGTTTACAACACAAACCACCCAAAACCTGTAATAAACCGAATTTTTGAATACCAATAAAAAAGGAAAAGAGAATAATCAATTACACGACAAATTTTTTACAATGAAAATCAAAATTTTATCACTTCTTGTATCTGTATTACTTATTACGGTTACAGCACAAGCTGACGAAGGTATGTGGTTACCTTCGTTATTAAACAAAGTAAACATAGAGAAAATGCGCCAAATGGGCGCCCGGTTAACTGCCGATGACATATACGACATCAACAATTCGAGCATAAAGGACGCGGTAATATCGCTCAACGGGGGCTCATGCACAGGTGAACTGGTCTCGGACCAAGGGCTTTTTCTTACCAACCACCACTGTGGTTATGGGCAGATACAGCAACACTCATCCGAAGAAAACAACTACCTGCGCGACGGGTTCTGGGCTGCAAACAAAGCCGACGAACTCCCCAACCCGGGCATGTTTGTTTCTTTTCTGGTACGTGTTGAAGATGTAACCGGCCAGGTTTTAGCCAATGTAACTTATGAGATGGACGAACAAACACGCAACGACAGTATCCAAAATGCCATAAGCCGCGTGCGAAAAAAAACAGAAGTTGACTCAACCCACCATATCAGCATTAAAAGTTTTTACAGGGGAAATCAATATTTAATGCTTGAATACGAAACATACCGCGATGTACGCTTAGTTGGCGCACCACCGCACTTTATTGGAAAATTTGGTGGCGACACAGATAACTGGATGTGGCCACGCCATACCGGCGATTTTTCATTGTTCCGCATCTACACTGCACCTGACGGAAGCCCAGCCGAATATGCAGAAGAAAACGTACCGCTCAAACCACGCCATCATTTCCCGGTGTCGTTAAAAGGATATACCGAAAATGACTTTTCAATGGTAATGGGATACCCCGGCTCAACCAACCGTTATTTAACTTCTGAAGGTGTGCAATATACCATGAACATTGTAAACCAAACACGAATAGATGTCCGTAAGTCCAAACTCGACATCATCAGGGCATACATGGCTACCAGCGACAAAGCCACCATCCAATATGCCAGCAAACATGCACGCAGCTCAAATTATTACAAATACAGCATTGGGCAAAACCGTGGTTTGGAAAGACTTGAAGTGGTTGCCAAAAAGAAAAAAGTAGAAGAAGATTTTGAAAACTGGGTAAACCAAAATGAAAAACGCCAGGAAATATATGGGGAAGCACTAAGCCTGATTGAAGAAGCATACAGCGATACTGACGACGATAAAGCTTTATATTATCTATCAGAAGCTTTCTTAAGAGGTCCCGAAGTGTTTTTAATGGCCTACAGGTATAATAACCTGAATGAATTACTTGACAATGACAAAGAAAACGAAGAGACAATAAAAAGCACAATTTCAAATTTAAAAGAGAGGGCCGAAAAGTTTTTCAAAGACTACAATGCAGAAACCGACCAAAGAATTGCGGCAGCCCTCACTGAAATATATGCCATGAATATCAGCAAGGAATATCACCCAAAATTTATTTCAACCATAACCGGAAAATACAACAACGACTACGAGAAATGGGCCGATAAAATATTCAAAAAGAGCATATTTGTAAACAAGGAGTCGTTATTAGAGTTTTTAGACAACCCAAAACAACGAAAGCTTTCAAAAGACCCTGTTTTTACCGCTGCACTTGAAATTATGAATATGCGCGAAAAAGTGCGCGAAGACAACGAAGCTGAAAAAACGAAGTTAGACCGTGGCTACCGTCTATTCCTTAACGGGCTATTGGCCATGAACGGCGGTGAAAACTATTACCCCGATGCCAATTCAACCATGCGCCTCACATATGGCTCAATTTCAGGGTACGAACCCCGCGATGCGGTTTATTACAACTATTACACGACCCTTGACGGATACATCGAAAAAGAAATACCCGGCGACCGTGAATTTGATGTATGGCCACGCATGAAAGAATTGCATGCCAACAAAGAATTTGGAAAATATGCCGCTAAAGATGGCTCTTTACATACATGTTTCATATCGAACAACGATATTACAGGCGGCAACTCCGGAAGTCCGGTTATTAATGCAAACGGCGAACTGATCGGTATAGCTTTTGATGGCAACTGGGAAGCCATGAGCGGGGATATCGCATTTGAACCAGAACTACAGAAATGTATAAATGTTGATATCCGCTATGTACTTTGGGTTATCGACACTTTTGCCGGTGCCACTCATTTGGTCGATGAAATGACACTTGTAGAATAAGCATTAAAAAAGAATAAATCAAAAAGTCTGCCTTCAAAACGGCAGACTTTTTGATTTAAATTTACATTTATTTACAATCTTTAGAGCATCTTAGTAAAAAACCACTCAGTTTACGCTTCTTTTTTCATATTTTTGAAGCCGTTTTTAAAATTACAACAATCAAATTTTAAAAACTTCGTTAAAACAAACAACCAGGGAAAATTTAACCCCTGACAACAAAACACATTTGTCACACAAAATTACCATATACACCGATGGCGCTTCAAGCGGAAACCCCGGTCCCGGAGGCTACGGCGTTGTATTATTATCGGGCAAACACCGTAAAGAGTTAGCCCAGGGCTTTCAACGCACAACCAACAACCGCATGGAGTTATTGGCTGTAATCGTTGGCCTTGAAGCACTCAAAACCGACAATTGCGATGTTACCATCTATACCGATTCAAAGTACGTTGCCGACGCCGTTAATAAAGGGTGGGTTTTTTCGTGGGTGAAAAAACACTTTAAAGGCAAAAAAAACCCTGACCTTTGGATGCGTTTTCTCAATATTTATAAAAAACACAAGGTTAACTTTGTGTGGGTAAAAGGCCATGCCAACATACCCGGTAACGAACGTTGCGACCAACTCGCAGTTGAAGCATCACAAATGCCGGGTTTACCTGAAGATAAAGGGTATACCGAACAACAACAGATTTAGAAATGAACTTTTTATACAACATTGGAATACTTACATACTGGTTTTTAGTACGCGTTGCCTCTTTAAAAAACCCCAAGGCAAAACGTTTTATTAAAGGCCGTAAACATTTGCTCCGTAATTTGAAAAAAGATTTTGAAGGAGTGGAAAATGTTGTATGGGTACACTGTGCCTCGTTAGGCGAATTTGAGCAAGGACGCCCCTTGATCGATAGCATTAAAGAAAACTTTCCTGACAAAAAAATATTGCTGACATTTTACTCACCCTCAGGTTACGATGTAAGAAAGGATTACCCGAAGGCCGACTATGTTTATTACTTACCTATTGACACACCACGGAATGCTCGCCGCTTTATTAAATACATTAAACCCGAAACTGCTTTCTTTATAAAATACGAATACTGGATCAACCTGCTACGTAATTTAAAAAAGAATAACATCCCCGTGTACTTTGTTTCTTCAATATTCCGACGCAAACAACTCTTCTTTAAAAAATATGGTAAATGGTACCGCAAAGCCCTTAAGCTTGCAACCCATTTTTTTGTGCAAAACTCAATTTCAGGAAAGCTGCTTAAATCGATCGGTATTGACAACTACACTGTAACCGGCGACACACGTTTCGACCGCGTTGCCAAAATTGCACAAAACGCTATACCATTACCTGTTGTTGAAAAATTTTGCAACAACCACCCTGTAATCATAGCCGGCAGTAGCTGGAAAGCTGAAGAAGCTCTAATATTACAATACCTTCGTAACAACAATAACATTAAAGTTATTTTAGCACCACACGAGGTTAAAGAAGAAAACATTAACCGGATTATGCAACAATTTGGCGATAAAGCCATCTTGCACAGCAAAGCCAAAAATCAAGACATCAGCCAAAAGCAAGTAATGGTTATCGACGGATACGGCTTACTGACATCGCTTTACCAATATGGCACCATTGCTGTAATAGGCGGTGGGTTTGGTGTTGGGATCCACAATACACTTGAAGCCGCCACATTTGGGATGCCGATTATTTTTGGACATAATTACCGAAAATTCAAAGAAGCCTCAGACCTGGTCCGTATCAACTGCGGTTTTCCGGTTAATAATATTGAAGAATTTAACACAACACTAAACCACCTTTTAAAAAACCCGGCATTAACAAATGAGATTTCACAAAAAGCGGCCGACTACGTGGTAGAGAATATTGGAGCAACCCAAAAAATCATCAATCACGTTTATCAACAATAAACTGTTCATTAATTCCTTTTTTATTTTTCAGGCATCCATTGACTTTCTCATCTTTTTTTGGTATATAAATTACCTGTTTACGACATAACATTTTCATTTTTGGTAAACTTTTTCTCTTTGACACACACCCATCTCACTGATTAACAGATACGAATACCACAAAAGTTGATAACTTTTTAATAACTTCACCAGAGAATGTTGACATTTATTGGTCTTTGCATTGTAATTTCGTTATCGGAATTTAAGGTCGCAAACCGGCATAAAACAACAACACAAATCACACAAAATATTAATCGTATAACCCCTTTATAAAGATTACTTATGGATTTACAAAAAGTTGAACTTGCAACCACCGGGAAACATGTTTATTCATCGGAGGAAGCATTTAAAGCATCGTTAAAGTACTTCAACGGCGATGACCTTGCAGCACGCGTATGGGTGAATAAATATGCCCTGAAAGACTCTCACGGGAACATTTACGAGCAAACCCCCGACGACATGCACAAGCGGCTGGCAAAAGAAATTGCCCGCATCGAAAAAAATTATGCAAACCCGCTTTCTGAAAAAGAGTTATACAGTGTGCTGAAAGATTTCAAATACATTGTTCCACAAGGTGGCCCCATGACCGGTATTGGAAACGAACACCAGATTGCATCATTGTCAAATTGCTTTGTTATCGGGAATGAGGGCAACTCCGACTCATACGGTGGCATCATGAAAATCGACCAGGAGCAGGTTCAGCTTATGAAGCGCCGCGGTGGTGTAGGCCACGACCTCTCACACATCCGCCCCAAGGGCTCGCCGGTTAAAAATTCGGCACTCACCTCAACAGGGCTTGTACCTTTCATGGAGCGCTTCTCGAACTCAACACGCGAAGTTGCCCAGGACGGACGTCGCGGGGCCCTCATGCTATCGGTGCTTATTAAACACCCCGATTCTGAGCAATTCATCGATGCAAAAATGGAACAAGGCAAAGTTACCGGTGCCAACGTTTCGGTTAAAATCGACGATGAATTTATGCAAGCTATCGACAACGGCACCCCATACACACAAGCATATCCCGCCGACTCGCAAAAGCCCAAATTCACCCAAGAGGTAAATGCTGAAAACATTTGGAAAAAGATTGTTCACAATGCATGGAAATCAGCTGAACCGGGGATTTTATTCTGGGACACCATTATCAACGAATCGGTACCCGATTGCTACGCCGACCTTGGCTATAAAACTGTTTCAACAAACCCATGTGGCGAAATACCATTGTGCCCATACGACAGCTGCCGCTTATTGGCCATCAACCTGTACTCATACGTTGAAAAACCATTTACCAAAGAAGCACATTTCAATTTCAACCTGTTTAAGAAACACATTGGCCTTGCCCAACGTATTATGGACGACATCATCGACCTTGAACTCGAAAAAATTGATGGTATCCTGAACAAAATTGAGAAAGACCCTGAAGACGAGGAAATTAAACGAATTGAACTCAATTTGTGGCGTAATATCCGTAAAAAAGCACAAGAAGGTCGCCGTACAGGGGTTGGCATTACTGCCGAAGGTGATATGCTTGCTGCATTAGGGCTCCCTTATGGAAGCGAAAATGCCATTGATTTCTCAGAAGAAATCCATAAAACGATTACACTTGAAGCCTACCGTTCATCAGTTAAAATGGCTAAAGAACGTGGTGCTTTTGAGATTTATGATGCCGAACGTGAAAAGAAAAACCCGTTTATCAACCGCATCAAAAGTGCCGATGAAGCATTATACAACGATATGGCCCAGCACGGGCGCCGCAACATTGCACTTTTAACCATTGCACCAACCGGGACCACAAGCCTCATGACCCAAACTTCATCAGGCATTGAGCCGGTATTCATGCCCGTTTACAAACGCAGGCGCAAAGTAAACCCCAACGATAAAGATGTGCATGTTGACTTTGTTGACGAGGTAGGCGACAGCTGGGAAGAGTACGTAGTTTTCCACCATAAATTTAAAACATGGATGGAAATTAACGGTTATGATATTAATAAACGTTACAGCTCAGAAGAGCTTGATAAAATTGTTGAAAAATCACCATATCATGGCTCTTCATCGGGCGATGTTGACTGGTTGAGCAAAGTACGCATGCAAGGCCGTATCCAAAAATGGGTTGACCACTCAATAAGTGTTACCATCAACATGCCCGAAAGCGCAACAGAAGATCTCGTGGGACAGCTTTACATGGAAGCCTGGAAGTCGGGCTGCAAAGGGGTCACTGTTTACCGCGAAGGTTCACGCTCGGGCGTGCTAATTTCAGACAAGAAAAAAGAACCGGCAAAGAACAACAACAGCCCATTCCCAACCAAAAGGCCCGAATCGCTTGAGGCCGATGTAGTACGCTTCCAAAACAACCGCGAAAAATGGATTGCCTTTATCGGACTTATTGACGGGCGCCCATACGAGATCTTCACCGGTCTAGGTGACGATGAAGAAGGCTTATTAATCCCCCGCTCAGTATCGAAAGGTAAAATCATTAAGAAAACCATCGAGAACGGCGAAAAGCGTTACGACTTCCAATACACTAATAAACGTGGCTATAAAACCACCATGGAAGGGCTGTCGCATAAATTCGACCCTGAAATGTGGAACTATGCAAAACTCCTCTCGGGAACACTGAGGCACGGAATGCCAATACATAAAGTGGTAGAGCTTATTTCGAGCCTGCAATTAAACGACGAATCAATCAATACCTGGAAAAATGGTGTTGCACGGGCTTTGAAAAAATACATTCCAAACGGAACAGTAGCCGATAATAGCAAGTGCGGGCACTGTGGCTCTGAAAATATTATCTATCAGGAAGGATGCCTCACCTGTCAGGATTGCGGGCACTCTAAATGTGGATAACATAAAAGATAAACAACCAAAGTAAGAAGGGCGACATAATTGTGGTCCTTCTTCTTTTTATAAACAAACCAGTACGATGCTGGTTACATTAATAACATTTTTTAATAACACACAAATATTACCATGAGAAAGTTTTTAAGTTTATTAACCGCTCTTCTGTTCCTCTCTACAATTTCATTTTCACAAGTTAACCCACAAACCATTGGTGTACGCTTAGGTGGCGGCACAATTAGTGGCGGCGAAATTTCATATCAAATGGGTATGGGCGATGCAAACCGCCTGGAGTTCGACTTGGGTTTTGGGGCAAGCTCAAACCACAGTCGCTTATACCTGGTAGGTGCTTACCACTGGAACTGGAACATCACAGATGGGTTGAACTGGTACGCAGGCCCTGCCGCCAGTGCCGGGTTATACAGTTACAATAACGAAGATGGCTTTGTAAATATAGCCATTGGCGGGCAAGTTGGTATTGAGTACGATTTCACCCACTTAGATGCACCGATACTCCTAAGTCTTGATGCACGCCCAATGTGGGATTTTATAGGTGACCATGCCGGACTTGGATGGGGAACCGCGTTAGGCATCCGCTACATATTTTAAATTGATGCAACTAATTAATAAAAAAGAAGCTACCGGCTATGCATTTTGATAGCCGATAGTTTTTGAGTTTATTTTACAACATTTTCCCAACCGGTTTTCGTCAGGTTGCGGTAAATAACAAGGGCTGCCACCAGTGCAAAAGCAAAATATATTGCCCCCGACAAATATTCACCAAAAATAACCTTGCCAGTACCAATTAATGATAATAAAACCAAGGCACAGCCCAGTATCCAGTTTACAAACAAACGCACGTAACCTTTATCGCCTTCAACACCGGGCAATTCAGAAGCAACTCGCTTCCAGCCCGCACCACCGGGATGTACTTTGCTGTAAAAAGCATGTAAAGTTTCACGCTCAACAGGCGGGGTAAGGAAAGTAACCACCAACCAAACCAATGTTGACCATGCTACAATAATTAGCAAACTGGTCTCAAAATCGAGGTCATACCTGAATTTCAGTATCGGGTAAATTACATAAGGGGCCAACATTGCCGACAATTCACTCCATGCATTAATCCGCCACCAAAACCAACGTAAAAGCAACACCAAACCAATGCCGCCACTACATGCCAACACAAACTTCCAGGCATCGCTAATTTGGCTGAACTGGGTGGTTACAATAAGCGAAAGCAGCATCAAAACAAAGGTTGTAATTCGTGAAACCTGCACATAATAACGTTCCGAAGCATTTTTCTTCACAAAGGGCCGGAACAGATCGTTTACAACATACGATGCCCCCCAAACTGTTTGCGATGAAATTGTTGACATATATGCCGCAAAAAAAGCAGCCAGCAATAACCCCAACAAGCCCGAAGGCATCAAATCACGGATCATCATCACGTACGTAGCCCCCTTATCAGCTTCCGAAGGGTACAAAATCAATGCACACAAGGCAACAATAATCCAGGGCCACGGACGCACTGCATAATGTGCCACCTGAAACCACAAGGTTGCCAACAAAGAATGTTTTTCATCTTTTGCCGACATCATCCGCTGTGCCACATAACCGCCCCCACCGGGTTCAGCCCCCGGGTACCAGCTCGACCACCACTGAACCCCCAAATAGGCAACAAAGGCCACCACACTCATTTTCAACAAGCCGGTACCACTTACCCCGCCATCAGAACCTACGGCGGGAAAAAAGTCGAACACCCACGACACCGGTTCCAATTGAGCTTTTACCTGTTCAATGCCCCCAACCTGACGGACCGCAAAAACAGCCAAAATAATACTGCCGCCCATGGCCATGACAAATTGAATAGAATCAGTGATAGAAACTCCCCAAAGCCCCGATAGCGATGAGTAAACCGTAACAAAAACAAGTAAAAAAGCGACTATTATCAGATGGGCACTAAAAGTCATCCCAAAAAAATAAAATTCAGGCTGCCCCAAAATAGTAAGTGCCGGGAACATCACTTCAAGCACCTTAACCATGGCCAGGTTTACCCATGCAATAACAACTGTATTCATGATTACGCCGATATAAACAGCCCTAAACCCACGTAAAAAGCGAGCTTCGGGCCCCGAATAGCGTATTTTTACAAATTCAGTATCTGTAAGTATATCGGCACGCCGCCATAACCTTGCAAAAAAGAAAACGGTGAGCATACCGCCAAATAACATATTCCACCACAACCAGTTACCCGCAATACCATTTTGGGCAACCAATTCAGTAACAGCCAAGGGTGTATCGGCAGCAAAGGTTGTAGCCACCATGCTGGTGCCGGCAATGTACCACGGAAGTTTGCGCCCGCTTAAAAAATACTCGTCGGTATTGTGCCCGGCACGCCTCGACATATAAACCCCTATTCCAAGGCTTACAATAAGATAAGCAACAATAATTGCCCAATCGACAAAACTCAAAATCATAACGGTTAAGCTTAAATAAGGTCGTTAGTTATTTTTCCGGGTCAAGATAAAAAAAATGCTCTTTGGCAGCTATTATTAGCGCATTTATAATTTGATGCCTGTTCAACCTATTTAGCATTATTCTAAATAGAACAAATAGTTTGCATCATTTCCAACATTATAAAATGTAGGCTGTTTAAAGTATACCATAAAAACATTAATTATAAACCAAAAAATAATAACAATCATGAGTTTTGAATTACCAAAATTAAATTTTGCGCCCAATGCGCTAGAGCCACAGATAAGTCAAAAAACAATTGAATTCCATTATGGCAAGCACCATCAGACTTATGTGAACAAGTTAAACGACCTGATTACAGGAACCGAGTTTGAAAATGCCTCACTTGAGGATATTATCAAAAAAGCCGATGGCGGTATTTTCAACAATGGCGCTCAGGTTTGGAACCATACTTTCTATTTTGAACAATTTGCAAAAAATGGCAAAAAAGAACCTTCGGGAGCGCTCGAATCAGCCATAGAGCAAGAATTTGGCACTTTCCCCGATTTTAAGGAAAAGTTTACCCAGGCAGCAACAACACTTTTTGGAAGCGGCTGGGCATGGCTGGTAGTTGACCCCGACGGCGAACTGGAGATTGTACAAACACAAAATGCAGGCAACCCATTGCGCGATGGCAAGAAACCCATTCTGACCTGCGACGTTTGGGAACATGCCTATTATCTCGACAAGCAGAATGCCCGTCCGAAATACCTTGAAGACTTTTGGAAGATCCTCGATTGGGAAATTATTTCGGAACGCTACGCATAATAAAACAATAATATTGTGAGATTTTAAGCCCGCTATTTCGATGCAAATAGCGGGCTTTTTAAAAACTACATTTGTTTTTATAAAATACTTTGCTTACTTCTATGAACTGCACATCCATTTTTATTGCATGAACAGTTCACGAATAAATATTATATCAGTACTCTACAGGAGTGGAAAAACAGTTTTCAGATTGAAAGACATTGCGATTTTAACGTCTGAAACAAATTTTCAATCATTAAACAAAAAAATAAAAGAAATACTCCCCATTTATAATTCACAAATATTAAACAAAAAAATTGAAAAACTATTCAAACCAAAATTTCAATGACGATTATGAAGTAAAGTCATATTTAGGAATTGCAATGAAAGTAATGAATGAACAAAATATGTTTGCACATAAACTTTGTGCCTTGCTCGACAAAAATACATTAACTCCCCGCGACATTTTTGACAGTTGGTTCTTTATGCAAAAACAAACACCTGTAAATCGTTCAATCATTGAAAAGCGAATAAAAATGCCATTTGAAGCCTACATCCAAAAATGCATTGAACACCTTGAAAACAATTTTCCACAAAACCCTATGCTGGGTTTAGGCGAACTCATGGATCACAAATTGAAGACTTTTGTCAAAAACGAATTAAAAAAAGAGACACTAAGTTTGCTCCGGTTTTATAAAGAACACCCTATAACAATAGATCGATAGATAAAAGGCACAAGACAATAGACATCTTAAAAAAAGGTCGTTCCTATTACCGTACTTAGCCCGGCACCCCACTGCCCCCGGGCCGGACGGAGACGGAAAGCCTTACGCTGGCAGGTGCGATGTTGAGCCGGCATACAGGAGCGACCGGGGGAAGCTACCTGTATGACGCGTGAAACACGCACCTGATAAGTAAGCTTGCAGGCGTAGGCCGAGCTGCCCGCCAAAATATCATAAGGTTTAGGGATAGGATTTTTGCATCGGGTTTTGTTACTTTAGGGGCGAATTAAATATTTTATTATGGGAACGAATCACAATCATAACCATGGGCACAGCCATAATACCGATGATGTGCGCGGTAAAAAACTGCTGTGGGTTACGGTGCTCAACTTGTCGATTACTGTGGTGCAGGTGGTGGGCGGCCTGGTATCGAACAGCTTGTCGTTGCTGTCGGATGCGCTGCATAACCTGGGCGACTCGTCGGCGCTGTTTATTGCTTTTGTTGCCGGTAAAATTAGCCGAAAAGCCCCCAACAGCCGCCGGACTTTCGGTTACAAACGGGTTGAGATTTTAGCCGCGCTGTTTAATGCCGTGGTACTGATATCGATTTGTATATTTTTGTTTTACGAGGCCTACAAACGGTTTATGGAGCCCGAGCCAATCAAAGGGAAACTGATGTTTTGGGTGGCCATTTTTGGTTTGCTGGCAAACCTTATTTCGGTTGTGATTTTAAATAAAGACAAAGCGCACAACCTCAACGTGCGTGCTGCTTATTTGCACCTGATGGGCGATACCCTGTCGAGTGTTGCAGTGATATTAGGCGGTGTGGCCATTTGGATTTGGGGCATTTACTGGATTGACCCGTTGATAACCGTTTTTGTGGGCGGTTACATTATTTGGCACACGTGGGGCGTAGTAAAAGAAACAATTGAAATATTAATGCAGGCAACACCAGATAATATCGACCTAAGCGAAATAAAAAATAAGATTGAAAATATTGAGAAGGTCAACAACCTGCACCACGTACACATATGGAAACTTGATGATACAAGCATACACTTTGAGGGGCACATTGAGGTTAGCGAAAACATGGATTTAGAAAGTGTGGGCATTTTGCGTAAACAAGCCGAGCAGGTGCTTGAAAAGAATTTCGGCATACGGCACATTACCCTGCAAATTGGCTACAAGTGTTGCGATGACGGGCACGATTTGATTTACAAACGAGAGGGTTAAATCTAAGAACCGAATTTGAGAAAATGCGAAACAGGGGGTTGGCTTGTTTTACCGACCCCGAAATACTGGCCGGTATTAAAAATATTGCGGCCTGCGGGCTGTCCGCTATAGTTGCCTTGCCGTGTGCGGCATTCACAGGGCGCGGGCGGGGCTTCCTACGGTCGCCCGCCCGCGCCCGTTCATGCATCGCACCCGTCATCGGCAAGCTGCCGCTCCCATCCCTGGCCGGGGGGCGCCATAGCATCACGCAACTTTACTGCCTAAACTGACCACCCTTTTTTAAAGGGAGAAAAGCACCAAACACGAATTTTAATTCGTCGATTCGTGGCATTTTAAAATAAATGTCTTTCGCGTAAAACAGGTTGATAACCTGTTGTCCTCTTAGCGCAGCCGGCAACTTCAAAGCCCTAAGAGGACCACGCTTTTATAAAGGGTGGATAACGCAAACATCTTTTGAAAAAGCCACCCTAACGCACAAAAATCGGAATCTTTAAACATTTTCTGAAAAACAAAGGTTAGAAACCTGTTTTCCGTTTAGTTCTGTCAGAAATCTTTTTCTCGTTTTATCTGTTATATTACCACAACCTAAAAAAACACACATTATGCAATACCGTACAGAAAACGATACCATGGGACAGGTAAAAGTACCTGCCGATAAATACTGGGGTGCACAAACCCAACGCTCAGTCGAGAATTTCACAATCGGGCCGGCAGGCTCCATGCCTAAGGAAATTATCCATGCTTTTGGCTATTTAAAGAAAGCCGCAGCATTGACCAACCATGAGCTTGGGGTTTTGCCTGCCGATAAGGCACAACTCATTGCACGTGCCTGTGACGAAGTAATCGATGGTTCGTTGGATGAGCATTTCCCATTGGTTGTTTGGCAAACCGGCTCGGGCACCCAATCGAACATGAACTGCAACGAAGTGGTTGCCAACCGTTGCCATGTGCTTGCCGGCAATAAGCTTGGCGAGGGCGAACGGTTCATCCACCCCAACGACGATGTTAACAAGTCGCAATCATCGAACGATACTTTCCCAACAGCCATGCACATTGCGGCCTATAAAAAGATTGTGGGGCACACCATCCCAAAAATCGAGTTGCTTAAAAACACCCTGTCCAATAAATCGAAAGCAATGGCCGATGTGGTAAAAATTGGCCGTACCCATTGGATGGACGCCACCCCCTTAACACTCGGTCAAGAATTTTCAGGGTACGTTTCGCAACTCGAACACGGGCTAAAAGCATTGCACAATACACTCGAACACCTGTCGGAACTGGCACTTGGCGGCACAGCTGTTGGCACCGGGCTGAACACCCCAAAAGGATACGCCGGCAAGGTAGCTGCCAAAATAGCCGAACTTACGGGCTTACCATTTATATCGGCCGGCAACAAATTTGAGTCGTTGGCCGCACACGATGCCATAGTTGAAACACATGGTGCGTTAAAACAACTGTCCGTAAGCCTCATGAAAATTGCCAACGACATACGCCTGCTGGCCTCGGGACCCCGATCGGGAATTGGCGAAATTATGATCCCAGCCAACGAACCCGGCTCATCCATTATGCCCGGTAAGGTTAACCCAACGCAGGTTGAAGCACTTACCATGGTTTGCGCACAGGTTATGGGCAACGATACAACCATTACCATTGCAGGCTCAAACGGGCAGTTTGAGTTAAACGTGTTTAAACCGGTGATGATTAACGCTTTTTTGCAGTCGGCTAACCTGCTGGGCGATGCCTGCCAGGCATTTAACGACAACTGTGCCGTGGGCATTGAACCCAACACCACACGAATTAACGAACACCTTAACAACTCGCTGATGCTGGTTACAGCACTAAACACCCATATTGGGTACGAAAAAGCAGCTAAAATTGCCAAAAAAGCCCATGCCGAAAACAAAACACTCAAACAAGCCGCATTAGAACTAAACCTGCTTACCGAAGAACAATTTGATAAATGGGTTGACCCCATGAAAATGATTGGTTCGCTTGAATAACCCTAAAATTAATAAATTACATTGATGTGAAGGCCACTCATTTTATAATTTGGAGTGGCCTTTTAAATCACAACAAGTTATTATTGCCGGGCAAAAAAAATATAAGTTTCTTTGCCCCCATGAACGAAAAGTACAATTTAAAGTTTAAACAAACTGTTGTTGCATTGTTCACATTCCTTATCGGGTTTGTTATTGTGAATGATGTTAACAACATGCACGTTCACCGCCTCGAAAACGGCAAAATGGTGATCCACTCCCACCCGTTCAACAAATCGCAGGATAACACACCAGTAAAAAAACACCAACATTCTACATTCGATTTTTTACAAATACAACAAGCCCATGTTCTTTTTTGGGTTGCATTTATATCATTCAGCTTTCATAAAATACTTTTAAAAGAATATAAAGTTGATACGTACACATCATTTAAAAACCTTTGTCTAATAAACCAACAAAGAGACAGGGCGCCCCCGGTCCTTGTATAACATTTTACTTTTCAATTAGCCATGAACATGGTTCATGGTACTT